>RGCL01000076.1 GCA_009919175.1 Betaproteobacteria bacterium
ATCGCGGCCATGAAAGACAAGCGCGCGCCCGAGTTCCCCGACCTGCCCCCCCTCAAGGGTTTTCGCAAGACCACCCCCTGAGGCAGACCTCAGGTCATTGGCGTTCGCTCCACAGCACACCTGCCGTGGACCACTGCGATTTGGGGATGTCAAACAACAAGACATCCACACTCTCTGGGGGACTGCCCAAGGTTTTCTCGCAGGCTTCGGTCAGGGCTTTGACCAGTTCGCGCTTTTGCTCGGGCGTGCGGCCCTCAAACATCTCGACTCGAATCGTTGGCATGGCAATGCATCCCCATGGGTTGAACACAGGCGCATTATCAGCACAGGCCTGCAGGGCTGATGCGGCGATATGCTTGGCACCATGACCGACGCTGACGCACCGCGCCGCATTGCCCACCTGGACATGGATGCCTTTTACGCATCGGTGGAATTGTTGCGCTACCCCCAGCTCCAAGGCCTGCCGGTGGTGATCGGCGGTGGCCGGCGACGCGTGGACGACTGGCTCAGCGTCATGCGCGAGCGCGACCCCGATGGCGACTGGCAAGCCGACAACCTGGCCTCTCGTTTGCACACCATCCCGCTGTCGGCGTTTGCACGCCTGTCGGGCTACACCGGGCGCGGGGTCATCACCACCGCCACGTATGCGGCGCGTCAATTTGGCGTGGGCTCGGCCATGGGGCTCATGAAGGCCGCCCGCCTGTGCCCGGATGCCATCTTGTTGCCGGTAGATTTCGAGCGTTACCGCGACTACTCTCGCCGCTTCAAGTCCATCATCACCGAAATAGCGCCCGTGATGGAAGACCGGGGCGTGGACGAGGTCTACATCGACTTCACCCACGTGCCCGGCGGCCAGCGCGAGGGCGGGCGTGTGCTGGCGCGCCTGATTCAAAAGTGCATCTTCGATGCCACGCAACTGACCTGCTCGATTGGCGTCGCGCCCAACAAGCTGCTGGCCAAGATGGCGAGCGAATTCAACAAACCCAATGGCATTGCCGTCGTGCACGAAGGCGATTTGCAAACCATGATCTGGCCATTGCCCTGCCGCAAGATCAATGGCATTGGCCCCAAGTCCGAAGCGCGTTTGGCCAGCCACGGCATCGTGACCATTGGCGACTTGGCGGCCAGGGACAAGGACTGGCTGATCGCCCACTTTGGCAAAAGCCATGGCGCTTGGCTGCACGAGGCCGCCTGGGGGCGCGATGAACGCCCAGTTCAAACCGAATCCGAACCCGTGAGCATGAGCCGCGAAACCACCTTTGAGCGCGACTTGCAACTGCACTCCGACCGCGAGGAACTGGGTCGCATCTTCACCGACTTGTGCGAGCGCCTGGCCCAGGACCTGGACCGCAAAGGCTATGCCGGCAAGACCGTGGGCATCAAGCTGCGTTACGACAACTTCCAGATCGTCACGCGCGATCGCACCCTGGACCATGCCGTGCTCGATGCCAAGGCCTTGCGCAATCAGGCCGGCGTGCTGCTCAAGCGCGTGGACTTGAGTCGCCCCATCCGCCTGCTGGGGGTGAAGGTGAGCCAGCTGGTGTCTCAGGAACAGGCCGTCGCAACCGAACTCAAAGTGGCCGAGCCTGAGCCACCATCCCCACAAAGCAGTTTGTTCTGAAGGCCACGCGACCCAGCCGCCCAGCCCCTGGCCTCACTGCCGCGCGGTTCTCACATTCGCGGGCAAGGCATCGGGGTGGCTGCTGCGCCAGGGGTTGATGTCCAGACCGCCGCGTCGCGTGTAGCGGGCATAGACCTGCAGCTGGGTGGGGCGACAGCGCTGCCAGATGTCCATGAAGATGCGCTCCACGCAATGCTCATGAAATTCGTTGTGGTTGCGAAAGCTCACGATGTAACGCAAGAGCCCCGCCTGGTCGATTTGCGGTCCGCTGTAACGGATTTGCACACTGCCCCAGTCGGGTTGACCCGTGACCAGGCAATTGCTCTTGAGCAAACGGCTGGCGAGGGTTTCGGTGACGGGTTGCTCGTCCATTTGCGCCGTGAGCCAATGCGGGGCAGGCGTGTAGTCGCTGCACTCCAGATCCAGTCGATCCAGGCTCAGGCCGTCGAGTTCGGCAATGGGCTCGGCATCGAACTGCTCGGGCTCGATCAGGCTCACACCCACGCCGGAACGCACCGGCCCACCCTGCCATACGGCTGCACTCAAATCCGCGCGCAGGCGTTCACGCACTTGGGCCAAGTCGGCAAAGGTGGAGTTGTTGAAACTGTTGAGGTAGAGCTTGAAGGATTTGCTCTCGATCAGGTGCGTGGACTCGCACGGAATGATGATGCGCGCCATGGCCACCATGGGCTTGCCCTTGGGGTTGAGCCAGCTCAGCTCGTATGCGGTCCACAGGTCTGCGCCCAAAAAGGGCACAGCCTCGCCCACACCAATGGCAGCGCGCTGCTGCGCACGGGGGATGGGAAAGAGCAGGCCGGGGTCGTAGCGATCGACATAGGCCGATGCCTTGCCCAGCTGGGATTGATCGGGGGTGTTCATCAGGTGTGTTGGTGCAAAAAGGGCAGCAGGTGGGTGAGCAAGTGTGCCACCACGCCGGGCGGGAAATCATGCCCCATGCCATCGATGAGGTGCCATTCAGAGAAAGGGATGCGCTGGGCTGCATCCCGCCCGCACGGCCAAGGAAGGATGGGATCCTCGCGCCCATGGATGACCAGGGTGGGCGTTCGGATCTGACCCAGCTGCGATGCGCGGTCCACATCAGCCGCCACGGCCATGGCCTGTCGCAACGCACCCTGGGGGCGGTCGCTGCGTGCCATGCATTGGTCAATGAAGTCTTCCAGCACGCCGCTGGGATAAGGAATGCCGGGGCTGGCCAAGGCCTTCAGAAAGCGAAGCGTGTTGGCCTTGCTTTGCGGCGTGCCGCCTTCGGCCAAGGGCACCATCATGGCCTTGAGCACCTGAGCCGTGGGACCGGGCAGATCGGGCGCACCGCTGCTGGTCATGAGCAAGCTCAGGCTGATGAGCCGATCGGGCGCGCTCAAGGCCATGCGCTGCGCCACCATGGAGCCCATGCTCACACCCACCACATGGGCACGCGGCAAGTGCAAGGCATCCATGAGCGCCAAGGCGTCATCGGCCAGGTCTTGCACGGTGTAGGGTGGGTTCAGCTTCAAGCCCACCTTTTGCTTGAGGGCAGAGAGCAAGACACTGGGTTTGCCCAGATGGTCCAGCGAGCTCGACAAGCCAATATCGCGGTTATCAAAGCGAATCACGCGAAAGCCCGACCGCTGCAAGCCCCGCACAAAAGGCGGTGGCCAGCCGATGAGTTGCATGCCCATGCCAGCCACCAGGAGCACCGGGAATCGGTCGACCTCGCCGGTGTCCTCGACCTCGAAGCTCAACCCATTGGCCTGGACTTGCATGCCGCAACCTCAGGCCAGGTGGCGGCGAAACACCAGGTGGTCTTCGCTGGACACATCCGGCGCAAAGGCATAGCCCTCGGCATCAAAGCCCTGCAAAGCCTTGACGGTTTTGACGCGATGGGCAATGGCGTAACGTGCCATGAGGCCGCGCGCGCGCTTGGCAAAAAAACTGATGACCTTGTATTGGCCAGACTTGTGGTCTTCGAATTCGCAGGTCACCACCCTCGCCTTCAAGGCCTTGAGGTCCACGGCCTTGAAGTATTCCTGCGAGGCGAGGTTGACCACCACGGGATTTTTGGTGCCGGCCAGCTGTTCGTTGAGCGCTTGGGCAATGGTAGCGCCCCAGTATTGATAGAGGTTGCGCCCCTTGGGGGTGGTGAGGGTCGTGCCCATTTCCAAGCGGTACGCCTGCATCCAGTCCAGGGGCCTGAGCAGCCCATAAAGCCCACTGAGGATGCACAGGTGTTGCTGTGCCCATTCGAGTTGGGCACGGCTGAGGGTCTTGGCCTGCAAGCCTTCGTAGACATCGCCATTGAAAGCAAGGATGGCCTGGCGGGCGTTGTCGGCCGTGAACTCGGGTCGCCAGGCCTTGTAGCGATCCACATTGAGCTTGGCCAGCGCGTCACTCAGGCTCATGAGTTCGGCAATCTCGGCCTGCTTTTTGCGTTTCAAGACGCCAATGAGCTCGGCGGCTTGCGGCACAAACCTGGGCACACTGTGGGGCAGTTCATCCCCCAGGGTCAAGGGGGACTCGTAATCCAGGGTTTTGGCAGGCGACAGCAAAAAAAGCATGAGCGCAAGGATACAGGCTCAGCTGTGCAGATCAGAGGCCAGGCTGGCAAGGGTCTCGGGAGACACCATCACATGGGCGGGATAGTGCGTGTGGTCACACCCCACCTTGAGGGAGGCACCGGCCTTGACGCTGGCACACATGGCGGGGGTGAGTTCAAAGCGCAAGAAGTGAACCGAAGAGGTCTTGTCTTCGGTTTCGCGGTCAAGGTCTTCATCGGCAATGGCATACACACGGGGGTGACCCTCGATCTCGACAAAGGTGCGGTCCTCCACACCAATGAGCTTGGCCAATTCACGGCGACGCTCGTTGATGTCGGGATACTCCAGCAACTGGGTCACTTTCCAGTTGCGCCCCTCAGGCACCAGGGGCGCATAGGCATCGATCTCGGACTGGATGCCTTCTTCCTCGAAGATTTTCTCGATGCGCAGCATCTCCTGGATCTGGTAGCGGATGGACAACTCGCTCTCGAATTGCAAGGTCATGTGCTCGCCCAGGGCCACCGTGCGCAAGCGGCGGTGGGCAATGATGTCGGCTTTGTGGGCCTTGCGATATTTGGAATAAGCCTCCAGGCTCATGAGGTTGTCAATGGCAATGCGTCCAGTGGTCTGCATACAAAACTCCTTGATCACTTCAGGCCATAGGCCTTGGCCATGAGGCTGATGGGGTGCTGCAACTCGGGTGAGCCCAGGCCATTGACCTCAAAGCCCTGGGCAATGTGGTGCCCGCCCAGGGGGCAATCCGACGAGATGTAGTCGGGCAATCCACCGTCTTTGTGGGCTGCCATCTGCTTGAAGACGGGTTTGCCAATCTTCATCGCCTGTTGATGAAAGGCTTTTTTCACGCCAAAGGTGCCGGCATGGCCTGAGCAGCGCTCAATGGTGTGCACCGAGGTGTCGGGCAACATCTTGAACATCTCTTCGGTTTTCTTGCCAATGTTTTGCACCCGGCCATGACAGGGCACCTGGTAGCTCACCTTGCCCAGACCCTGGGTGAACTCGGTCTTGAGCAAGCCGTCGCGCTTGCGGGCCATGAGGTATTCGAAGGGGTCCCACATGGCTTCCTTGACCGCCTGGGTATCGGCGCAATCGGGATACATCAGCGGCAGTTCCTGTTTGAACATCAGGGTGCAACTGGGCACGGCGCTGAGGATGGCGTATCCCTCACGCGCATAGCGCGCCAGGATGGGGATGTTGACTTTCTTGTTTTCATCCACCGAATCCAGGTCCCCCAATTCGAGTTTGGGCATGCCACAGCATTTTTCCTTGCTCACCAATTCATAGGCGATGTCGTTGTGGTCCAGGATGCGCAGCAGGTCCATGCCAATGCCGGGCTCGTTGTAATTGATGTAGCAGGTGGCATAAATCACCACCTTGCCTGGCGTGCGCTCGCCGTTGACCCCATGATGGGTTTTGGCCTCGGGCGCTTGTGAGCGGAATTTTTGGGTGGCCAATTCAGGCAGCCAGGCATCGGCATCCACACCCAGTGTGGACTCCATGACCTTGCGGGCTGCACGGGTCGAGTTGATGGCATTGACCGCCTGAACCACGATGGGGATGCCGGCAAACTGACCATGCACATCGGTGCTGGCCAGAAAGCGCTCGCCAGCCTTGACCTCGCCCTTTTTGAACTTGATGGCTTTCGCACGCAGCATGGTGTGGGGAAAGTCCAGGTTCCATTCATGCGGCGGCACGTAAGGGCATTTGGTGAGGTAGCACAGGTCGCAGAGGTAGCACTGGTCCACCACTTTCCAATAGTCTTCTTTTTTGACCCCATCCATCTCGAGTGTGGGACTTTCATCCACCAGATCGAACAAGGTAGGGAATGAACCGCACAGGCTCACGCAGCGGCGACAACCGTGACAGATGTCAAAGATGCGCTCCATTTCCTGGAAACAAGCCGACTCGTCCCAGAAGGACTCGCTTTTCCAATCGATGGGGTGGCGGGTTGGCGCTTCCAGGCTGCCTTCTCTGGCCATGATGTACCTCTTGGGTGGGAATGTGGGGATCGCAAATGCGTGAACAGGATCTCAAGCCCTTGAGGAAAAAACGCTGCCCGCTCCGAAGAGTCGGGCAACGTTCAGACCTCAACGGCCCAATCAGTCCACCAGCTCTTGCAGGGCTTTGGCGTAACGGTTGGCGTGTGAGCGCTCGGCTTTGGCCAGGGTTTCGAACCAGTCGGCGATTTCGTCAAAGCCTTCGTCGCGTGCGGTCTTGGCCATGCCAGGGTACATGTCGGTGTACTCATGGGTTTCGCCAGCCACTGCAGCGGCCAGGTTTTGACGGGTGGAACCAATGGGCAGACCCGTGGCGGGGTCTCCACACTGCTCCAGCCACTCCAGGTGACCGTGGGCGTGACCGGTTTCGCCTTCAGCGGTGGAGCGGAACAAAGCGGCGACATCGTTTTGGCCTTCTACGTCGGCCTTGTTTGCGAAATACAGGTAGCGACGGTTGGCCTGGGATTCGCCAGCGAATGCGGCTTTCAGGTTCTCTTCCGTTTTGGAGCCTTTGAGTGCTGCCATGTGTGGATCTCCTTTGGTTGAACTTGTCATTGACCATTTGTCAAAGACAAGGCTGAGGTTAGCGGATGTTCATGTCCGTTTCTAATCGAGTTTATTAATCCGCCCGATAGCCAAAGGCAATGGCATAACATGTCAAGATTCACGTTTTCCCTGAACACAGTGGAGGTGGGGTCTATGGGTTCTATGTGGACCAGATGGCGGCAGTGGGGTTTGGGCACCGGGTTGGCCTTGGTGGCCAGTTCTGTCTTGGCCAATTCGCCCATCGTCATTGGTGAAATCAACAGCTACAAGGCCCAGGCGGCCTTCCTGGGTCCTTACCTCAAGGGCATGGAATTGGCGGTTGAACACATCAACGCCGCAGGGGGAGTGCTGGGGCGACCCCTCAAGCTCGTGACCCGCGATGACAACGCGAGTCCCTCCGATGCCGTGCGCGCCGCCGAAGAGCTGGTGCGACGTGAAAAAGTGGATGTGCTGGCCGGCACATTCCTCTCTCATGTGGGCTTGGCCGTGGCCGACTGGTCTGGGCGCAACCAGGTGTTTTTTCTCGCCAGCGAACCGCTGACCGACAAAATCACCTGGGAAAAGGGCAATGCCTACACCTACCGCTTGCGCGCCTCCACCTACATGCAGTCGTCCATGTTGGTGCCCGAGGCTGTCAAAGCCAACAAAAAGCGCTGGGCCATCATCTACCCCAACTATGAGTACGGGCAATCGGCGGCTGAAACCTTCAAGCAACTGCTCAAAGCCGCTCAGCCTCAGGTTGAATTCGTGGCCGAACAGGCGCCCGCTTTGGGCAAGGTCGATGCCGGCGCGGTGACCCAGGCTTTGCTGGACGCCAAACCCGATGCCATCTTCAATGTGCTCTTTGGCACAGACCTCACCAAGTTTGTCCGCGAGGGCAACACGCGAGGCCTGTTTGAAGGCCGCACCGTAGTGAGCCTGCTCACTGGCGAGCCCGAATACCTCGACACTCTCAAACAAGAAACGCCCAACGGCTGGATCGTCACGGGCTACCCCTGGCAAGGCATTCAAACGCCTGAGCACATGGCCTTTTTGAAGGCCTACCAAGCGGCCTACAAGGAGCACCCCAGGCTGGGCTCGGTGGTGGGCTACACCACGATTCAAGCCATTGCCGCTGGCATCAAGCGCGCGGGCAAAACCGATTCGGAGTCGCTGGTCAAGGCGTTCAAAGGCCTGAGCCTGAGCTCGCCCTTTGGTCCGGTGAGCTTCAGGCCGCAGGACAACCAGTCCACCATGGGGGCTTATGTGGGTCGCACCCGTTTGGTCAATGGTCAAGGGGTGATGGTGGATTTCCAATACCGTGATGGCGCGGCGCACCAACCCCCGGATGCCGAGGTCAAGCGACTGCGCCCTGCGCCCTGATCCCAGGCGATCATGAGCGCATCGGGCCTGGCGCTGCACCTCTTCAATGGCTTGGCCAGTGCGGCCTCCTTGTTCCTGCTCGCCAGCGGCCTGTCGCTCATTTTTGGGGTGACCCGCGTGCTCAACTTCGCACACGGCTCGTTTTTCATGCTGGGCCTCTATCTGGCCTATTCGCTGAGCGAGTGGCTCAGCCCTCACCTGCCAGTGGCGGGCTTTTGGCTGGCCTTGCCGCTGGCTGCCCTGGTCACTGCAGCCCTGGGTGCCTTGATGCAGGTGCTGGTGTTGCGCCCCATCGAGGGACGCAGCGAGCTCATTCAATTGCTGTGTACGTTTGCGGTCATGCTCATCTTGCAGGACCTCACCCTGTGGCTGTGGGGTCCAGAGGATTTGCTGGGCATGCGCGCGCCGGGCTTGTCGGGTGCCATCACCTGGGGTGAGTCGCGCCTGCCCGCCTACGATGTTTTTCTGGTGGCCTTGGCACCGCTGTGCTGGTGGCTCTTGCACCAGTGGGTGCATCACTCCTCTTGGGGGATGCTGGTGCGCGCGGCCACCGAAGACCGCGCCATGACAGCCGGGTTGGGTGTGCGGTCGAGCTGGCTGTTCGTGTCGGTGCTGGCGCTGGGCAGCGCGCTGGCAGGCCTGGGCGGCGCCTTGCAGTTGCCGCGTGAACCCGCCTCGCTGGCCTTGGATGTGCAGCGCATTGGGGATGCCTTTGCCGTGGTCATTGTGGGTGGCATGGGCTCCATTCACGGCGCAGGGCTGGCGGCCTTGCTGATCACCGCCATTCAATCGCTGTGTGTGGCCTTGGGCACTTCGCAGGTGGCCGGTGTTCAAGTGGTGTGGTCCCAGTGGTCCCAAGCCCTGACCTTTGCACTCATGGTGGCGGTGCTGATCTGGCGCCCCTGGGGTTTGCTGGGTCGACCCTTGCGTGCGCCATCGCACACTGCCGCACCATCTTCGCTGCCCATGACCGGTGCGAGTCGCTGGGGGCTGCTGGTGCTGTGGTTGGCCGTGGCCTGGCCGTGGACACAGGCGCATGGCAGTTACCTCTGGGTGTTGGGCACCGATGTGGCCATCGCCATGCTCTACGCCGCTGGCCTGCGCATGCTCGTGGGTCCCGCTGGTCTGCACACATTTGGTCATGCAGCCTACTTTGGGCTGGGGGCATACACAGCAGCCTGGCTGCACTTGCACCTGGGTTGGGGCCTGCTCTCGGGGCTGCTGGGTGGCACGGTGGTGGCCGCC
>RGCL01000077.1 GCA_009919175.1 Betaproteobacteria bacterium
AGGGGGCGCAGGCCCAGTTGAATTTCTGATGGATGAACATGCCCGCTCGCTTTTTGCTCTCTAAGCCCGCTTTGCCCGCCTGGCTCGCCGCGCCGCGCTGGGTGGGCGGCTTGCTGACCCTGGTGCTCACCGGTGGCTCTGCCCTGGCCCAGTCGCCGGCTCAGGCTTTGAGCCCGAGCGCCAACCCCGGCGTTGCCTCGGGCTCAACCCCCGCGCCTGCCGTGGCCGCACCCACGGCCAGCCAGGCTGAAGGCTCAGCCGCGTCCAGTGGGCTTGTTGCCCAGGGCAAGGGGCGGGTGCAACTCAACTTTGCCAACGCGGACCTCGAAGCCGTTGCCCGCATGGTCATGGGCATGACCAAACCCCGCCACACCCTGCTGGTGGATCCCAAGGTCAAAGGCCAGATCAGCCTGCAATCCGAACGTGCCGTCTCGCACGAGGAGGCCTGGGGCTTGCTGGTCAAGGCCTTGCGCCTTCGCGGTGTGGCCGTCATCGCCTCGGGCGAAGTGGTGCAACTCGTGCCCGAGATCGACGCCAAGCTCCAAGGCGGTGCCGCCACGGTGATCAACGGCACTGCTGCTCCACGCGATGGGCAGGTGGGGACGCGCATCTTCACGCTCACGCATGAGAGCGCCGCCAACCTGGTGCCCATCCTGCGCCCCCTCATCAGCGCCAACAACACCATCAACCTCAACCCGGGCACCAACACCCTGGTGGTCACCGATTACAGCGACAACCTCAACCGCCTGGCCCGCATCATCGCGTCGCTGGATGTGCCGCGCGCGGTGGAACCCGCCGTGGTGCCCCTCAAGCATGCTGTGGCCAGCGATGTGGTGAACCTCGTCACCCGCTTGCTGGCCGACAACAGCCGCGCCAACCCAGGCAGCACAGGCACACCCGCCAGTGGCGAAGCGCCACTGCGCACCAGCGTGATTGCCGACCCGCGCAGCAACGCCGTGGTGATCCGCGCACCCAATTCAGCCCAGCTCGAACAGACCAAAGCTCTGGTCAACCAGCTCGACCAACCCAACGGCCTCGCAGGCAGCGGCAACCTGCATGTGGTCTACCTCAAAAATGCCAACGCGGTTCAACTGGCCAACACGCTCAGAGCCGCCATCAGCGCCAACCCCCAGGCAGGCCAGGCCTCTGCGCAAGCCTCGGGCAACGCCGCCACCGTGGCCAGTGGCACTGGCAACCCTGCCTCCAGCACCGTGCCCAACGTCACGGGGGGGCAAATCCAGGCCGATGTCGCCACCAACTCGCTCATCATCACCGCGCCCGACCCCGTCTACCGCGACTTGCTGGAGATCATCCAAAAGCTGGACCAGCGCCGCGCCCAGGTGCTGGTCGAGAGCATCATTGCCGAGGTCGATGCCAGCAAGGCCGCGCAATTTGGCATTCAGTGGCAAGGTGTGAACGGACAAAACGGCTCGGCGGTGGGCATCATGGGCACCAACTTTGGCAGCGGCGGCAACAACCTGCTCAACCTCTCCACCCAGGGCGCGACCTCCACCGCCTCGACCGCGGCTTCACTGCCCAGCCAGGGCTTGAACCTGGCCACAGCGCGCCCGGTCAACGGCGTGTATGTGCTGGGCACGCTGGCCAACTTCTTGCAGTCGCAAGGCGGGGCCAACATCCTCTCCACCCCTTCTCTGCTCACGCTCGACAACGAGGAAGCCAAGATCGTGGTGGGGCAAAACGTGCCCTTTGTCACGGGCCAGTACACCGCCAACAATGCGAGCGCAGGCGCGGTCAACCCCTTTCAGACCATCGAGCGCAAGGACGTGGGTCTGACCCTCAAAGTCAAACCGCAAATCAGCGAGTCTGGCTCGGTCAAGATGACCATCTACCAGGAGGTCTCCAGCGTGGACAGCACCACCTCCAACGCCGGGCTCATCACCAACAAACGCTCGATTGAATCGAATGTGATGGTGCAAGACGGCTCGGTGGTGGTGCTTGGCGGCCTGCTCTCCGACACCTACGAGGGCAACACCTCGCAAGTGCCTGGCCTGGGCGACATCCCCATCCTGGGCGCCTTGTTCAAGTCTGAAAGCCGCAACCGCAAAAAGACCAACCTCATGGTGTTCTTGCGTCCCGTGGTCTTGCGCGACGAAAACAGCACCCAGGTGCTCTCGCAGCAACGCTACCGCGAGATGTACGATGCACAGCAACAGTCACACACGCCGGGCACGCCCGCCATGCCAGTTCCCAACGATGTCACCGTGCCCCAACCCGCCCGCGCCAAGCCATGAGCCTTGCTCTGCCTTATGCCTTTGCCCGCAAGCACCAGTTGTTGCTCGCGCCACAAGCCCATGGCCTCACGCTGTGGCACACGGCGCAGGTGCACGCCAGCGCCTGGAGCGAGGTGCTGCGCACGCATGCGGTGGAGCGCTTTGAGCAAGTCCCGGCTGAGGAGTTGCTGCGTCGCATCGAACAGGCCTATGGCCAAGCCCAGCACCACGCCGCGCGTGTGATGCACGAGGTGCAAGACGATGCCGACATCCGCCGCCTGATGCAGGACTTGCCCGCCGTCGAGGACTTGCTCGACAGCGCAGCCGACGCACCCATCGTGCGCATGCTCAACGCCTTGCTCACCCAGGCGGTGCGCGAAGGCGCAAGCGACATCCACATCGAGCCGCACGAGCGCAGCTGCACCGTGCGGTTTCGCATCGATGGCCAGTTGCGCGAGGTGGTGCAGCCGCCGCGTGCCTTGCATGCCGCCCTGATCTCGCGCCTGAAGATCATGGCCGAGCTCGACATCGCCGAAAAGCGCCTGCCCCAGGACGGACGTCTGGCCTTGCGCCTGGGCCAGCGCGCCATCGATGTGCGCGTCTCCACCCTGCCCAATGCCCATGGCGAGCGCGCGGTGCTGCGCTTGCTCGACAAAAGCGAAGACCGCCTCAACCTGGCGACCCTGGGTTTGAGCCCCGAGCACCATGCGCTGCTCTTGCGCTGGGTGCATCAGCCCCACGGCATCGTGCTGGTCACCGGTCCAACCGGCTCGGGCAAGACCACCACCTTGTACGCGGCGCTGCGCGAGCTGGCCGATGGGCAGCTCAACATCCTCACCGTGGAAGACCCCATCGAATACGAACTGCCCCATGTGGGGCAGACGCAGGTCAATCCGGCCATTGACCTCACCTTTGCCACGGCGCTGCGCGCCATCTTGCGGCAAGACCCCGATGTGATCCTCATTGGCGAGATCCGCGACCAGGAAACTGCGCGCATTGCGGTTCAAGCCTCGCTCACCGGCCACCTGGTGCTGGCCACGCTGCACACCAACGATGCGGTGAGCGCCATCACACGGCTCACCGACATGGGCATTGAGCCCTATTTGCTGAGCTCCTCGCTCATTGGCGTGATGGCCCAGCGCCTGGTGCGCAAGCTGTGCGTGCACTGCCACGGCGCGGGCTGCGCCCACTGCGGCCAGCAAGGCTATGCAGGCCGCACCGGCATTCACGAAATGCTGGACGTGGACGAGGGACTGCGCGCCCTCATCCACGCCCAAGCCAGCGAGGCTCACCTCATGGCGCATGCCCAGGCCAAGGGGTTTCGGCCACTGGTGCACGATGGTGAGCGCCTCAAGGCTCAAGGCCTCACCTCAGCCGAAGAAATCCTGCGCGTCACGCGCGACTGAACACCATGAGCGCATTCCTCTACGAGGCCCTCGATGCCCAGGGGCGCAAGACCCAAGGGGTGATCGAGGCCGACTCGCCCCGCAGCGCACGCGCAGCCCTGCGCGCGCAAGGCATGGTGCCGGTTCACGTCCAGGCCGCCAGCCTGCCCGGCGGCAAGGGCTTGCAGCGCGTGATCTGGCGCGCGCCCGTGCTCTCAGCCAGCGAGCGCGCCGTGTGGTTGCGCCAATTGGCCAGCCTGTTGCTGGCGGGCTTGCCCCTGGAGCGCTGCCTGATTGCGCTGGCCGAGGAGGCGCGCACCCCCGAACAAATCCAGCTCATGGCCCAGTTGCGCGCTGAGGTGCAATCGGGTCAGGGTCTGGCGCAAGCCCTGGGGGATCACCCGCGACTGTTCAAACCCATGGACGTGGCCGTGATTGCCGCTGGCGAGCAAAGCGGCCAGCTGGGTCGTGTGATCGATGCCCTTGCCCGCGACGCCGACCAACGCCTGCGATTGCGCAACAAGATCCTCTCGGCCATGCTCTACCCCGCCATCGTGAGCCTGATCTCTTTGGCCATCGTGATGTTTTTACTGGGCGCGGTGGTGCCGCGCATTGCCGAGGTGTTCACCGCCAGCCGCCAGGCGCTGCCCTGGCTCACGCAATGCATGCTCGGGATGAGCGCGGTGGTGCGCTCGGGCTGGCCGTGGATGCTCTTGGCGGTGTTGCTGGGTTGGCTGGGTCTGCAGGCCTGGACACGCCAGCCTCAACGCCGGGCGCGCTGGGATGCCTTTGTGCTGCACTGGCCACTGGTGGGACGCATGAGCCTGCTCTATCACTGCGCCCGCATGGCGGCCACCCTGTCCTTGCTCACTGGCTCGGGTGTACCCTTGCTGCGCGCCTTGCAAACCACCGCCGACACCCTGGGCAACGCCGCCTTGCGCGAACAAGCCCTGGCGCTGGCCGATTGGGTGCGCGAAGGCACACCCCTGGCCAGCGGGCTGGAGCACCAGGCGCATTGGCCGCGCGTGCTGGGGCTATTTACCCGCATGGGCGAACAAACTGGCGACTTGTCAGGCATGCTCGCGCAAGCCAGCGCCCACATGAGCGAAGATGTAGAGCGGCGTGCCCTCACCCTGACCACGTGGCTCGAGCCCGTGCTGGTGGTGGTGATGGGCTTGGTGGTGTTGCTGATTGTGTTGGCGGTGATGCTGCCGATTGTTGAAATGAATGCGCTGGTTCGCTGAACCCGCGAGCAAGGAACACATCGATGGGCGTGAGCTTGGAAGGCAAACTGGTGGTGGCGATCTCTTCGCGCGCCCTCTTCGATTTCGAAGAGGAAAACCAGGTGTTCGAACAAACCGACGACCGTGCCTACATGCAGTTGCAGTTGCAGCGGCTCGAAACCCCTGCCAAACCGGGCGTGGCGTTTTCTCTGGTGCAAAAGCTCTTGCGCTTCAACACCGACAAGGAGCAGCGGGTTGAAGTGGTCATCCTCTCGCGCAACGACCCGGTCAGTGGCATGCGGGTCTTTCGCTCGGCACAGCACTACGGCCTCACCATCCAGCGCGGCACCTTCACGCGGGGCGCACCGCCCTGGCGTTACCTGCGCGCGCTCAATGCCAATTTGTTCCTCTCGGCCAACCTCGACGATGTGCGCGCCGCCCTCGATGCCGGCGTGCCTGCGGCGCAGGTCTACCCGCTCTCGGCGCGTGCCTCCAGCGCCCACCCCCATGAAGTGCGCATCGCCTTTGACGGCGACGCCGTGCTCTTCTCTGACGAAGCCGAGCGCGTCTTTCAAGCCCAGGGGTTGCATGCCTTTCAACAGCACGAGCGCGACAAAGCCCAACTGCCCTTGTCGGGCGGACCGTTCAAACCCTTGCTCGAGGCCTTGCACCGCATGCAGGCGCAATCCGACGGCTCGGTGGGCATTCGCACCGCGCTGGTGACCGCGCGCAGCGCCCCCGCGCACGAGCGCGCCATCCGCACCCTCATGGCCTGGGACATCCAGGTCGATGAGGCCATGTTCCTCGGCGGCTTGCCCAAGGGTGAATTCCTGCGCGAATTCGAGCCCGATTTTTTCTTTGACGATCAAACCGGTCACATCGAATCGGCAGCGCAGCACGTGCCCGCTGGCCATGTGGCCCAAGGCATCACCAATCCGACCTGAGGCGCAGGCCTCCTTTGCCCATGCATCCTCATCCGCATCGCCACGCCCTGGTTGTTTTCTCTGGTGGACAAGACTCGACCACCTGCCTTGCCCATGCCCTCAACCGCTTTGAGCGCGTTGAGACGGTGGGCTTTGATTACGGGCAACGCCACCGCATCGAATTGGCAGCGCGCACCGAGGTGCTCGCGCAGATGCGCGCGCGCTTTGGCCGCTGGCGCGAGGTGCTGGGCGAAGACCATGTGCTGGACCTGAGCGTGCTGGGGCAGGTGAGCCAGACCTCGCTCACGCGCGAAGTGGCCTTTGCCATGGAAAGCTCTGGCCTGCCCAACAGCTTTGTGCCGGGGCGCAACGTGCTCTTCATGACCCTGGCCGCAGCGCTGGCCTATCGGCGTGACATCACCGTGCTCATCACCGGGGTGTGCGAGACTGACTTTTCGGGCTATCCCGATTGCCGCGATGACAGCATGAAGGCCTTGCAAATCGCCTTGTCACTGGGCATGGACAAGCGCTTTCGCATCGACACGCCGCTCATGTGGATCGACAAGGCCCAGACCTGGCAAATGGCGCACGACGAAGGCCAGGCCAGCGGCACCCCCCAGGGCGGCGCAGCCCTCATCGAGCTGATTCAGGAACACACCCACACGTGTTATTTGGGCGACCGCACGCACCGCCACGACTGGGGCTATGGCTGCGGCAGCTGCCCCGCCTGCGAATTGCGCGCCCAGGGCTGGCGGCGCTGGCAGGGCTAGCGTCTTCGCTTTTCGCGTTGGGTGATCCACAGGGTCGAGCCCATGATCACCGCCGCACCCAGCCACGTGGTGGTGCTGGGGATGGATGCAAACATCAACCAGCCCAGAGCCGATGTCCACACCAGGTCCAAAAACCGCAAGGACTGCGTGGCCGAGATGTCGGCCAAGCCAAAGCCTTGCGCCATGCAGTAGTGCCCGTATGAACCGAGGGCGCCTGCCACCGCAAAGCCCAGCACCTGCCACAGGTTCAAAGGCTGCCAGTCCATCAAACCCAATGGGGCGCTGAGCAGCGCAATGACCAGCGACTGCCACAGCACGATGGTGGTGGATTTTTCAGACCGGGTGAGCGCCTTGGTGATGAGAAAGGACGCGGCAAAGAGGGGCGACGAGGCCATCATGATCAGGCTGTAGTAGCCGCCCTCGCCGCTGAGCTTGGGCGCCACCACCACCATCACCCCAGCCAGGCCAATGAGGGCGGCGATCCAGCGGTCGGCGCGCATGCGCTCGCCCAGGAACCAGGCCGCGCCAATCATCACGTAGATGGGACCGGTGAAGCTGATGGCCGTGGTGTCGGCCAGCGGGATGTGGGGCAAGGCCATGAACCACAGCGTGAGCGCCAGGGTGTGGGCTGCGCCGCGCCAGAACTGCCCCTTGATGTCGCGCGGCCAGTAACTGGACATGCCATGTCGCCACAACAAGGGCAGCATGACCAGCGTCCCCGCAAAGTAGCGCAGGAATTGCGCCTGACCAGTGGGCATTTGCTGGCTGAGCAGGCGCAGCAAGGCATTGAGCACAGAAAAAATGAAGCCGCTCAAGGCCACCCAGAACATGCCTTGCACCGTGGGCGGCCAAGCGGCAATGCGTTGCTGGCAGCGGTGGAG
This sequence comes from Betaproteobacteria bacterium, assembly GCA_009919175.1. Classification (GTDB taxonomy): domain Bacteria; phylum Pseudomonadota; class Gammaproteobacteria; order Burkholderiales; family Burkholderiaceae_C; genus Limnohabitans. Next base: position 7,414 of record RGCL01000077.1, read on the forward strand.
CACGGTGCGATACAAACTGAGCATGCGGCAAGTCTAGGCCACCTCGAGCCAAAGGCCTGACACCAAGGTGCAGCCCTTGCGCTTGCGCACCTTCATGCGCGCACCTGTGCGAGCTCCTCCCAGTGCGTGGTGTAGCGCGGGGTGCGCCGGGCTTGCTTCATCTGCCAGGGCTGCTCGGCGCTGCCCGCCTGGGTCGCCGCGAGGGTGAGCGCGCCGCGCCCATACCGTGTGTTGATGGCATCCAGCGCCGCCATGAGCCGCTCGCGTGGACGCTCCAACTGCGCTACCTGCGCCGCCTGGGCATCGCCCGGCATGGCTTCGCCCCAATCGAGCTCATGCTGTTGCCAGGACTGGGGCACCAGGTCCAGCAGCATCACCCCTGCCTTGGCATAGCGATAGCCCGGACGATGAATGCGCGACAAACCCACCAGCGCCGCTTGCACCAGCTCAGGCGTGTCGGCGCTGGGGCGCACCAGGGGCACCACCACCGAATTGGCGTACTGGCGGTCCTGCTGCCGAAATGGGCTGGTGCGCACAAAGCACAACACCGCCCCTGCCCGACTGGCCTGGCCGCGCAGCTTCTCCGCCGCGCGCTGCGTGAAGGTGGTGACAGCCGCTTGCAAGTCCCCCAGGGTCAGCACGGGTTGGCCAAAGGATCGCGTGCAGGCAATTTGCTGCTTGTCGTTGGGCACGTCGTCGAGGTCGATGCAGGGCATGCCGTGCAACTCGCGCCAGGTGCGCTCGAGCACCACCGATGCATTGGCCCGCACCCACGAGACCTCACAGCGCATGAAGTCGGCCACCGTGTGCACGCCCGCCGCCTGCAGCCGCTGCGCGATGCGCCGCCCCACACCCCAGACCTCGCCCACGGGAGTGGCCTCAAAGAGCGCGCGCTGCTCGGCCACGCTCAATTGCCCCAGCGCACACACCTGCGCGAGGTGCGCGGGGTACAGACCGGGCTTGCGCTCGGCGGTTTTGGCAATGTGATTGGCCAGCTTGGCCAAGGTCTTGGTGGCACCAAGGCCCACGCAACACGGTATGCCCACCCAGGTGAGCACGCGTTCGCGCACGCGCCGCGCACGCTCACCCCAGTCGCCCGCAATGCCCGTGAGGTCCACAAAACTCTCGTCGATGGAGTAGATCTCCTGCCTGTGCCCCAGGCCGGCCACCAAACTCATCATGCGCTCGCTCATGTCGCCATACAGCGTGAAGTTGGCCGACAAGCTCACCAGCCCCGCCGACTCCTCGAGGTGACGGATCTGGAACCAGGGCGCGCCCATGGCAATGCCCAAGGCCTTGGCCTCGTTGCTGCGGGCAATGGCACAGCCGTCGTTGTTGGAGAGCACCACCACCGCGCGATCCTGCAAGCTCGGGCGAAACACCCGCTCGCACGAGACATAGAAATTGTTGCCGTCGACCAAGGCGTACATGGCCGGCTCACACCCGAAACTGCTTGATGGCCGCCACCACCACGCCCCAGATGTCCAGGCTTTGCCCATCGCGCGGCTCGATGTCGGCAAAAGTGGGGTTGGCGGCCTTCAGGCGCACACGGCCTGCGCGCATGAGCAGGGTTTTGCAGACAAATTCACCGTCAACCACGGCAATCACCACCTGGCCTGAGCGGGGGCGGATGGCGCGGTCCACCAGCACCACATCGCCATCGAAGATGCCCGCCTCGCGCATGGAGTCGCCCTTTACCCGCAGCAAGAACGTGGCCTGGGGATGGCGGATCAGCTCGGCCATGAGGTCGATGCGATGCACGGCGTGGTCCTCGGCAGGCGATGGAAAGCCCGCCG
>RGCL01000078.1 GCA_009919175.1 Betaproteobacteria bacterium
GCTGCAAGCAAAAGGGCCAAACGATTGAACTTTTTCATGATGCTCCTCGGGGAGTTGGTTGCCAAGCGAAATGTGAAGGATGGTTTGGGAATGACCCTCAAACGTGAGGGCATTGTGCCATACAAAAAAGGAGCCCCTTTTTTGGGCATGTGCTCTGGACCACGCAGGAGACAGGCACGCCCAGGATGTTGCAGTTTGGAGACAAGGCACACTCGCCATCGGGCCGCTTGGCCCTGGCCTCGGGCGAAATCCAGCCCCCTACAATGGCCCTTTTAATGCGCCAACTGCACCCCACAGGCCTTGCCGATGAACGAATTCGCTAAAGAAACATTACCCATCAGCCTGGAAGAGGAGATGCGTCGCAGCTACCTGGATTACGCCATGAGCGTGATCGTTGGGCGCGCCCTCCCCGATGCCCGTGATGGCTTAAAGCCAGTGCATCGCCGCGTGCTCTACGCCATGCACGAGCTCAACAACGACTGGAACCGGCCTTATAAGAAATCGGCCCGCATCGTGGGTGACGTGATCGGTAAATACCACCCCCACGGCGACAGCGCGGTGTACGACACCATTGTCCGCATGGCGCAGGATTTCTCCTTGCGTCACATGCTGGTCGACGGCCAGGGCAACTTCGGCTCGGTGGATGGCGACAACGCCGCCGCCATGCGCTACACCGAAATCCGCTTGTCCAAAATCGCCCATGAAATGCTGGCCGACATCGACAAGGAAACGGTGGATTACGGCCCCAACTACGACGGCTCGGAACGTGAACCCCTGGTGTTGCCCAGCAAGTTGCCCAACCTGCTGGTCAACGGCTCGGCTGGCATTGCGGTGGGCATGGCCACCAACATTCCCCCGCACAACCTCAATGAGGTGGTGGCAGCGTGCCTGCACCTGCTCAACCACCCCGAGGCATCGGTGGACGAACTCATGGAGCTCATCCCCGCACCCGACTTCCCAACAGCGGGCATCATCTACGGCATGGAAGGGGTGCGCGAGGGCTATCGCACGGGGCGCGGCCGCGTGGTCATGCGCGCCAAGTGCCACTTCGAAGACATCGACAAGGGTCAACGCCAAGCCATCATCGTTGATGAGCTGCCCTATCAGGTCAACAAGAAGACCCTGCAAGAGCGCATGGCCGAATTGGTCCACGAGAAAAAAATCGAGGGCATCAGCCACATCCAGGACGAATCCGACAAGTCCGGCATGCGCTTGGTCATCGAACTCAAGCGCGGCGAAGTCCCCGAGGTGGTGCTCAACAACCTCTACAAGCTCACCCAACTGCAAGACACCTTTGGCATCAACATGGTGGCCCTTGTGGACGGACAGCCCAAGCTGTGCAACCTCAAGGACTTGATCAAGGTCTTCCTGGAACACCGCCGCGAAGTGGTGACCCGTCGCACCCTGTTCAACCTGCGCAAGGCACGCGATCGCGGCCACGTGCTCGAAGGCCTGGCTGTGGCATTGGCCAACATCGACGAGTTCATTGCCATCATCCGCAATGCACCCACTCCGCCCATCGCCAAAACCGAATTGATGCAGCGCAGTTGGGACAGCGCCCTGGTGCGCGAGATGCTCACCCGCGCACGCGCCGATGGCTCGGTGGTGAATGCCGACGACTATCGCCCCGAGGGTTTGGAGTCGGGCTTTGGCCTGGGTCAAGACGGGCTCTACCGCCTGAGCGAAACGCAGGCGCAAGAAATCCTCCAGATGCGCTTGCAGCGCCTCACTGGCCTGGAGCAGGACAAGATCGTCAACGAGTACAAGGACGTCATGGCCGAAATTGACGACTTGCTCGACATCCTGGCCAAGCCCTCGCGCGTGTCCACCATCATTGGCGAAGAGCTCACCCACATCCGCGAGGAGTTTGGCCAGACCAAGCTGGGGCAGCGCCGCTCGCAAATCGAACACAACGCCCAGGAACTGGCGACCGAAGACCTCATCACCCCCACCGACATGGTGGTCACGCTCAGCCACAGCGGCTACATCAAGAGCCAACCGCTGTCCGAATACCGCGCGCAAAAGCGCGGCGGGCGCGGTAAGCAGGCCACGGCCACCAAAGAAGACGACTGGATCGACCAGCTCTTCATCGCCAACACCCACGACTACATCCTGTGCTTCTCCAATCGCGGGCGCCTGTATTGGCTCAAGGTCTGGGAAGTGCCCGAGGGCACGCGCGGCTCGCGTGGCCGCCCCATCGTCAACATGTTCCCCTTGCAAGAGGGCGAAAAAATCAACGTGGTGCTGCCCCTCACCGGTGAGATGCGCAGCTTCCCGGCTGACCACTATGTCTTCATGGCCACGCGCATGGGCACGGTCAAAAAGACCACGCTCGACGAATTCAGCAACCCTCGCAAGGCAGGCATCATTGCCGTGGACCTCGACGATGGCGACTTCCTCATCGGTGCCGCACTCACCGACAGCCAGCACGATGTCATGCTCTTTAGCGACGGCGGCAAGGCCGTTCGATTCGACGAAAACGATGTGCGCCCCATGGGTCGCAATGCGCGCGGCGTGCGCGGCATGATGCTCGAAGAAGGCCAAGGCGTGATCGCCATGCTGGTGGCCGAAGACGAAACGCAAAGCGTGCTCACCGCCACCGAAAACGGGTTTGGCAAGCGCACCAGCATCGTCGAATACACCCGCCATGGCCGTGGCACCAAGGGCATGATTGCCATCCAGCAAAGCGAGCGCAATGGCAAGGTCGTTGCCGCCACGCTGGTGCGCGCTGACGACGAGATCATGCTCATCACCGACACCGGTGTGCTGGTTCGCACCCGTGTCTCTGAAATCCGCGAGCTCGGCCGCGCCACGCAAGGCGTGACCCTGATTGCGCTCGACGAAGGTGCCAAGCTCAGTGGCCTGCAACGCATTGTGGAAAACGATGCGCAAGATCCCGAGGCCGATGGCGAGCCCAGCGCTGATCAACCGCTAAGCGACTGACCCCCATGCAGCGGCCATTCAACTTTTCCGCTGGTCCCGCCGCCATTCCCCTTGAGGTGCTCGAGCGCGCTGCCAGCGAGATGACCAACTGGCACAACACAGGCATGAGCGTGATGGAGATGAGCCATCGCGGTCAGGCCTTCATGTCCATCCTGGCCAAAGCCCAGGCTGACTTGCGCCAGCTCCTGGCCATCCCCGATCACTTCAAGGTCTTGTTCATGCAAGGCGGCGGCATTGCCGAAAACGCCATCGTGCCCCTGAACCTCAGCCGTGGCGGCGAGGTGGACTTTGTGCTGAGCGGCACCTGGAGCCAAAAGTCGCTCAAGGAAGCGGGCAAATACGCACACACCCACGTGGCAGCCTCCAGCGAAGCCACTCACTTTGACCATTTGCCCGACCCCGCCCAATGGCAACTCTCCAAGTCTGCGGCCTATGTGCACCTGTGCAGCAACGAGACCATCCATGGCGTGGAATGCCACGAATTGCCCGACCTCAACGCCCTGGGCAGCCCAGCGCCTCTGGTGATCGATTTCTCCTCGCATGTGTTGTCGCGCCCGGTGGATTGGTCCCGCGTGGGCCTGGCCTTTGGGGGCGCGCAAAAGAACATTGGCCCGGCTGGCCTCACTTTGGTGGTGGTGCGAGAAGACTTGCTCGGACAGGCCTTGCAGGTCTGCCCCAGCGCCTTCAACTACGAGCTCGTGGCCAAGAACGACTCCATGTTCAACACGCCGCCCACCTACGGCATTTATCTGGCGGGCCTGATCTTCGAGTGGGCCTTGGCGCAGTGCGAAGGCCATCTCGCTGGCATTGCCGCCCTGGAGCAGCGCAACATCCACAAAGCCCAGTTGCTCTACGACGTCATCGACCGCTCCGAGCTCTACGTGAACCCGGTTCACGTTGCCAATCGCTCACGCATGAACGTGCCCTTTTTCCTGCGCGGCGACGACGGCAAGCCCCTCCTTGAAGCCACTCAGCCGCGCAACGCCGCCTTCTTGAAGGCCGCCGAGCAGTCAGGTCTCTTGCAACTCAAGGGGCACAAGTCGGTGGGCGGCATGCGCGCGAGCATCTACAACGCCATGCCGATGCAGGGCGTGCAGGCCCTGGTGAGCTTTCTCCAGGATTTCGAGCAACATCACGCCTGAGGACCGCCATGAGCTCCAACGACCCTTCCGCGCCCGCCGTGAACCTGGCCGATTTGCGTGCCCAGATCGACCAGCTCGACCAGCAACTGCTGAGCATGCTCAATCAACGGGCTCGCGTGGCCGAGCAAGTGGGCGAGGTCAAGCGCCGCGAAGGCTCGAGTTTTTTCCGCCCTGACCGGGTGGCTCAGGTCATCAAGTCGCTGCAATCGCGCAATCAGGGTCCGCTCAAAGCCGAGCATGTGGCCACCATCTGGCGCGAGATCACCTCGGCTTGCCTCTCGCTCGAGGCTGCCCAGCGCGTGGCCGTGCTTGGTCCGGCGGGCACCTTCACCGAACAGGCTGCGATTGAATTTTTTGGCGGCGCTGCCGAGCTCATCCATTGCGGCAATTTCGACGAGGTCTTTCACGCCACAGCCGCAGGCACGGCCCAGTTTGGCGTGGTGGGCGTGGAAAACTCCACCGAGGGCGTGGTCGCCCGAACCCTGGATTTGTTTTTGCGCTCGCCCGTGCACATCGTGGGCGAGGTGAGCCTGCTGGTGCGTCACCACTTGCTCAGACTGCAACCCGATTTGAAAGACATTCAGGTGGTCATGGCGCACCCCCAGGCGCTGGCGCAATGTCAGGGCTGGCTGAGTCAACACCTGCCCCATGCCGAACGACGCGCCGTGGCCTCCAATGCCGAAGGCGCGCGCCTGGCCGCCACCGATGCCTCGTTTGCCGCCATTGCCAGCGACCGCGCCGCCACCTTGTTTGGCCTGCACACGGTCGCCCATGCCATCCAAGACGAAGCCTATAACCGCACGCGCTTTGCCATCATTGCCCTGCCCCAGACCATGCCCACGCCACCGGCCTCTGGCCGCGACTGCACCAGCCTGGTGGTGTCGGTGCCCAACCGCCCAGGCGCCGTGCATGACTTGCTCGTGCCCCTCAAGCAAAACGGCGTCTCCATGACCCGTTTTGAGTCACGCCCGGCCAAGTCGGGTCAGTGGGAATACTTCTTCTACATCGACATCCAGGGTCACGTGAGCGAGCCCCATGTGGCCAAGGCCTTGGGCGAGCTGCAGTCCTTGTGCGCTTACTACAAGATCCTGGGCTCATACCCCGTGAGCGAATGAACCCCATGGCCTCAGATCCCTTTGATCGCGTCGCGATTGTGGGCTGCGGCCTCATGGGCGGCTCCTTTGCCCTGGCCATGCGCCAAGCCCAGCTGGCGCACAAAGTGGTGGGCTACAGCCCCAGCGAGCGCTCGCGCCACCTGGCGCTGGAGTTGGGCGTGGTCGACCAGGCCTTTGACCAATTGCCGCTGGCCATCCAAGGCTCGGACCTGGTCCTGGTTGCTGTGCCGGTGAGCCACATGCGTGCCACCTTCGCGGCCATCGCCCCGCACCTGAGCGACAACGCCCTGGTGATGGACGTGGGCTCCACCAAATCCGATGTCATCGAAGCCGCCGAGCAGGGGCTGGGGCACAAGCTCAAGCAGTGGCTGCCCTGCCACCCCATCGCGGGCAAGGAAAAAGCAGGCGTGGATCAGGCCGAGGCCTCGCTCTATCAGAACCGCCCGCTGATCCTCACCCCCCTGGGTGTGAACTCGCCCGCACAAATCAAACGGGCCACGGCCTTGTGGCAAGCGCTGGGCAGCCGCGTTCACCTCATGGACCCCAACGCCCATGATCAAGCCTTTGCGGCGGTGAGCCACCTGCCCCACCTGCTGGCGTTTGCCTACCTGCTGGGCCTCATGGACCAGGCCGACCACCTCGAATGGATGGACCGTGCTGGTCCAGGCTTTCGGGACTTTTCCCGCATTGCTGCAAGCGACCCCGTGATCTGGCGCGACATCCTGCTGGCCAACGCCGAGCATGTGCTCACGCAAAGCCAGCACTTCAGCGCGGCGCTAGACACCCTGAGCCAGGCCATCCGCTCTGGCGACGCCCAGGCCCTGCAATCCCTCATCCAGCGCGCGAGCGAGCAACGCGCCCAATGGCATCCCGAAGGCTTTTGAAGCCGCCAAGCCGTGTGAGCCCTCATGTACGACATCCCCTTTCTCGACCTCCCAGCGCTTGATGGCGCACAAGGCGAGGTCACCCTCCCCGGCTCCAAAAGCATCTCCAACCGCGTGCTGCTGCTGTCGGCCTTGTGCGAAGGCACCACGGTCATCCACGACTTGCTCGACTCCGACGACACCCGCGTGATGCTGCAAGCCCTGCGCCAACTCGGTTGCGAGGTCCAAGCGCTTGGCGCCACGGTGAGCGTGACGGGGCTTGGCGGGCGCGCCTGGCCAACCCAGGCCATCGAGTTCTTCATGGGCAACGCGGGCACGGCCATGCGCCCACTCACGGCAGCCCTGGCGGTGCAGGGGGGCGACTTCACGCTCAAGGGGGTGCCGCGCATGCACGAGCGCCCCATTGGCGATCTGGTCGATGCCCTGCGCGAGCTGGGCTGCCACATCGACTACCTGGGTAACCCCGGCTACCCGCCCTTGCGTGTGGGTCAACCCCAGCTGAAACTGGAACAGGCCATCCCCGTGCGCGGCGATGTCTCCAGCCAGTTCCTCACCGCGCTGCTCATGGCCTTGCCCTTGGCAGCGGCGCAGCGCCCCATCACCATCGAGGTGGTGGGCGAGCTCATCAGCAAGCCCTATATTGAAATCACCCTCAACCTGCTCTCGCGCTTTGGCATCGTGGTCGAGCGCCAGGGCTGGCAGCGCTTTGTGATCCCTGCGGGCAGCCGCTACCAATCGCCCGGCTCGATCCATGTGGAGGCCGATGCCTCCTCGGCCAGCTACTTCATTGCCCTGGGGGCCATTGCCCAGGGCAAGGGCATTCGCATCCATGGCGTGGGGGCTGACTCCATCCAGGGCGACATCCGCTTTGTGCAAGCCGCTGAGCGCATGGGGGCTCAGATCACCAGTGGTCCCAACTGGCTGGACATTCGCCGGGGCGCCTGGCCATTGAAGGCGTTGGACCTGGACTGCAACCACATCCCCGACGCCGCCATGACCCTGGCGGTGATGGCGCTTTACGCCGATGGCCCCACCACGTTGCGCAACATCGCGAGCTGGCGCGTCAAGGAAACCGACCGCATCGCGGCCATGGCCACCGAAGCCCGCAAGCTGGGCGCCCAGGTTGAAGAAGGCAGCGACTGGCTGCGCGTTCACCCCTTGCCCGCTGGCCAATGGCGCGCCGCGCGCATCCACACCTACGACGACCACCGCGTGGCCATGTGTTTCTCACTCGCCGCATTCAACCCGGATCAGGTCCCGGTGCGCATCGAAGACCCCAAGTGCGTGGCCAAAACCTTCCCCAACTACTTTGAAACCCTGTGGTCCACCGCCCATGCACGCGCCTCGGCCATTCCTGTGCTGTGCATAGACGGCCCCACCGCCTCGGGCAAGGGCACGCTGGCCAGCCTGGTGGCGCAACATCTGGGCTACCACTACCTGGATTCGGGCGCCCTCTACCGCCTTACCGGTCTGGTCGCCAGGCGTGCCCAACTGCCCCTGGAGCCCGGCCATGCCCAGGCCATCGCCAGCCTGGTCGCCCAGATGCCGCTGCGCTTTGACGGCCAGCAGATCTGGCTGGGGGACGAGGAAGTGAGCGCCATCATCCGCAGCGAATCGGCGGGCATGGACGCCTCCCAGGTCTCCGCCTTCCCCGAAGTCCGGGCGGCGTTGCTCGATGTGCAGCAGCGTTTTCGGCGCTTGCCCGGCCTGGTGGCCGACGGGCGCGACATGGGCACGGTCATCTTTCCCGACGCCCCCCTCAAGGTCTATTTGACCGCCGACGCCCTTGAGCGGGCCAAGCGCCGGCACCGCCAGCTGATGGAGCGGGGAATTGACGCTAAAATCAACGTCCTTCATGCCGATTTGCAGGCACGCGATGCGCGCGACTCACAGCGCAGCGCAGCGCCCCTCAAGCCGGCCGAAGACGCCCTGCTGCTCGACAACTCCCATCTGGGGATTCCCGAATCCGTGGAATGGGTCTTGAAAGCCTGGCAGGGCAAGCGGCCTCCAACCCTGGTTTGAGGCCTTTGGGTCCAAACAGCTCCCATCGCGCTGCACGCGCACTGGCTGTTTGGTGGTTTAACTTCACCGCGGTTCATGCCGCACACGTCTAGCGTTCCTCTTCACATCGTTCACCCCTTGGAACGCAATAGGAAATTTCATGTCTGAATCTTTTGCAGCCCTTTTCGAAGAATCCCTCAAGCGCGCCGAAATGCGCACCGGCGAAGTCATCACCGCTGAAGTCTTGCGCGTCGAGCACAACCACGTGGTGGTCAATGCCGGCCTCAAATCCGAAGCCTATGTGCCCATCGAGGAATTCAAGAACGATCAGGGCGAAGTCGAAGTCCAAGCTGGCGACTTCGTGTCCGTGGCCATCAGCGCCGTTGAAAACGGCTATGGCGACACCATCCTCAGCCGCGATACCGCCAAGCGCCTGGCCTCCTGGCTGTCGCTTGAAAAAGCCCTG
>RGCL01000079.1 GCA_009919175.1 Betaproteobacteria bacterium
CGATGTGCTGGTCAACAACGCGGGCATTGGCCGATTTGGCCCCCTGATGGACATGTCGCTGGCGAATTTCACCGAGGTGGTGAATGTGAACCTGATCGCCTGCTTTGTGATGGCAAGAGCCTGTGCGCGACTGATGCAAAGCCGTGGCAGTGGCTGCATCATCAACATCACCTCCATCAACGCCATCACGCCCGGTCCTGGCTCTGGGGCCTACCCTGCTGCTAAAGCGGGTCTGGCGCGATTGACCGAACAAATGGCCCTTGAGTGGGGACCTTTGGGCATCCGGGTCAATGCCGTGGCACCGGGCTTCATCGATTCGGGGATCTCAACGCCCTTTTATGCCAATCCGGTGGTTCGGCAGTTGCGCGGCAATGCCGTGCCCATTCGCCGCCTGGGCAAGGCTGAAGACGTGGCCAATGCCGTGATGTTCCTAGCCAGCCCAGAGGCTGACTACATCAATGGCCACGAGCTGGTGGTTGACGGCGGTGTGGTCTCCAGTGTGCTCATGCAATTGCCCCGCGAGGCACCCAAGAACTGAATGTCATCCATGAATAACGGTCGCGCTTTGCATCTTTGTGCAGGTTGGCAGCACCCCTGGAGTGCCACTGCGCCATTTTGGGATGGCTTGTTTCAGGACCTGCGCATGTCGTGCAGTCACCATGAGGATCTGGATTCGGGCTGCGAGGCTCTGGCCAAAGAAGATCATGACTTGCTCGTGGTGAGCACCTTGCGCTGGACCATGGCCAACAACGAACGCTACGCGCCCCAGCGTGCGCAATGGGCGTACGACATCCCCCCTACGTCACGTCAAGCCATCACCCGGCATTTGCAGCGGGGCGGCGCCCTGCTGGCGATTCATGCAGCCAGCATCAGTTTTGATACCTGGCCAGAGTGGGAAGAGATGGTGGGTGGCCGATGGATCTGGGGGCAATCGAGTCACCCGCCCTATGGCAAAGTGCAAACGCGCATCATCCAGCAAGATCACCCCATGACGCGTGGCGTTGCAGATTTTCAGAGCATGGATGAGGTCTACGGCCATCTGCGTCGCTCATCCGCAAGCAAGGTGCTTGCCGAGTCATGCGCCGAGGGTGGCGAATGGATGCCCACGGTGTGGTGTCACGAATGGCAGGGGGCGCGGGTTTGTTACGACGCCCTGGGGCACAACATGGCAAGTTACTCGTCGCCAGAACATCGCCGCTTGCTCATGCAGGCAGTGCGATGGCTGGTGGATTCAAACACCTCTTCAGGAGACCCCTCATGATGCGAGCCATCCAGGGCATGTCCTTGCTCATCACCGGTGGCGGCACGGGCATTGGCGCAGGCACAGCCGCCTATTTCGTCAAGCATGGCGCACGCGTGACCATTTGCGGTCGCAGGGCTGATCGCATCCAGGCCACCGCCAAAGCACTTGGCCCCGCCTGTCATGCTGTTGTGGCCGACATCACCGTGGCATCTGACCGCGAACGCCTGATGAACGAAGCGGTTACGCACGGTGGCGGCCTGGATGCCCTGGTCAACACTGCAGCTGACATGCTGCGTGGCCCGATCAGCGAACTGCGCGAGGACGACCTGCTCAAGGTCTTCCACACCAATGTGGTCGCAGCCATGATGCTCACCGGGCTGGCCGTACCCCACCTCGAGCAACGCAAAGGTGCTGTGGTGCTGTTTGGCTCCGTCCATACCCGGCGCGCCTATCCTGGTGCCTCACCCTATGCCGCTACCAAGGGCGCACTTGAAACGCTCACTAAAGTGATTGCTGCCGAAGTGGGCGGCAAACTCATCCGGGTCAATTGCGTGGTCCCTGGCGCAGTGCCCACCGACTTGAACATCCGGGCAGGTCTATTCACTGAAGAGGAACACAACAAGCGCATGGACGCCATTGCGCCCTACCATGTACTGGGTCGCGTGGGCACACCTGAAGAAATTGCCGAGGCTGTGGACTACTGCATCCGTGCGGAGTGGTTCACAGGTCAGTCCATCGTCATCGATGGTGGCTTGTCATTGGGCCTCTCGCCCTTCTGAGGTTGACATGATTGTTCAACAACTTCTCAACGGATTGATTGTCGGCGGCGTGTATGCGCTGTTTGCCATTGGCTTCACGCTGGTGTTTGGCATTCACCAAATTCTCAATTTGGCTCACGGGGCCGTGTTCATGGTGGGCGCTTTTGTCGCCTTGTACTCGGTCCTGGCAGGTTGGCCCTTGTGGCTGGGTTTTATCCTGGGCGTGATCGCTGGAGGGCTTTTGAGTGTGCTCATCGAGTTCTTCGCCTTCAGGCGTCTGCGAAAGCAGGGCGAAGAAGAATTTGGTGCCATCATCTCGGCCATTGGCGCCAACCTCATCATCATCACGCTGGCGCAAAAGGTGTCCGGCACCCAAATCCTTCGTTTCCCCTTTGAGACATTCCCAGTGGTAATTTTTGAATTTTGGGGTTTGCGGGTGTCTGCACTGCAATTGATGATGTCGTTTTTTGCAGCTTGCCTGGTCTTGTTCATCACCCTCTACCTGTCCAAGACGGCAGCGGGTCGTCAGGTTCGCGCTGTGGCTGGCAACGAGCGAGCGGCCATCCTGAGCGGCGTCAACCCCAACTTTGTTTTCTTCCAGACCTTTTTCATGTCGGGCGCATTGGCCGCCGCTGCCGGTGTCATGGTGGGGCTAGCCTTCAACAACATTCACTTCATGATGGGCGAACCCTTTTTACTGCGTGGCTTTGTGGTGATCATTCTGGGCGGCCTGGGCAGCATCCCTGGCGCGTTGGTGGCGGGCTTGCTGCTGGGCATGATTCAGACCTTGTCGGTGGCGTATCTGCCGTCAGGACTCACGGACACCATCATTTTTTCCTTGCTCTTCCTGATCCTGCTGCTTAGACCGCACGGACTCCTGGGCAAGCCTGAAGCCGGTTTGATGAGGGGTCGCTGATGATTGATTTCTTCATTGCCTATCGACCCCTGATCGACTTGTTCTTGTTGCACACGGGTTATGCCCTCGGCCAGTATGTGGTGCTGCGCTCTGGCACGTTCTCGATTGCCAACGCAGGCTTATCCGCCATTGGTGCTTACCTGGCAGCTTCACTGACGATCAAGCTCGGACTGCCTGTACCGCTGTCCATTTTGCTGGGCACAGTGGTGTCTGTGCTGGTCTCCATGTTGCTGGCTTGGCCTTTGGCACGACTGCGCGGGGTTTATCAAGCCATTGCCACCCTCGCCTTTGTGCAGGTGGTGTTATCGCTCAACATTTATGCTGAGCGATTCACAGGAGGGGCCATGGGCTTGTCGGGCATTCCCAAAGCTGTGGGCACCTGGACTCTGTTGATTGCCGCCCTGGTGGCCATTTACCTGGTGGCCTGTTTGAATCGCTCTCGCATTGGCAGGGCCTTTGATGCGATTCGACAAGATGAGGCGGTGGCCGTTTCGCTGGGTGTGGCCATCTCGCGTTACCAATTGCTTGCCTTTGCCTTGTCAGGTGCCTTGGCAGGATTTTTTGGTGCCCTCGAGGCGTTCCATGTTTACTCCATTGAACCCAACCAGTTTGGTTTCCCCTTTTTGGTTGCTGCTTTGTCCTATGTGGTCCTGGGAGGACGTCAATCGGTCTGGGGACCGGTGGTGGGCACTGCAGTGCTGGTGGCCTTGCCTGAAATCTCACGTCCGCTGGCCGAGTACCGCATGTTGGTGTATGGCTTGCTGCTGATCCTGGTGATCAACTACATGCCTCGCGGCATCGTCGATACATGGATTGATTTCCTCAAGCGACGCCGCCGAGCACATTCTTCCGAGCAACAGGAAAAGGTGTCGCAATGAGCAAATCACTGATCCTCGATTCGGTTTGCAAGAACTTTGGTGGTGTGGTGGCCGCCCAGGATGTCCACATGGAAGTTCCTGCTGGCCGCGTCACCGGCTTGATTGGTCCCAATGGGGCAGGCAAAACCACGCTGGTCAACCTGATCACGGGCATGTTGCCCCTCACCTCAGGATCGATCCGTTTCGGCGATGATGAAACATCAGACCTGTCTGCACACGAGATCAGCCGCCTGGGGTTTGCCAGGACTTTTCAGAACATCCGTCTGCTCAAGGAAGCCACCGTGCTCGAAAACCTGCTCATTGGTTTTCATCAGCGCGAGACGAGCTCCTTCCTGTCTTGCTTGCTCGGCCTGCCATCTTCGATGGAAGAAACGCGCCGCACCAAGCAAGAAGCCATGGGTTTGCTCCAGCGTTTTGACATGACCCGATTTGCCGATTTCCCAGCTTCAGGCCTGGCCTATGGTCATCAGCGACGGGTCGAGATGATGCGCGCGGTGGCTTCACAACCCGCCTTGCTGATGCTGGATGAACCTGTTGCAGGCATGAATGATGTGGAAGCACAAGAGCTGGGCGAGATCTTCAAGAGCCTAAGCCAGCAAGGCATGGGCATCTTGCTGATTGAACACAACATCCGCTTTGTCACACAGATCTGTGAATACCTGTATGTGCTGGACGGCGGGCGCATCATTGCGCAGGGCACACCTCAAGAGGTGGTCACCAATCCAGCGGTCATCGCCGCCTATCTGGGGAACTGACATGTTGGTTGTTGATTCTGTCCACGCTTCATACAGCGGCATCCGTGCCCTCAAAGGTGTGTCTCTTCACGTTGAGGCTGGAGAAATGGTGGCACTCATTGGTCCCAATGGTGCGGGCAAGTCCACCTTGCTCAATTGCATCAGCGGCGTTGTAGCGGCCAGTTCGGGCTCCATCGCGCTTCAAGGTCATGAGATCGCTGGCGTATCCCCCTGGAACATATCCCGCCTGGGCTTGCAGCAAGTGCCCGAGGGTCGGCAGGTCTGGCCTGAGATGACCGTCATGGAAAACCTTCAGCTGGGAACCACCGCTTTGCGCGGCAGGAATGCCAGCTATCCACTCGAGCGGATCTTTGATCTGTTTCCCATCCTGGTGCAACGCAAAGACCAGCTTGCAGGTTCTCTATCAGGTGGTCAGCAACAGATGCTGGCCATTGGCCGCGCCCTGATGGGCAGCCCGCGCCTGCTGTTGCTCGACGAGCCAAGTCTGGGTTTGGCCCCCTTGGTGGTCAAGCAAGTGTTCGATGCCCTGAGTGCACTCAACAAGGACGGTCTGACCATTTTGCTGGTTGAACAAAATTCAAAATTGGCGCTGAGCACCACGCACCGCGCCTACGTGATTGAACAAGGAAGAATTGTTCATGAGGGGCTGAGTAGTCAGCTGCAGGATGATCCACAGGTGATCGCGCATTACCTTGGCCATGCCGCAGATCGATGAAATGCAAAGGTGATTTTTCAACGAAAGGAATCGACATGAAGCATAAACTCCATCGCTTGCTCAGCCGTCTGGCCATCGCTTCGGCGCTTGCTACGGGTGTAGCCGGCACAGCACTGGCACAGGAAGTCAAAATCGGGGTGGTGTTGTCCAACACTGGCACCTTTGCATTTGTGGGCGCACCCGTGATCAACGCCATCAAACTGGCCTACGAAGAGCTGATCGCAGCCAATTACTTTGGCAACACCAAAGTCACCCTGCTTGTAGAGGACAACCGCTCAGACCGTGCGGAAGCCATTACCCTGATCAACCGCATGGCCACACGCGACCAAGTGTCCATCATCATTGGCCCCGTTTCCACAGGTGAGGCCATGGCGGCAGCCCCTGTGGCCGTGGACCTCAAGGTCCCCTTGTTCACCACGGCCACCTCACCCGATGTGCTCAAGGCCGGTCCCTGGATTTTCAAATCCACAGAAACCGCTGAACAGTTCATGCAGCCGCTTGGCAACTACGTGGTGCAAAAGGCCAAACCCAAAAGCTGCTTCTACGTTTTCATCCGGGACAACGAAGGCTATGTACGCCAGAAGAATGTGTTGAGGGACACGATTGCTGCGGGCGGCATTGCCACCGTTGGTGATGAGTCCATCCTGGCTGCCGACTCTGACTTCACGGCACTGGCCACCAAGATGGTGAGCAGCAAAGCCGATTGCGTTTATGTGGGCACCCCGCCCGAGCAAGGCGCCAACATCGTCCTTCAAGCGCGTCAGGCAGGATTGCCGGCCAGCACCCTTTTGGTGGGTAACACGGGCATGGGCTCGGACCGCTACCTCAAAGCCGGTGGCAAAGCTGTCGAAGGCACGGTTTTCCCTGCTGAATTCGTGCCCACTGGCGTCAATGAGATGGGACGCAAATTCATCACCGCCTACACCAAGAAGTACAACATGGCACCTGACTCATGGGCCGGTGTGGGTTACTCGATGATGCTCATCACCGCCAACGCCATCAAGACAGCAGGTCCCAATCCAAGCCGTGATGCAGTGCGTGCAGCCATGGCCAAGACCAACAAACTCCCCGTGGTCATCGGTCAAGGCACGTTCACCCTGGACAATGACCGCATCCCCTCGTTTGGTGCCGCGGTGCTGACCATCAAGGATGGCAAATTCGTCCAGCCTTGAAGTCCACTTGCTTCACGCCATGAAAAACGCGGCCCTGGCCGCGTTTTTTCTTTTGGACTAGGAGGCTCTGGTCAGGCTTCGTAATCCACCACGCGTCGCTCGGTTGCCGCTTCGGCCACATAAGGCACGATGGCTTGATGCAGCGGGTGGGCCTGATAGACAGCCAGCGCCTGCGCATTTTCAAATTCAGAGTACAGCGCCAAGTCGCTGCTGTTGGCATTGCAGCTGACATCAGCGCCGACCTCAATCGCCAACAGGCCTGGAATTTGGCCTCGCAGGGCATGCATGCGCGTTTGAATGACGTGAATGCACTCCTCTTTGGAGAGGCCATGCGGCCTGTCTTTGAGCTTCCAAAATACCAAGTGCTTGATCATGTTTTGCCTCGATGAAGGGTTGAGATTAGATGGGATTCAGGACTTGTTGACCTTCTTGGTCTTCTTGGCTGACGCGGCAGGGGGTGGCGTAAGCGCAACTTCAGTGACATCGGCACTCTCGGCCAACAGGTCATCCAAGCGCTGGCTCACATGCCGCAAAAAATCAAACGCAATGGCACGTTGGCCTTCGTCCACTTCGGCCAGCATGGCGATATTGGCCTTGCGACTTTGCTCATCACAGGCTTGAGCCAGCGGCAAACCAACGGCTGACAGCGAAATGAAGACCGAACGGCTGTCCTTGCGCGAGCGACGGCGGCGGATCAAGCCCTTCTTTTGCAAGACCAATAAATGGCTAGACAGCGTCGATTGAGGCAGCATCAGCAAATCCACCAGATCACTCACCCTGAGTTCTTCATGCTCAAGAAGCAAGACCAGAATGCGTGCCGTGAAGTGGTTGATCCCATTGTCACGATGCAACTTAGATCCGATGAGGGCAATGCGGGTACTCATCGTATGGATCAGGAAAGATAAGCGCTCAACCAGCGCACTGTCGTCGGTGTTGTTTCTGCTCAGCGTACTCATCAAAAACAATCAGGCATTGTTAGAAGAAGTAACTCTAACAGCCCTCAGGCATCGCGGATCCCGGGATTGGTGAGTCGCTTGCCCATGCTGGGCATGGTCCAGCCGCGAATCGGTTTGCGCGGCAATGGAGGAGACAAGTCCATGGGCTTGCCATCAATCCAAACCCCCTCAATGGATTCAGACCGACCCAGCACCGTGATGTCTGAGCTGGGATCACCTTGGACCACCAGCAAATCGGCTTTCATGCCGGGCGCGATTTCGCCAGTTTGCCCAGCCATCTTCAAGGCCAGGGCGCCAGACTGCGTGCCGCACTGAATGGCTTGCAGCGAGGTCAAACCAAAATACTTCATGAAGACTTCCATTTCCCGGTAATGCCAGTGGCCATAGGGAACCATGGAAAAACCTGCCTCACTGCCGCACAACAAAGGCACACCCGCACGGTGCAGGCGTTGCATGTTCTGCGCTGAGTCCACGATTTCTCGCTCAAAGAGCTGGACCAGCGCCGGGTCAGTGCCCAGATCCGCACCGTAATCGATCATGTTGGCCTGAAAGGTCATGGCCGGACATACGGGAATCTTGCGGTCGATCAACAAACTGGTGGTGTCCTCACTCATGCCTGTGGCATGAAAAATCAAGTCCATGCCACTCAAGGCCGCGCGCCGATTGGCCACGTCACCCCGACAATGCCCCATCACGGGCACACCCAAATCGTGTGCCACTCGGCAAATGAGGTCCAACTCCTCTTGCAGCCAACTGCACTGCTCGCCGCGCTGTGCGTAACGAGGCGCCACACCCGACACATGGACCTTGATCCAGTCAGCCCCCACCTTCACCTGACGACGCACCTCGGCGACGATTTCATCGTGACCATTGACCACCTTGTAGTAGCCCGTCACGCCTGTGTCGTTGATGAGCCCGCCCGCGGTC
>RGCL01000080.1 GCA_009919175.1 Betaproteobacteria bacterium
CGCGCGGACCTGGACCCCGCTGCCCTGTCTGTTTATTTCAATGCCCATGGCCAAGCCAAGGCCGTGGGGCAACGCATTCGCAACCCGGGCTATGCCCAGCTCCTGCGAGACATAGGTCGCTTGGGGCCACCAGGCTTTTATCAAGGTCGCTGGGGGCAGGCGCTGCTCGCTCGCGTCAACGCTCGGGGTGCTGCCCCCTGGATGACCCCCACCGATTTGCAGGCTTATCGCCCCCAGGTCCGCCCAGCCTTGTGCCATGACCTGGCACCCACAGCAGCGTGGCCCCGGGGCTTGCAGGCCTGCGGCATGCCGCCTCCCAGCTCGGGGCAACTCGCCATTGGTCAGTGGCTGGGGATCTGGGACCAATTGGGGCTGCGCCTGCTCACAGACCAGGGGCAACTCCAGCCCGAGTCCTTGCACGCCTGGGTCGAAGCTGCTCGCCTGGCCTTTGCCGACCGCGCCCAGCATGTGGCAGATCCGGACTTTGTGCCGGGGCCAAGGACCTCGCCCCACCCCTCGCTCACGCCGGAGTACCTGCGTGAACGCGCACAACGCATTGGCCCTGTGCGCATGCCCACCGCACCTGCAGGGCGCTGGCCACTGAGCGCGCAACACGCGCACATGCCCGATCAACCCGAACGCGGCACCAGCCACCTGAGCATCGTGGACGGCCAAGGCCAGGTGCTGGCCATGACCTCCACCATCGAGCAAGCCTTTGGCAGCCGACGCATGGTTGGGGTCGCAGGCCATCAGGGCGGCTATTGGCTCAACAACCAGCTCACCGATTTCAGCTTCCTGCCAACAGGTGCCAACGATGAGCCCATTGCCAACCGGGTGCAGGCGGGCAAGCGGCCGCGCTCGTCCATGAGCCCCATGGTGGTGTTGCAAAGCACAACGGCAGGTCAAGCCGAGCCCGTCATGGTCCTGGGCAGCCCCGGCGGTGCGGCCATCATTGGCTTTGCCGCCCTGAGCCTGCAAGCCCTGCGCGAAGGCCTGCCTGCCCAAGCCAGCACCGAGCTGCCCCATCTCGCGGTGCTGGCGCCTCAAGCCCCCGTGGTGGTCGAGGCCCAGCGCTTTCCCGAAAGCCTGGTGCAGCAGTTGCAATCGCGCGGCCATGCGGTGGTGCGGCGCGACCTCACCAGCGGCCTGGGGATCTTGCTCAAGTCGCCCGGCGGCTGGCAAACCGGCGTTGACCCGCGCCGAGAAGGTCTGGCGCTGGGCGACTGAGCCACTTTGGGGCGTCTGCCTACAATGGTTCATCATGGCCATCCCGCAGTCCTTCATCCAAGAATTGCTCGCTCGCACCGATGTGGTCGAGGTGGTGGGTCAACACGTGCAACTCAAGCGCGGCGGCGCCAATTTCATGGGGCTTTGCCCCTTTCACGACGAAAAGTCGCCCTCCTTCACCGTCAGCCCCAGCAAACAGTTTTTCCATTGCTTTGGTTGCGGCAAACATGGCAATGCCGTTGGCTTTCTCATGGAACTGGGGGGCATGGGCTTTGTGGATGCCGTCAAGGAGCTGGCACAGCGCTCGGGCATGGAAGTCCCCGAGGACCGCAGCACCCCAGAACAACGCGCCCAGCAAGCCCAGACCAAGGCCTTGAACGAGCAACTCGTGGACTTGCTCAGCCAGGCCTCTGCGGCCTACCGCAAGCACCTCAAGGAGTCACCCCGCGCCATCGATTACCTCAAGGGGCGAGGCCTGAGCGGCGAAGTGGCCAAACGCTTTGGCCTGGGCTATGCCCCCCCCGGCTGGCGCAGCCTGGCCAGCGTCTTTCCCGATTACGCCGATGAGCGCCTGGTCCAAGCAGGCCTGGTCATCCACCAAACCGAAGAAGAAGACAAACGCTACGACCGCTTTCGCGATCGCATCATGTTCCCCATCCGCAATGTCAAAGGCGAATTGATTGGCTTTGGCGGGCGTGTCATGGGCAATGACACCCCCAAATACCTCAACTCGCCCGAAACCCCGGTGTTCAGCAAAGGCCGCGAGCTTTACGGCCTGTATGAAGCGCGGGAGGCCATTCGCGATGCCGGCCTGGTGCTGGTGACCGAGGGCTACATGGATGTGGTGGCCTTGGCCCAATGGGGCTTTGCCCATGCGGTGGCCACCCTGGGCACGGCCTGTACGGGCGACCACGTGCAAAAACTGTTTCGCCACACCGATGCGGTGGTGTTCTCCTTTGATGGCGATGCCGCCGGGCGGCGTGCGGCGCGCCGGGCTTTGCAGGCCGCACTGCCTCATCTGAGTGACACCCGGCAGGTGAAATTCCTCTTCCTGCCCCCCGAACACGACCCCGACAGCTTCATCCGCGAG
Organism: Betaproteobacteria bacterium; assembly: GCA_009919175.1. Classification (GTDB taxonomy): domain Bacteria; phylum Pseudomonadota; class Gammaproteobacteria; order Burkholderiales; family Burkholderiaceae_C; genus Limnohabitans. The sequence continues at coordinate 2,318 of RGCL01000080.1, forward strand.
CATGGCCCCGAGGCCTTCACCCGTGCGCTCAATGCAGCCACCCCTCTGAGCCGCTGGGTGATGGAGATCAGCCGAGAAGGCTGCGACCTCGACACCGCGGAAGGCCGCTCGCTCATGGCACGGCAAGCCCAGGAGCTGTGGATGCCCATGCCGCACAGCGTGCTCAAAACCCAGTTGCTGCACGAGTGGGCGCAAGCCGTTGGCCTGGGCACACACGAGTTGCTCGAACTCTGGGGCGTTGCAGCGCCTGGCGCGGCGCGCTCCGGCTCTGCCAACCGCGCGGCTGCCCAGGCGTCTCGCCGCAACGACCCCAACAACGCCAGCTGGCAACCCTCACGCCCCACCCGCGCTGCCCGCGCCGGTGCGCCCCAAGGCCGCTCCAACCTGCGCGAAGACCGGGCCGTGGTGCTGCTCTTTCATGCTTCGTCACACTGGGACACCTTGTCTGAATCCCAAAGGAGCTTGCTGTGCGAATTGCCCAGCCCCCATGGCGAGGTGTTTCGTTGGCTGGACACCCAAATCAACGACCATGGCCCCCAGCCCCTGGCCGCCTTGCTGGCAGGTGCGGCCGATCACCCCCAAGGCCAATGGGTCTCTCAGCTGGTGCTCAAAAGCCCCGATGTGCTGGACCACGAAGCCAAAGAGCTGGAACACATCCTGGTTGAAATCGAAAAACGCGACCTCGATGCGGTGCTGGCCGATCTGGCCACCCGCGCGGGCTCAGACCCCGAGGCCTACGCCCGCTTCAAAGCCTTGAGCGAGCGAAGAAAAGCCTTGAAATCAATGCCTTATTCGGTCGATTCGGTATAATCCACACACCAGCAAGCGCGACAGCAGCACCTCCGCATTGGCCCCAGCATGACCCCGTCGGGTTCTGGCCTAGTTCGCAAGGACTGCACACCAAATGTTCGCCCCGCCCTCTTGCTGCATTCTGGTTCCCCCACACTGATCTGCCTCCATTGAGGCTTCATTTTTTGTTGCCGAGGAAAACCCATGGCCGCCGCGAAACCGAAAAAACCCGCCCCTGCTCCCACCAAAGGCAAGACCAGCGCCAAACCTGCCGCAAAGCCCGCAGCCAAAGCCGCCGCCAAGTCGGCCACCAAAGCATCGGCTAAGCCCGCAGCCAAATCTGCTGCCAAACCCGTGGCCAAGCCCAGCGCCAAAGCCACCGTTGCCGCCAAACCAGCAGCCAAGCCCGCGGCCAAGGCAGCCCCCGCCAAAGACAGCAAAGCCGCCAAGTCCACCAAGCCCGAAGCGAAAAAGACCACTGCGCCCAAAACAGTGGGTGCTGAAAAAGCCAAGCCTGCCAAGGGCAAGGGTGGCCGCAAACCCAAGGCCGCTGGCAAGGCGGGCGGTGAAGACATGGAAGACATGGACTTTGCCGATCTGGTGGAAGAAGAAGCCGAGGTGGAGGCCGCGCCTGCTGAAGGCGGTGAAAAGGTCAAACCCCTTCGCATGAAGCTCAGCAAGGCCAAAGAACGCGCCTTGATGAAAGAGTTTGGTCTGGATGAGGCCATCCTCTCCGAAGAAGACATGGCCAAGCGCCGCATGCGCCTCAAGACGCTGATCAAGCTGGGCAAGACGCGCGGCTACCTGACCCACGGTGAAATTTCTGACCACTTGCCCGACAAACTGGTCGATGCCGAGACCCTGGAGGTCGTGATCACCATGCTCAACGACATGGGCGTGGCTGTTTACGAACAAACCCCCGATGCCGAAACCCTGCTGATCACCAACACCGGCCCCACCGTCGCCACCGAAGAAGAAGCCGAAGAGGAAGCCGAAGCCGCCTTGTCCACCGTGGACAGCGAATTTGGCCGCACCACCGACCCCGTTCGCATGTACATGCGCGAGATGGGCACGGTGGAATTGCTCACGCGCGAAGGCGAAATTGAAATCGCCAAGCGCATCGAAGGCGGCCTCATGGACATGATGGCGGCCATCAGCACCTCGCCCTCCACCATCGCCGAAATCCTGGAATTGGCCAAAGACATCCGCGAGGACAAGGTGGTCATCTCCACCATCGTTGACGGCTTTGCCGATGTCGACGAAGCCGACGACTACGTGGCCGAAGAAGACTTTGACGAATTCGACGATGACGACGACGACGGCGAAGGCGGCTCACGCGCACTCACCAAAAAACTCGAAGAACTCAAGACCGAAGCCCTCTCCCGCTTTGACAAGGTGAGCGCCCTCTTCGACAAACTGCGCCGCCACTACGAAAAAGAAGGCTATGGCTCACCCAGTTATGCCAAGGCTCAAATTGCACTGAGCGCCGAGCTCACCACCATCCGCTTCACTGCCCGCACCATTGAGCGCCTGTGCGAGAGCGTGCGCTCCCAGGTGGACGAGGTTCGCAAAAGCGAGCGCGAACTGCGTCGCATCATCGTCGACCGCTGCGGCATGCCCCAGGACACCTTCATCAAGGACATGCCCAGCAACCTGCTCAACCTCAAATGGGTGGAAAAGCAAGCTGCCGCTGGCAAGCCCTGGTCCAACGTGCTCTCACGCAACATCCCCGCGATTCAGGAACTGCAGCAAAAGCTCATCAACCTGCAACAGCGCGTGGTGGTGCCCCTCGAAGAGCTCAAGCTCATCAACAAGCGCATGAACGAAGGCGAAGCCGCCGCCCGCCATGCCAAGAAGGAAATGATCGAGGCCAACTTGCGCCTGGTGATCTCGATTGCGAAGAAGTACACCAACCGTGGCTTGCAGTTCCTGGACCTGATCCAGGAAGGCAACATTGGCCTGATGAAGGCGGTGGACAAATTCGAATATCGCCGGGGCTACAAGTTCTCCACCTACGCCACCTGGTGGATCCGTCAGGCCATCACCCGCTCGATTGCCGATCAGGCGCGCACCATCCGCATCCCTGTGCACATGATCGAAACCATCAACAAGATGAACCGCATCAGTCGCCAGCACTTGCAGGAATTTGGCTATGAGCCTGATGCCTCCATCCTGGCCGAGAAGATGGAAATGCCCGAGGACAAGATTCGCAAGATCATGAAGATCGCCAAGGAGCCCATCTCCATGGAAACGCCCATTGGCGACGACGAGGATTCGCACCTGGGCGACTTCATCGAAGACACCGCCAACACCGCACCGGTGGAAGCGGCCCTGCAAGCGGGCCTGCGCGATGTGGTCAAGGAAATCCTCGACGGCCTCACGCCCCGCGAAGCCAAGGTCTTGCGCATGCGTTTTGGCATCGAAATGACCAGCGACCACACCCTCGAAGAGGTGGGCAAGCAGTTCGACGTCACCCGCGAGCGCATCCGTCAGATCGAAGCCAAGGCTTTGCGCAAACTCAAGCACCCCAGCCGCTCTGACAAATTGCGCAGCTTCATGGACTCGCTCTGATGCGCGTAGAGCGCCTCCTGGGACGCACCCCGTGTGCGTCCCATTTTTTTGCCTGATCGCAACGCATGCGCCGCTGGTTCCAACACCTCAAGCAAAGCCCCAACGAATACGGCATCGTGATGATGAGCCTGTCCATGGCCGTGTTCATCGTCAATGACACCCTCATGAAGTGGGTCTGCCAGGACCTGCCCGCTTTCCAGGGGCTGTTCATCCGGGGTGTGGCCTCCACCGGCATGATCCTGAGCCTGGCCTGGCACCTGGGCGTGCTCAAACCCCTGGACCAGGCCTGGGCAGCCTACCGCGAGCCCACGGTGCAAAAGCGTGCCCTCTTTGACGCATTGGCCACATCGCTCTACATGAGCGCCCTCTTTCACCTGCCCATTGCCAACGCCACGGCCATCAACATGTTCACCCCCCTGTTCATGGTCCTGATTGCCTCGAGCGTGCTGGGCGAAAAAGTCTCCACCCTGCGCTGGGTACTGATTGGCCTGGGCTTTGTGGGCGTGCTGCTGATTGTTCAGCCCGATCACCAGGGCTTCAATGCCTGGGCTTGGGTGTGCGTTGCGGGCACGCTGTTTCAAGCCATCCGCGATTTGACAACGCGCTACATCCCGCGCACCACCCCGCCGCTCATCATCTCCATCAGCAATGCGGTGAGTGTCACCGTCCTCACCGGGGTGTTCAGCGTGTTTCAGGGTTGGCAAGGCTTTAGCGGCTTGCAACTGCTGGGCATGGTCGGTGCGGCGGCCTGCCTGAGCCTGGCGCACTACCTGCTCATCCTTGCCACCCGCTCGGGCGACATCAGTCTCATTGCCCCGTTTCGCTATTCGGGTTTGCTCTTTGCGCTGATTTCAGGTTTTCTGATCTGGGGCGATTGGCCCAACCTGCTGGCCTGGCTGGGCATTGGCCTTTTGGTGTTTGCCGGTCTGGCCATGCTCAGATCCCGCCGCTGAGCCCTTCTGCCACCCGCCCTCAGGTGGCCATGGCCAGCACACCCGTGGCCGTGTTGGAAATCGGGATGTGATAGTTGCGGTGCACCGTGGTGGCCGATGGACCCAAAGCGCCGCGCATGGCCAGCCAGTTGAGCAACTCCACCCCTTGCGTGCCCGTCTTCTCCACCAGCTCATGGATGCTGTATTGCGTCGCCCAATCCGGATGGGTCTGCATGCTGTTGAGGAAGGCCAGATCAAAGTGCTTATTGATGAAGCCCGCGCGCTCACCATCGAGTTGATGGCTCAAGCCCCCAGTGCCCACCACCACCACCTTCAAATCCGAATCCCATTGGCGGATGGCGTCACCCACCGCCTGCCCCAGGGCGTAGCACCGCTTGGCACTGGGCAAGGGAAACTGAACCGTGTTGATGCAAATGGGCACGGTTTGGATCTGGGTGAATTGCTCTGGCCAGAACAGCTTCAAGGGCAAGGTGAAGGCGTGATCCACCAGCATTTCCTGGCAAGTCACCACATCGAAATCATGATCGATCAAGTGGTTGATGATTTGCCATGACAAGGCCACATTGCCTTTGAACGGTGGCAGGGTCGGAATGCCCCAGCCCTCATCGGCATTGTTGTAGTGCGCCGCCGCGCCCACGGCAAAGGTGGGCATCTTGTCGAGGAAAAAATTCAGGCCATGGTCGTTGTAGAAGACCACGGCCACATCGGGCTTGACATGCCCCAGCCAATCCCGAATCGGCGGGAAGCCATCGAAAAAAGGCTTCCAGTAAGGCTCGTTCTCAACCCCGCGCGCCATCGCACCGCCAATGGCTGGAATGTGGGAAGCGGCCAATCCGCCAACGATGTGTGCCATGTCGTTCTCCTCAGTGGGGTTCGGGGGCGTGGGCTGCAGCACACAGCTTGGCCTTGAATTCGTCTTTGGTCATGCCGGTTTGCGCCGCGCCCAGATCCTGGACATCCAGCCCCAGGATGCCAGCGAACTTGGCCAGGTAGTAGATGTTGCCGCCCGCTGCCAGCAAGCCCAGCACGTCGCGGGTGCGAATGGCTTGCGCCTGGGTGTCGTTCAAGCCAAAGTCCTTCATGTAGGCCTCCTCATCGGCCTTGAACCGCTGGCGGTTGTCGGCGTGGTTAAAGGAAAAGCACATTTTGTTGAGCGCATACCCCTTGATGGCCTGTTCGCCATCGAACAAAGTGGTGCCTTCAATCTTGGGTTGTCTTGTGCTCATGGCCTGCTCCAGTTGGTCACTGCATTCAGTGTGCAGGCTTGAACAAATAAAATAAATCAATCATTGCTCATGTATTTCATGAAAAATTTCGATCATTTGGATCTGGACGGCCATTTACTCAAACTGCTGGTCACTGTGGTGCGCACCGGCTCCATCACCCGCGCCGCGGCCAGCCTGGGCATCACCCAATCGGCGGTGAGCCATCAGGTCGATCGCCTGCGCGCCATTGCGGGCGACGCGCTGTTTGTGAAGTCAGGTCGTGGCATCGTGCCCACCTCGCGAGCGCTGGCTCTGGCCGCCGAGGCCGAATCGCTGCTCAGTCACATGCAGACCTTTGTGCATCTGGGCGCCTTTGACCCCAAGCGGCTCACCGACTGCTTCACCGTGGCCGCCAACGACTTTCAGCGGGACCTATTTTTGCCAGCGTGGCTCACCCGGCTCCAAGCCCAGGCAC
>RGCL01000009.1 GCA_009919175.1 Betaproteobacteria bacterium
GCGTGCCTAAAATCCGCCCTTTCTCAAGGATCATTGCCACATGTCCCAGCGCCAGCTGTTTATCACCACCGCCCTGCCCTACGCCAACGGGAAATTCCACATCGGCCACATCATGGAGTACATCCAGGCCGACATCTGGGTGCGGTTCCAGCGCATGCAGGGTCATCAAGTGCATTTCGTGTGCGCGGACGACGCGCATGGCGCGCCCATCATGATCGCCGCCGAGAAGGCCGGCATAACGCCCCAGCAGTTCGTGGCCGACATCGCCGCTGGCCGCAAACCCTATCTTGATGGCTTTCACATTGGCTTTGACAACTGGCACAGCACCGACGCCCCGGAAAACCACGAGCTAGCTCAGTCCATTTACAAATCGCTCAAGGCCAGCGGCCTCATCGAAACGCGCACCATCGAGCAGTTCTTCGACCCGCAAAAGAACATGTTCCTGCCCGACCGGTTCATCAAGGGCGAATGCCCCAAATGCGGCGCCAAGGACCAGTACGGCGACAACTGCGAGCAGTGTGGCGCCGTTTACTCGCCCACCGAATTGCGCAACCCCTATTCAGCCCTGTCGGGTGCCACGCCGGTGCTCAAGCAGTCCGACCATTTCTTCTTCAAACTCTCTGACCCCCGATGCCTCGAGTTTTTAAAGCAGTGGACCACCAGTGGTGCCGTCCAGCCCGAGGTGCTCAACAAGATCAGCGAATGGATAGAGCCTGGCGAAGACGGCAAACCCAAGATGGGCGACTGGGACATCTCGCGCGATGCGCCCTACTTTGGCATCGAAATCCCCGATGCACCCGGCAAGTACTTTTATGTGTGGCTGGATGCACCCATTGGTTACCTCGCCTCGCTGAAAAACCATTTCGACAAGGGCGGCGCCAAAGCCATGGGCGAGCCGCGCAGCTTTGAGGCCTTCATGGCCGACCCCAACGTGGAGCAATACCACTTCATCGGCAAAGACATCATCACCTTTCACACGCTATTTTGGCCGGCCATGCTGCACTTCAGTGGCCGCAAGGTGCCCAATGCCGTGCATGTGCATGGCTTTCTCACCGTGAGCGGCGAGAAGATGAGCAAGAGCCGGGGCACGGGCCTGGACCCGCTCAAGTACCTCAAGCTCGGCATGAACCCCGAGTGGCTGCGCTACTACATCGCCGCCAAACTCAACGGCCGCAACGAAGACGTGGACTTCAACCCCGACGACTTCATGGCGCGCGTCAACGCCGACCTGGTGGGCAAGTACATCAACATCGCCAGCCGCGCGGCGGGTTTCATCAGCAAACGCTTTGGTGGCCAACTGGGCAGCGTCTCTGCCGATGGCGACGCCTTGCTGGAACACCTGCGCGATGCCTTGCCAAGCGTGGCCCAGCACTATGCCCAACGCGACTTCGCACGCAGCCTGCGCGAGATCATGCTCCTGGCCGATCGCGTGAACGAATACGTGGATGCCAACAAGCCCTGGGAGCTGGCCAAGCTCGACGGCATGGAAGGGCGACTGCACGATGTGTGCACCACCTGCATTGAAGCCTTCCGGGTGCTCAGCGCCATGCTCAAGCCCGTGTTGCCGCAACTGGCCACCCAGATCGAGGCCTTCTTGAACATCGGAGCGATGGACTTTCACAATGCCGCCCAGGCCTTGGGCAAAGGCCATGCCATTGGCGACTACAAACACCTCATGCAGCGTGTGGATGCCAAGATGCTTGACGCCTTGTTCGAGCCGCCCGCCCAGGCCGCTGGCGAATCGGCGCACAGCGCCACCGATGCCGTGCCAGGTGGTGAGCCCATTGCACCCACCATCACCATCGACGACTTTGCCAAGGTGGACTTGCGCATTGCACTCATTGTGAACTGCGAAGCCGTCGAAGGCTCGACCAAACTCCTGCGCCTGACCCTGGACGTGGGCGAAGGCCGCACGCGCAACGTCTTCAGCGGCATTGCCAGCGCCTACCGCCCCGAGGACCTGGTGGGCAAGCTCACCGTGATGGTGGCCAACCTTGCACCGCGCAAGATGAAGTTTGGGGTCTCCGAAGGCATGGTGCTGGCCGCAAGCCACGCCGACGAAAAAGCCCACCCCGGCATCCATGTGCTCAACCCGTGGCCTGGTGCCACACCGGGCATGCGCGTGAGGTGATGGACATGACCGTGTCGCGCTTCCAACCCAAACTGATTGAAGCCCTGCACGGTTACAACCGCGAACGATTCACCGCTGATGTGGTCGCAGGCCTCACCGTGGCCGCAGTGGCCTTGCCCCTGGCCATGGCCTTTGCGATTGCCTCGGGGCTGGATCCCGCTGTGGGCCTCTACACCGCCATCGTGGCGGGTTTTTTGGTGTCCCTCTTTGGCGGCAGCCGCGTCCAAATCGGTGGTCCAGCGGGTGCCTTCATCGTGGTGGTCTATGGCATCGTGAGCCAATACGGCGTGATCAACCTGATGCTGGCCACGGTGGCCTCTGGCCTGGTGCTGCTGCTCATGGGCTGGTTTCGTTTGGGCACCCTCATCCGCTTCATCCCGGTGGCGGTGGTGATTGGGTTCACCAATGGCATTGCGGTGCTCATCGCCGCATCGCAAATCAAAGAGTTGCTGGGTTTGCGCATGACCATGCCCGCCGACTTTGTGGGCATCGTGCAAGCCGTGTCCCACCATGTTCACGAGTGGAATCCGAATGCCACACTGATGGTGCTGAGCCTGCTGGCCTTTTTGCTGGTGTGGCAGCACAAGCAACTGGCCCTGAAGTCCTTCTTGCAATCCCATGCGCCCTGGCTGGTGTGGATCACGAGACTGCCCGGCTCCATCGTGGTGCTGGTGGTGGGCACGGCCTGGGCACACTGGGGGCAATTGCCCGTGGACACCATCGGCAGCCGATTTGGCGGCATTGCGGCCAGCCTGCCTGCAATGGCGGTGCCCGACTGGAACCTGAGCCACCTGCGTGAGCTGTGGATGCCCGTGCTCACCCTGAGCCTGTTGGGCGCCATCGAGTCCTTGCTGTGCGCGCGCGTGGCCGACAACATCACTGGTTGGCGGCACGACCCCAACCAGGAACTCATGGCGCAAGGCCTGGCCAATGTGATCACCCCGTTTTGTGGCGGCATGCCCGCCACCGGCACGATTGCCCGCACCGTGACCAACATCAAAAATGGGGCTACCTCACCCGTTGCAGGCATGACCCATGCGGTGGTCCTGCTGATGGTGCTGTGGGTGGCCGCGCCCTTGGCCAACGCCATTCCACTGGCTGCCCTCTCGGCCATCTTGCTGCATGTGGCCTACAACATGGGCGAGTGGCGCAAGTTTGCCGAGCTGCGGCAATTCCGCCTGCCCTACCGCGTGACCCTCATCGCCGTGTTCCTGCTCACCGTGCTGGTGGACTTGACGGTGGCCGTTCAGGTGGGCTTGGGCGCGGCGTGCCTGACCTTCATCTACCGCATCTCCAGCCTCACGCGCATGCACACCGTGCGCAGCGACGCACGCATCCAGATTCACGCCTTGCATGGCGCCTTGTTTTTTGCAGCGGTGCAGTTGCTCGAAGACCTGTGCGACCACCTGCCCGAGCAGGCCGTGGTGCTGGACTTCACCCACGTGATTTACCTGGACTCCAGCGGCATGGATGCGCTCATGCACCTCTCGACCGATTGCCATGTGCAAGGCGTGCAGCTCTACCTCGTCGGCTTGCAAGGCCAGCCACTGGACATCCTGCGTCGCACCGAGCAACTCCACGGCCTGCATGCCCACACCGGCTTGCCCGATGTGCCAGCGGCCTTGCAGGCGATGGCGGCCGCCTGAGCCTTAGCGCGCGACCCAGCCCCCCGCTTACCTTGAAGCAAAGGCTGAGTCATGAATTGGGTCTCCCTGCGTTGAAGCCTTGCGGCAAATGGCACTGATTAGAATGCATCTCCCCAAAAGGAAACCCGTCATGTCGTTTTTTCGCCGTCCCGATTACGTCTCTGAAGCCACCCAGTTCATCAACGACCTCAAGGCTGCCAAGCCCAGCCTCGAGGCCGAACAGCGCCAAGGCCGAGCCCTGTTGTGGGACCGCCCCCAGGATCGCCAATTGCAAGCCGAATTCAAAGCCTCGCGCGTGGCCCAAAAGCCCTACGTCTACGGCTCCGAATCCCACGGCACAGCGTGAGCCCCACACACGACATGGATGCCGACATGCAGACCCAACTGGGTGAATTGCCCGGTGTGGTCGATCAAGTCGCGCTGGCACGCCTCTATGGCGAGCCCTTGTTCAAGTTGCCCACCGACTTGTACATCCCGCCCGACGCCTTGCAGATTTTTCTCGAGGCCTTCCAAGGCCCGCTGGACTTGCTGCTCTACCTGATCCGCAAGCAAAACTTCAACATCCTCGACATCCCCATGGCACCGCTCACCCGGCAGTACCTGAGCTATGTCGAAGAAATCCGCGCGCAAAACCTTGAACTCGCTGCCGAATACCTGCTCATGGCTGCCATGCTCATCGAGATCAAGTCGCGCACCCTCTTGCCCCCCAAACATGTGGAAGACGGCAAAGAGCCTGAAGACCCCCGCGCCGAACTCGTTCGCCGCCTGCTCGAATACGAACAGATCAAGCTTGCCGCCTCGCACCTCAACGAAGTGCCCGTGCTTGGCCGCGACTTCCTGCGCGCCCAGGTTTACATCGAACAATCCCTGCAGCCGCGCTTTCCCGAGGTGGACCTGAGCGAGCTGCAAGCGGCCTGGGCTGACATCCTGCAACGCGCCAAACTCATTCAGCACCACAAGATCCAGCGCGAGAGCCTGTCGGTGCGCGAGCACATGAGCCTGGTGCTGCGCCGATTGCAAGGCCAGCGCTTTTTGCCCTTTGAAGCATTGTTCGACCCCAGCCAGGGTGTGCCCGTGATGGTGGTGACCTTCATCGCCTTGCTTGAATTGGCCAAGGAAGCCCTCATCGAAGTGACCCAGGCCGAAGCCTTTGCACCCATTTACATCCGGCTGGCCTACGCCCCCACCAACGCCTGAAGCATTGACTGCACTGCTGCCGTTTTGGCCTTGACCTAGCGAGACCCTTTGCCATGAGCGACACCACAGCCCCCTACGGCGCCTCTGCCGCAACCCCCACCCCACGCAAACCCGTGAGCCTGCCCCGCCTCAACGACATGCGTTCGCGCGGCGAAAAAATCACCATGCTCACCGCCTACGACGCCACCTTTGCCGCCGTCGCCGATGCCGCTGGTGTGGAATGCATTCTGGTGGGCGATTCGCTGGGCATGGTGTGCCAGGGCTTGAGCTCCACCGTAGGCGTCACGCTCGACACCATGCGCTACCACGTCGACAGCGTGGCACGCGGGTTGCGCCGCGCCCAAGGCACGGCCTGGATCATTGGCGACCTGCCCTTTGGCAGTTATCAGGAATCCAGAGAACAGGCCTTGCGCAGCGCCACCGTGCTCATGCAAGCCGGTGCGCACATGGTCAAACTCGAAGGCGGTGGCTGGACCACCGAGACCGTTCGCTTCCTGGTCGAACGCGGCATCCCTGTGTGCGCCCATTTGGGCTTGACGCCCCAGACCGTTCATGCGCTGGGCGGCTACCGTGTGCAAGGCCGAGGCGACGCGGGTGCTGCCCAACTGCGCCAGGAGGCCCTGGCCCTGCAAGACGCGGGCGCGGCCATGCTGGTGCTGGAGATGGTGCCCGAGCCCCTTTCAACCGCACTGACGCAAGACATGCCCCGCTGCCACACCATTGGCATTGGCGCGGGCAATGGCACGGCTGGCCAAGTGCTGGTGATGCACGACATGCTGGGCGTGAACCTGGGCAAGAACCCCAAGTTCGTGCGCAACTTCATGCAAGGCCAGGGCAGCGTGCACGCCGCCATCAGCGCCTACGTGGCCGCCGTGAAAGACGGCAGCTTCCCTGACAACGCCTTGCACGCCTGGTCCTGAGCCCCAGGCCATTTGCCCATGCTCATCGTTCACACCATTGCCGACTTGCGACGCGCCCTCGAGCATGCCTGCGTGCGCACCTTCGTCCCCACCATGGGCAACCTGCACGAAGGTCACCTGAGCCTGCTGCGACAAGCCAAGCCCCTGGGCGATGTGGCGGTGGCCAGCATTTTTGTCAACCGCTTGCAGTTTTTGCCCCACGAGGACTTTGATAGCTACCCGCGCACGTGGGAGCGCGACTGTGAGCTGCTTCGTCAAGTGGGCTGCGATGTGCTCTTTGCCCCAACCGAGAAAGACCTCTACCCCGAACCCCAGGGCTATAAAGTGCACCCGCCAGCCGAGCTGGCCGACATCCTCGAAGGCGCATTCCGACCCGGATTTTTTGTCGGGGTGAGCACCGTGGTGCACAAGCTCTTCAACATCGTGCAGCCCCAAGTGGCCGTGTTTGGCAAGAAGGACTACCAACAGCTCATGGTGATTCGCCGCATGGTGCAACAGATGGCGCTTCCCATCGACATCGTGGGCGGCGAAACCTGCCGCGCTGAAGACGGCCTGGCCTTGAGTTCACGCAACGGCTACCTGAGCCCGCAGGAACGCGCCGAGGCCGTGCAACTGTCGATGGCCTTGAAGGCCTTGGCCGCTGCCGCACGGGCAGGCAATGCGGCTGGCCAGCTGGATGCGGCGGCCTTAGAAGCCGTGGCGATGGAGACCTTGCGCGCGCGCGGGTGGCAACCCGACTACATGACCCTGCGCAAGCAACATGACTTGTCGCCCGTGAGCGGCGTTTGCCATGAGCCGCTGGTGGTGCTTGGTGCGGCCAAGTTGGGCAAGACGAGGTTGATTGATAACCTGGAGGTGTGAAGCTTCTTCAGGCTTTAGACCGGATGCGCTGGCCGCGCACCTTGAAAACGCCAGCGCGCAAATCGCGCGGCTGGGTTGAGCCTAGCGGCTCACTCGCTCTTGGCGTCTCGCCCCATGAGCTGGGCCACGCCCTGGCGAGGGCTGAGCTGGCCGTCGAGCAGTTGCACCACCGCTTCGGTGATGGGCATCTCGACGCCCAGGTGCTTGGCGCGCTGAAACACCGTTTTGGCGCTGTAAACGCCTTCGGCCACATGGCCCAATTCGGCCAGCACTTCGGCCAGGCTCTTGCCCCCTGCCATGGCCAAGCCCACGCGACGGTTGCGCGAGAGGTCGCCCGTGGCGGTGAGCACCAAGTCGCCCAGGCCGCTCAAGCCCATGAAGGTTTCGGCGCGTGCGCCCAGTGCCATGCCCAGTCGCATCATCTCGGCCAGGCCTCGCGTGATGAGGGCTGCGCGGGCGTTGAGCCCCAACTGCATGCCATCGCACAAGCCTGTGGCAATGGCGAGCACGTTCTTGACGGCGCCGCCCACTTCCACGCCCACCAAGTCGGCGTTGGCATAAACGCGCAAGGCATCGCCATGAAAGGCCTTGACCATCAACTCGCTCACCTGTGGCTGGGCGCTTGCGGCCACCAAGGCCGTTGGCTGCCCCAAGGCCACCTCTTGCGCAAAGCTGGGGCCACTGAGCACACCACAGGCCAGCTGTGGGGCAGCCTGGGCTTGCACTTCATGGGGCATGAGGCCATCGGCCGCTGTGCCTTGAGCCATTTCAAAACCCTTGCACAACCAAGCCACTGGGGTGTGGGGGCGCTGGGCTTGCAAGGCCGCCAAACCGCTGCGCAGCGCCGACATGGGCGTGCCCAGCACGATGAGGTCGAGGTCAGGGGGCAATTGCGCCACACCACCGTGCACCACGCTCAAGTCGGGGGGCAGGCTCACGCCGGGGAGGTATTTGGTGTTGGTGTGGGTGCGGACGATGTCTGCGTGCTGCTGGGCATCGCGAACCAGGAGGTGGACGTGGTGCCTCGCACTGGCCTGGATGGCCACGGCGGTTCCCCACGCCCCAGCGCCAATGACCGCGAGTCGCAGGCGCTGATCCATCACCCGGCTCAGGCCTTGGCGGTGTCCGCTTGGTTTCGGGCCATTTGTTGTTGGAACATGGCGTGGAAGTCCAGCTCCTGCAAATGCACGGGCGGGAAGCCCGCGCGCTGAATGACGTCGGCCACTGAGGCGCGTGCGTAGGGGTAGAGGATGTGCGGGCAGGTGATGCCCATGAGGGAGGAGATCTGCTCTTGCGGCACATTGAGGATTTGGAACAGGCCGGCTTGTTTGATCTCCACCAGAAACAGCACTTTCTCACCCTGCTTGGCGGTGACTTGCACGCCCAGGGTGACTTCGTAGATGCCTTCGCCGGCTTGCTCGGCGTTGAGCGCAATCTGGATGTCCACCTGGGGGTTTTCGGGGGTGAACAAAATGCCCGGCGAATTGGGCTGTTCAAGCGACATGTCTTTGAGGTAGACACGCTGGATTTCAAATTTGGGCTGTGCGTTGGTCGCGGCTTGCTCGGTCATACGGGGCTTTCAATGAATCAATCAGATGGGGGTCATCACCCCCCAGTGAACTGCCGCGCGATTATGGCAGGAGCCCAACCCAGCCCCAGGGGCAAGTGGCAGCAGGGGCTCAGGCGGCCAGCAAGGCGCTCAGGCGGCCTTGGCTGTCAAGAGCCATGAGGTCGTCGCAGCCGCCCACATGAAAGTCGCCAATGAAGATCTGCGGCACGGTGCGCCGGCCGGTGGAGGCCATCATCTGCTCGCGCTGGGCAGGGTCCAGGTCGACCCGGATTTCCTCGATGGCGGTGACCCCGCGTGCGCTGAGCAACTGCTTGGCCCGAATGCAATACGGACACACGGCGGTGGTGTACATCTTGATGGGGGGCATGGGAACTCCTAGGGCAAAAAATGGGGCATTAACCGTGTTCGACCGGGAGGTTGGCTTCGCGCCAGGCCTTGAGGCCACCCGAGAGCACATTGACCTGGGTGTAGCCCGCCTTGCGCGCGACGGCAGCCGCGCTTTTGGCGCGCACACCTGAGGCGCAGACCAGGATGAGTGGGCGATTTTTGTCGGCAACCGTTTTGGGCAATCGCTCCAGCAGGTCGTCCAGGGGCAGGTTGCGCGAGCCCACCACGCGAGCCAGGGCAGCCTCTTCGGGCTTGCTCACGTCGATCACCACGGCCTTTTCCTTGTTCATGAGCTGAACCGCTTGCTGAGGGCTCACGCCAGAGGAGGCCGCGCCTGCGATGTTGGGCCACATGAGCATGAAGCCGGAGCTGACGGCCAGGGTGATCAAAATCCAGTTGTTGGTGATGAAATCCACGGGTGACTTTCGGTTCAGATTTGCAAAGGTGATGCATTTTAGAATCCCGGCTTTGCCTTCACTGAACCACCTCACAGAGCCCCCAAATGCATAAGCTTGTCCTCATTCGCCACGGTGAGTCCACCTGGAATCTTGAAAATCGCTTCACCGGCTGGACGGATGTCGACCTCACCGAGACGGGCGTGGCCCAGGCCAAAGAGGCCGGCCGTCTGCTCAAGGCCAACGGCTACGAATTTGATGTGGCCTTCACCAGCGTCTTGAAGCGCGCCATCCACACCCTGTGGCATTGCCTGGACGAAATGGACAGCCCCTGGCTGCAAGTGAACCACAGCTGGCGGCTCAACGAGCGCCACTATGGTGCGTTGCAAGGCCTCAACAAAAATGAGATGGCCCAGCGCTACGGTGCCGAGCAAGTCCTCATCTGGCGGCGCAGCTACGACACCCCGCCACCCGCTCTGGAAACCAATGACTTGCGCTGGGAGCGCACCGACCGCCGCTACGCCCAGGTGAGCGACGCCGAGTTTCCGCTCACCGAATGCCTCAAAGACACCGTTGCCCGCGTGGTGCCCTTCTGGAATGGCGCCATCATGCCCAGCGTGCGCGCTGGGCGGCGTGTGGTGGTTGCCGCACACGGCAACTCCATCCGCGCCCTGATCAAGCACCTCGACGGGGTGAGCGACGATGACATCGTGAACCTGAACATCCCCAATGGCATTCCCCTGGTTTACGAGCTCGACGAGCAGATGAAGCCCTTGCGCCACTACTACCTGGGTGACGCCGAGGCCGCGGCCAAAGCCGCTGCCGCTGTGGCGGCCCAAGGCAAAGCTTGACCCTGTTTACTCGCGCTGTCTGACTTCCCTGTATATTGACCCCTACTTCCCCCCTTTGCGGGGCGTTTTTTCCTGAATTGCACTGGGCATACCGACATGAAATCAACCTTCAAGATCATCAGCTGGGTGACTCTTGGCGCTTTGGCGGGTTCGCTCACCACGATCAGCTTTCAAAGTGGCGCGCGCTCGAACTTTTCTCCGCTGCCGCTGGAATCCCTGCAGCAGTTCGCCACGGTCTACAGCCTCATCAAGAGCGACTACGTCGAAGCCACCGATGACGAAACGCTGATGAACAACGCCATCTCTGGCATGGTCAGCAACCTGGATCCCCATTCACAGTACTTCGACAAAAAATCCTTCAAGGAATTCCGCGAAGGCACCACTGGCCGCTTTGTGGGCGTGGGCATCGAAATCACCTCCGATGAGGGCGTGGTCAAGATCGTGACCCCCATCGAGGGCTCGCCCGCAGACCGCGCTGGCCTCAAGGCTCAAGATCTGATCACCCAGGTGGACGGCAAACCCCTCAAGGGTGTGAGCCTCAACGATGCCGTCAAGCTCATGCGCGGCCTGCCCGACACCAAGGTGGAGCTGACGGTGCTGCGCCGCGCCGAAAACAACCGCGTGTTTCGCGTGACCATTGTTCGCGAGGTCATCAAGACGGTGAGCGTGCGCGCCAAGGTCATGGAGCCGGGTTACGCCTGGGTGCGCCTGAGCCAGTTCCAGGAGCAAACGCTCAAAGACCTCACCACCAAGCTCACACAAATCGCCAAAGACGACCCCAACCTCAAAGGCCTGGTGCTCGATTTGCGCAACGATCCAGGCGGCTTGCTCGATGCGGCTGTGGGTGTGTCGGCCATCTTCCTGCCCGCAGATGTGGTGGTCGTGTCCACCAACGGCCAGCTCGACGAAAGCAAATTCACGTTCAAGGCCGATGCACCGTTCTACTGGCGCCGCCCTGGTTCTGACCCCGTTGCTGCACTCGAACGCGACACCAATGGCCTCTACAAAAAGCTGCCCCTGGTGGTGCTGGTCAACGAGGGTTCGGCTTCGGCCAGCGAAATCGTGGCCGGCGCATTGCAAGACCACAAGCGCGCCACTGTGATGGGTGCTCGAACCTTTGGCAAGGGCTCGGTGCAAACCGTGCGCCCCCTGAGTCCCGAGACCGCCGTCAAGATCACCACCTCACGCTACTACACGCCCAGCGGCAAATCCATCCAGACCAAAGGCGTAGAGCCCGATGTGTGGCTGGATGACACCGCCGAAGGCTCGCCCTTTGCCATCTTGCGCACCCGCGAAGCCGACTTGGACAAGCACCTCTCCAGCGGCCAGGGCGGCGATACAGGCCCCAGCGAAGCCTTGCGAAAGGAGCGCGAAGAGGCCATGAAGAAGCTCGAAGAGCAGTCGCGCAAATCACCTGAGTCGGTGCGCTTGCCCGAATTTGGCAGCGACAAGGACTTCCAGTTGCAGCAGGCCATCAAACAGCTCAAAGGCTTGCCGGTCAAGGCCAGCAAAGACCGCGAGCTTCAGGCCAAGAACGAACGCGCCACCAACACCACTGGACGCTGAGCATTGGATGACGACCAGCTGCTGAGGTATTCGCGCCATGTGCTGCTCGATGACCTAGGGATTGAAGGGCAGCAGCGCTTGCTCGATGCCCATGTGCTCGTGGTGGGTGCAGGCGGCCTGGGTTGCCCCGCTGCCCTCTATCTTTCCGCCTCTGGCGTGGGACAGATCACTGTGGTGGACCACGATGTCGTGGACCTCACCAACCTGCAACGCCAAATCGCCCACACCACCGCACGCATTGGCCAAGCCAAGCCCGAATCACTGGCGCAGGCCATGGCCGAGATCAACCCGGGCGTGAGGGTCAACGCCACTTGCCGCAAGGCCGATGCCCTCTGGCTCGATGACGTCTTACCCCAGGTGGATGTGGCGCTCGACTGCAGCGACAACTTTGCCACGCGCCAACTGCTCAACGCGGCCTGCGTGCGCCACCGCGTGCCGCTGGTGAGCGGCGCAGCGGTTCGCCTGGATGCTCAGATCACCACATATGACGCCCGCTGCATCGACTCCCCTTGCTATGCCTGCGTGTTCCCGCCCGAGCAGCCGCCTGAAGAGGTGCGCTGCGCCACGCTGGGCGTGCTCGCACCCCTGGTGGGCATCGTTGGCACCCTGCAAGCCACCGAGGCCTTGAAGCTCATCGCTGGCCTGGGCACATCGCTGATGGGGCGCTTGCAATTGCTCGATGCGCGCAGCCTGAGCTGGACGGAGATCCGCTTGCAGCGCAACCCCCAGTGCCCGGTCTGCGGCACGCACCACCGCTCAGGCGTGGCGGCTTAGGCCCCATGGCATGAGCCGCGCCAGCGGCGAAAGTCTTGCGGGCGAATCGCAGGGGCACTGAACAAGCCCCGATGCGCCCACTGTGCCTGGCGCTGCAAGGCCAGCCAGCGCACCTGGCGCTCGTCAGCCCAGGCATGGCCGTTGAGGATCATCCAGGCTGCAACATTCACCCCACCGGCATAGACCTCGGCCACCTCGCGACCATACACATCTGTGGCCTGGCGATGCACCATGACCCAGTGCCCGTTGGGCAACAAGCCCATGAGCGCCGCGCGCGACTGTGGCCCCCAGAACTGGCACATCTCGGGTGCGTCCATGCCTTGCAAGCGCAGCTTGACTGGCTCGCGCCCGCCCTGTGGCATGACCCAAATCGTGTCGCCGTCGGTCACATGCTGAACCTGCCCCCAGACCCAGGGCGCTCGAAGCCGCGATTCGTTGGCCCCCACGTGCACTGAACAGCAGATCAATGCGGCCACCCACCACGACTGCATGATTCGTCCTCCCTGGGCTGTCATCTTCGTTGAGCCGCAAAGGCGGGGTGAATGTCATACTCAGTCATTCTCTGACCGCCACATCACCCCAGGCCCAGCATGACCCTGCACACCGCCCCCGCCGAATGGATTGATTCACGCCACGCCGCGTGGCGCCTGCTCACCACCTTGGGTTTGGTGACCCTGGGCAATGCGTGCATGTACACCGTCTCGGTGGTGTTGCCTGCGGTTCAAGCGGAGTTTGCCGTCAGCCGTGCCGATGCCTCCCTGCCCTACACCGCCATGATGCTGGCCTTGGGCATTGGGGGCATGTTCACCGGACGAATGGCCGATCAGCACGGGATACAAAGGGTGTTGTGGGTAGGAACCCTGGCCGTGTTGCTGGGCTATGTGTGGGCCTCGCAAGCGGGCAACATCTACACCTTTGCGCTGGCACACGGCTTGTTTTTGGGCTTGCTTGGCAGCTCATCCACCTTTGCGCCCCTCATGGCCGACACGGCCCTGTGGTGGGACAAGCGGCGCGGCATGGCAGTGGCCATCTGCGCCAGCGGCAACTACATTGCGGGCACCATCTGGCCGCCTGTGGCGCAGTGGGGCGTGGACCATTTCGGTTGGCGCGAGACGTATTTGTTCATGGGCGTGGTGTGCAGCCTGGGCATGGCCTTGCTCTCACTCAATATGCGCATGCGCCCCCCGCTTTTGCAAGTGGCGCCACCATCGTCGACGTCCGCTGCTGGCGCCACCGCCGGCGTGAAAGACACCACCCCCACGCGCCCGTTTGGGCTGTCGCTCATGCACGCGCAATTGCTACTGTGCGTGGCAGGGGTGGCGTGTTGCGTGGCCATGTCCATGCCACAGGTCCACATCGTCGCCTATTGCAGCGACTTGGGCTATGGCGCAGCACGCGGCGCAGAAATGCTCTCGCTCATGCTGGCCTGCGGCATCGTCAGCCGCCTGGTGTTTGGCTACATCAGTGACCGTGTGGGCGGCGTGAGGACGCTCCTGCTGGGCTCGGCCTTGCAGGGCATTGCCTTGCTGATGTTCCTGCCCTTTGATGGTCTGGTGCCCCTCTATGTGGTGTCGGCCATGTTTGGCCTCTTCCAGGGTGGCATCGTGCCCTCTTACGCCATCATCGTGCGCGAGCACTTCCCGCCTGCGCAGGCGGGTGCGCGCGTGGGCGCTGTCATCATGGCCACCCTGGTGGGCATGGCTTTGGGCGGCTGGATGTCGGGCAAAGTGTTTGACCTCACGGGCTCCTACCATGCGGCCTTCCTCAACGGCATCGCCTGGAACCTGCTCAACCTCGTGATCGCCAGCTGGCTGTACTTTCGCACCCATGGCCGCCCGCCCCTGATGCGCCGCATGGCGGCTTGATCAGGGCCAGAGGCCAGTGGCTTGGCGCACAACCAGAGGGTCGAGGGCTTGCATCGTCAGGACTTTGCTTTGGTGGCGAGGACATACGCCACGATGGCATTGGCATGGCCGTGACCCATGGCGTGCTCTGATTTGAGCCAGGCCACGATCTCCATGTGCTTGAGCTGGGTCTTGGTGTCGACCAACTCCAGCCAGTAGGCGATGGGATGGCCATATTTCTTTTCGATGGAGGGGAAGTAGGACGCGGGACCTTTGATTTTTGGATCTGTGGCCATGATGGATCTTTCGATGCGGTTGACAAGAAAAGTCCATAGTCTCTCGCAACTCACGCCGTCACGATCCACCCTTCGAGCGGATCAAAGTCAGGCAACCCATAGCGCTCATGCCCTTGCTCGTGCTGCTGCAAGGCCCAGGCGGCTTGCACCATGCACAACACGGCATCGAGTTTGTCGCCGCTGGCATCGGCCACCAGGTCATCGTGCTGCGCGGGGGTGAGGCGAAGGCGCAAGCCCAACCGGCTCTGCCCCAGGTCCAGGGCATGCAATACCTGCTTGCGCGCGAGCAGGCGCTCGGGGGTTTGCTTGCTGCGGTCATCGCTCTTGTAGCTTTGTGCGCCGATCAGTTCACGCGCCAGCAGGCCGGGGTAGGCCTCCAGCGCGACGCGTTGCGCGTCACCCGCGCACAGGCCAGGCAGGCTCACGCCGGCAGCGCGCAGGTGCGGCAGGCCCGCGTGCATCATGAAGGCCACAGGGGGGTTGACCCATTTCATCGACGGACTGGACTGCGCCGGACCATCGGTGGCCCGGTGCGCAAATTTGCCGCCCACGGGCCTGGCCGCGCAAAACGCCGCAAAGGTGTCGCGGATGTGCGCGCGGCTCAAGCTGGCGTAGTGGTCCATGCATGCCGACCAATCGGTAGGCCAGGCCAGGTGCTCAATCAATTCGCGGGGCAGCCCAAAGGGCAAATCAAATCCACCCACCCAGGCCTGGGGCTCACGCAAGGCCTCGCCCCATGCATCAAGGCTGACATGGCTCACCACGCGGGTGAGCCGCACCACGCCTTTGGCCGACTGACCCCAAGCCATGACGATGGGTTTGCGTGGCGTGGGCGCACTGGAGAAGTCGCAGCCTAGCACCCACATCTCAGGCACCCGATCAGGCCTGCGGATCAGGCGCGGCCGATGATGTTGGCCGTGGCCATGAGCTCTTCGAGCAAGGCCAGAGACACGCGCCCGGAGACGGCATAAGGGTCAAGCTCGGGCATCTCTGAATACTTCAACACGATGGAGGTGTTGAGCTTGGACAAATTGACCTGCCCCATGGTCCAACCGCCAAAGCGGCGCTCGGCGATTTCTTCGTAGTGCAGCAACACCACGTCCTTGTGGCGACGGTCGCCCAGGATGTGCGAATACAAGGCATTGACCTGATTGCGACCGCCTTCGATGGCTTGCAGGAAGATGCCCCCGCCGTAGCACAGGATGCCGGTGATGCCGTTTTGCAGGTTGTGCGAACGGGCACTGTCGAGAATGGATTCGGTGGCCGCTGTCGGGTCGGCATCCACCGAACGGCTCACATAAAGCAAACGCACCAACACGGTTCAGTCCTTTTTGGGAATCAGTGACAAAAATTCGCGACGCAGGTTGGGATCCTTGAGGAAGGCCCCGCGCATGACGGAGTTGATCATGCGGCTGTCCATGTCTTTGACGCCACGCCAGGCCATGCAGTAGTGCGTGGCTTGCATCACGATGGCCAGGCCATCGGGTTGGGTTTTGAGTTGGATGAGGTCGGCGAGTTGCACCACGGCCTCTTCCTGGATTTGGGGGCGACCCATGACCCACTCGGCCAGGCGCGCGTACTTGGACAAGCCAATCACATTGGTGTGTTCGTTGGGCAGCACGCCGATCCAGACCTGACCGATGACCGGACAGAAGTGGTGGCTGCACGCACTGCGCACGGTGATCGGACCGACGATCATCAACTCGTTGAGGTGCTCGGCGTTGGGGAATTCGGTGATCTCGGGCGCATTCACATAGCGACCCCGAAACACCTCGTTGAGGTACATCTTGGCCACACGGCGCGCAGTGTCGCTGGTGTTGTGGTCGTTGTCGGTGTCGATCACCAGGCTGTCGAGAACGCCCTGCATCTTGGTCTGCACCTCGTCGAGCAACGCGCCGAGTTCACCAGGTTCGATGAAGTCGGAGATGTTGTCGTTGGCGTGGTAGCGCTTGCGCGCGGCCTTGATGCGCTCGCGAATCTTGACAGACACGGGCACACCCTCATCGGCATTGGGGTTGGTCATGTCAGCTCTTGCTTTTTGCAACATGGATGCATGGTAACAGCCGAGGAATAACATGAGCGTGGGCAGTGGCACTCAAGCGGCCTTGGCCGCTGGAACCCGCATGAACCTTGGCCCTGGCGGGTTTCAGTAGCGCCGCGCTGTGATCCAGACTGCAAATCGCACGCTCAGCCAGGTGAGGGCGTCCAGCGTGCGCTCCCACCGGCTCAACTGGGCATGCTGCTGGGCTGCGATGGGCTTGGCGCCACTGACCATGGCAGCGGACAAGGCCTGTTTGACGCTTTGCGCATCCTGAGGCAGCCGGCTCACCACATTGGCTTCGCGCGCAAGGAGCAAGCTCAGGGGATCGAGGTTGGACGACCCCACCGTCACCCAGCGTTCGTCGACCACGGCCACCTTGCCATGCAGGTAACTCGCGTGGTATTCCCAGATCTCGACGCCTGCAGCCAACAAGGGCGCATACAAATGGCGAGTCGCGCGGTAAGGCAAGGCATATTCAAACCGCCCTTGCACCAGCAATCTGACCTTCACGCCGCGCCTGCACGCATGGATGAGCGCGCGCCGCACCCGCCCGCTGGGCATGAAGAACGCATTGGCAATCCAGATCTCCTCACGGGCGCGGCCAATCGCAGCCAGGTAAGCGCGCACGATGTCGCTGCGGTGGCTGAGGTTGTCGCGCAAGACCAGGGTGCGCAGGCCGTGGGCGACGCGCTTGCGCCACACGCGGTGCCAGTCGCGCAGCCGGATCCGCTCCATGGCCTGGCCGACCTCGCGTTCGCGCAAGTGCTCAGCCATGTCCATGCGCCACCACAACTCCTCCATGACCCGCGCGACTGAAGACACCAGATCGCCCGTCAAGCGCACAGAAAAATCAAGCCGTGGGTGCTGGAGCTCTTGCTGGTGAATGGGGTCATACATGTCGTCGATGAGGTTGATGCCACCGCAAAAAGCCCAGTCATCGTCAACCACGCACAGCTTTCGGTGCAAGCGCCGCCAGCGGCTGGGGAACCACAGGCCACCCAGCCCCAAGGGCTTGTAGGTTCGCCATTGCACACCCGAGGCCTGCCACAAGGCTTGCCACTGGGCACCGAGCTGGGGTGTGCCGTAACCATCCATCACCACCCGCACCTGCACGCCACGCTGGGCGGCAGCGGCCAAGGCCTGGAGCACGGCTTGCGTGCCACCATGTTCGTTGAGGATGTAGGTTTCCAGCCAGATGCGGGTCTTGGCCTGAGCAAAAGCCTGGCACAAGGCGGGGAAAAAGTCCCTGCTGCCTTCGAGCAAGGTCCAGGCCGAGGCATCCGCTTTGGCGTTTCCTTTGGGCTTGAGGGCCAACTCGGTCTCGGCCTGATCCACCCAATGGGCAAACGATTTAGGCATCGCTGGCTCCTTGCGGGTGCAGGGGCTTGGACCAAGACCAATCCACGATCAGGGGCAAGTGGTCCGACATGCGTCGCCACACCTTTCCGCGCGGCGCCGAGGCGCACAAGGGTTTGAGCCGACGCGCCAGCACCTGATCGAGGGCAGCCACAGGCCAGCGCGACGGAAAGGTCTTGACCGGATCAGGTGTGGCAAACCCCACCTGCGCCAAGAGTCGCCTCGCCATGGGACCCCAGTCGTTGAAGTCACCCGCCACCACCACGGCGTGGTGCGTTGGGATTTCGCGTTGGATGAAGGTGCGCAACTGGGTCACTTGCCGACGCCGACTGCCAGGCAGCAAGCCCAAGTGCACCACGATCACGTGCAAGGGCTGGGCATGGCACATGACTTCCACATGCAGCAAACCCCGTTGTTCGAGTTGATGGTCAGACACATCCTCATGCTGATGGCGCA
Source organism: Betaproteobacteria bacterium (assembly GCA_009919175.1). Lineage (GTDB taxonomy): Bacteria > Pseudomonadota > Gammaproteobacteria > Burkholderiales > Burkholderiaceae_C > Limnohabitans. The sequence goes on from RGCL01000009.1 coordinate 18,292, forward strand.
CCACAGGCCAGCGGGTGAGCAAGGCATTGCCATGTTCGCCCGAGCGGGTGAAGGCGTTGGTCTGGTAGACCACGTCGTAGCCCATGGGGGCAAGGAAATGCGCCTGGCTGTGATGGGCATCGTTGTGCGTGGGCGCGAGGTCCACCGCGTGCGCACCCGGCGTGGCCGCATGCACGACATGGCGCACCTCCTGCAAGGCAATGAAATCGGCATCGAACTCCGACATGGCCAGCGACAGGTTGTGCAACTCCACCCGAGGCGACCATCGCGCCCCTCGCACCCCCTTGTGGATGTTGTAGGTGACCACGCGAATCGGGTTCATGCCAGGCCTCGCAAGCGTTGGGGCAGTTGCAAGATGGCCTCGGCGTTGGAGCCTGAACTCACCCAGTCCACCGCCTCCAGCCAGGGCAACCATTGCTGGTCCACATGTTCGCCAGGACTGAGACGAACGGGTGTGGCCTGGGGCACCGTCAGGCCAAAGACGCGCTCGGTGTTGCGCGTGACCCCTGGCGCATAGCGGTGCAGGTAGTGGGGGTAGATGTCGTAAATGTTTTCCAACTGCCAGTCGCACAGCGAATGACCGCTGGCCTGGGCATCGATGCCGGTTTCCTCCCACACCTCGCGCAAGGCGGCGCGGTGGTGAGGCTCGCTCAGATCGTCCAAGCTGCCCGTGACAGATTGCCAGGTCTTGGCATCGGCGCGCTGCAAGAGCAGGACTTGCAAATCCGGGGTGTGGATGACCACCAAAACCGAGTGCGGGATTTTGTACGGCAGGGCTTGGGACATGGGGGCATCTTAAATTGCCCACTGATGCAGCAAACCCAGCCCTGCACATACCACCAAGACTTCAACGGTGCCTCGCTTGAAGCGGATCAAGGCCACCGCAGCCAGGGCGGCCAAGACCACCGCCGCGACATCGATGGGACCTGACCCCCCCTGCGGCCACACGCAGTGCTGGGCAAAGGACAAGGCCAGGCTCAGGATCACGCCCACCACCGCCGCGGTGATGGCCGTGAGCGGGGCGCTCAGGCGCAAGTCCTCTCGCGTGCGTTCCACCCAGGGACCACCCGCGAGGATGAACAGGAAGGAGGGCAAAAAGGTGAACCAGGTCACCCATGCGGCTGCGAGTGCGCCTGCGGCCACGGCATGCTCGGGACCCAGGAATGCGGCTTGATGCCCGCCGAGAAAACCCACAAAGGCCACCACCATGATCAGGGGGCCAGGTGTGCTCTCGCCCAAGGCCAGGCCATCCATCATCTGTGTGGCCGACAACCAGCCGTAATGCAAGACCGCAGCTTGATGCACATAGGGCAAGACGGCATAGGCGCCGCCAAAGGTCATCAACGCGGCCTTGGTGAAAAACCAGCCCATCTGGGTCAAGGGATGGCTCCAGCCATTGATCCAGGCCACACCACCCAGGGGCAAGCCCCACAACAGCAACCCCACGATCAGCACACCGAGCAAGCGGCTTGTTTGAAATTGGGCATGCTCGGGTAAGGGCGTGTGGTCATCGATCAAGGCGGGGCGGTGCGCCTGTGCCGAGGCTTTGGCCACAGGGTGGGCGTTGACCTGTTCAGGCCATCGCCGCGCGCCCCACCAGCCCAGGGCTGCCGCACCCAGCACGATGAGGGGAAATGGCCAGTTGAGGACCGCCACGCCCACGAAGGCGGCCACAGCAATCAGCCACATGAGCGGCTGGGTGAGCACGCGCCTGCCCATGCGAATGGCCGCTTGCAGCACCAAGGCTGTGATGGCGGGCTTGATGCCAAAGAGCAAACCGCTCACCACAGGCTGATCGGCAAAGACCACGTACATCCACGACAACGCCATGAGCAGCAGCAGCGAGGGCAACACAAACAATACGCCCGCCACCACGCCGCCCAGGGTCTTGTGCATCAACCAGCCCAGGTAGGTGACCAGTTGCTGGGCTTCTGGTCCGGGCAAGACCATGCAGTAGTTGAGCGCGTGCAGGAATCGACGCTCGGAGATCCAGCGCCTGTTGTCCACCAGCTCCTGGTGCAGCAAGGCGATTTGCCCTGCGGGGCCACCAAAGCTGATGAAGCCCAGCTTGAGCCAGAACACCAAGGCCTGGCCAAAGCTCACCGGGGTAGGTGCTTCTTCTGCGACTGGGCGCGGTTCATTCACGGGGGCGTTCATGGTTGAATGGGGTGTGGTGTCCCCCGGATTTGATCAGATGTGACGACCCGTGCCCCAGGGGCGGGTCACCGCGGTGGACACGGCCTGCATTGAAGGAGCAAGAACATGACTTCATCCCTTTCGCAATCGGTCAAGGTGTTGGCCTTTGATGTGTTTGGCACCGTGGTCGACTGGCACGGCAGCATCGTGGATGAAATGCGCCATGTTGCGCCCGGCGTGGATGGCCACGCTTTTGCCACCGCTTGGCGTGCAGGTTACAAGCCCGCCATGGCCAAGGTCATGTCGGGCGAACAGGGCTGGACGCTGATCGATGACTTGCATTGGCAAATTCTGCAAACCCTGGTCCAGCCTTTTGGACTCAGCCACCTCGACGAAGCGCAACTGCGCCACCTCAACAAAGTCTGGCACCGGCTTCAGGCTTGGCCCGACAGCGTGGGCGGGCTCATGAAGCTCAAACGCCACTTCATCATCACGCCCTTGTCCAACGGCAATCTGGGCCTGCTCACCCACATGGCCAAGCGCGCGGGCTTGCCCTGGGACTGTGTGCTCAGCGCCGAAGTCTTCAAGGCCTACAAGCCAGACCCCGCCACTTATTTGGGCGTGGCCAAGGTGTTTGATCTGCAACCGCATGAGGTCATGCTGGTGGCCGCCCACCACGATGACCTCGAGGGAGCACGGCGCTGCGGCTTGCGCACGGCCTATGTGGAGCGACCCTGGGAGTTCAGTCGCACCGAGGCCAAGGACGTCTCACCCCAGCCGGGCAATGACTTGCATGTGCGTGACTTTTTTGAACTGGCGCAGGTGCTGGTGGGCGAAGGCTGACGCCCTTGCTCCAGGCTTTGTCGTTGCAGGGGAGACTGAGCCGCCTCAGCTGCCTCAGCTGCCTCAGGCCTGAGCCGCGGTGTTGCGCAAACGGATGTGCAGCTCGCGCAATTGCTTTTCGTCCACGGGGCTGGGCGCCTGGGTGAGCAGGCACTGGGCACGCTGGGTCTTGGGGAACGCAATCACGTCGCGGATGGACTCAGCCCCCGTCATGAGGGTGACGATGCGATCCAGACCAAAGGCCAGGCCGCCATGCGGTGGCGCGCCGTACTGCAAAGCATCGAGCAGGAAGCCAAACTTCATCTGCGCATCCTCGGGGGAGATCTTGAGGGCATCGAACACCTTCTTTTGCACTTCGGCGCGGTGAATGCGCACTGAGCCACCACCAATTTCCCAACCGTTGAGCACCATGTCGTAGCCCTTGGCCAGGCACTTCTCGGGCGCGGTTTCCATCCAGTCCTCGTGGCCATCTTTGGGTGCAGTGAAGGGGTGATGGACGGCGTTGTAGCGCTGCTCGTCTTCGTCGAACTCGAACATGGGGAAGTCCACCACCCACATGGGTGCCCAGCGGGCTTCAAAGAGGCCATGCTTTTTGGCGAAATCGCTCAGACCGATCTTGAGGCGCAAGCCACCCATGGCGTCGTTGACGACCTTGGCCTTGTCAGCACCAAAGAAGAGGATGTCGCCGTCGCGAGCGCCACTGCGCTGCAAAATGGTTTCGATGGCCTTGTCGTGCAGGTTCTTCACGATGGGCGACTGCAAGCCGTCGCGCCCCTTGGCGACCTCGTTGACCTTGATCCAGGCCAGACCCTTGGCGCCATAGATCTTGACGAATTCGGTGAAGCCATCGATCTCGCCGCGTGACATATCGCCGCCGTGCGGTACGCGCAAGGCCACCACGCGGCCACCTGGGGTGGTCGCTGGGGTGCTGAAGACCTTGAAGTCCACATCGGCCATGGCATCGGTGAGCTCGGTGAATTCGAGCTTGATGCGCAAGTCGGGCTTGTCAGAGCCAAAGCGGTGCATGGCTTCGCCATACGACATGACCGGGAATTCGCCCAAGTCGACGTTGAGCACCTTTTGGAACACGTGCTTCATCATGCCCTGGAACATGTCCCGGATTTCTTGCTCAGTGAGGAAGGAGGTCTCGATGTCGATCTGGGTGAATTCGGGCTGGCGGTCAGCGCGCAAGTCTTCGTCACGGAAGCACTTGGTGATCTGGTAGTAGCGGTCAAAGCCAGCCACCATGAGCAACTGCTTGAAGAGCTGGGGCGACTGGGGCAGCGCGAAAAACTCGCCATCGTGCACACGGCTGGGCACGAGGTAGTCGCGTGCACCTTCGGGCGTGCTCTTGGTGAGCATGGGGGTTTCGATGTCGACAAAGCCGTGCTCATCGAGGTATTTGCGCACCTCCATGGCCACGCGGTAGCGCAGCATGAGGTTGTTTTGCATGTAGGGGCGGCGCAGATCCAGAACGCGGTGGGTGAGGCGCGTGGTCTCAGACAAATGCTCGTCGTCGAGCATGAAAGGCGGCGTGACCGAGGGGTTGAGCACCTGCAATTCGTGACAAAGCACTTCGATCTTGCCGCTTTTGAGCTGCTCGTTGGTGGTGCCCTCAGGCCGGGGGCGCACCAGGCCCACCACGCGCACGCAAAATTCGTTGCGCAGGTCTTCGGCGATCTTGAACATCTCGGGGCGGTCGGGGTCGCACACGATTTGCACAGAGCCTTCGCGGTCGCGCAAGTCGATGAAGATCACACCACCATGGTCGCGACGGCGGTTGACCCATCCACACAGGGAAACGGTTTGACCGTTGAGGGCTTCGGTGACCAGACCGCAATAGTGACTACGCAAACTCATGATGCTTTCTCTTTTTTGGGCAAGGGGGTGGGCGATGCATCTGCCGCCACTGCACCCATGGAGATCACATGGGTGAGGGCCTCATCGACCGACATGGACAATTCGATTACGTCCGATCTGGGCATGATCAAGAAAAAACCGCTGGTGGGGTTGGGCGTCGTGGGAACGTAGACGCTGATGCAGTCGTCGGGCAGATGAGGCCTCAGTGACGGCACGGGCGTGCCCGTTTGGAAGGCAATGGTCCACACCCCCTGGCGTGGGTATTGCACCAGCAAGGCCTGACGAAAAGCGTTGCCATTGCTGGAGAACAAGGTGTCGGAGACTTTCTTGACACTCTTGTAAATGGTTTTGACGATGGGAATGCGCTCGAGCAATTCGTTCCAGCGGCTGAGGAACCAGCGCCCCACCACGTTGGACACCAGAGCGCCCGTGGTGATCAGCACCACCACCGCAAGCACCACCCCCAGGCCATGGATGTGACTGATGTAGTCCACATACTGCCGCCAGTGATCGGGCGAGACTTCGAGCAAGGTGTTGAGGATGGCCAGGTAGAGGGTGTCAAAGAGGTTGATCAACCAGATCAACACCCAGGCCGTCACCACCAGCGGCAACCACACCAGAAGGCCAGCGAACAAATGCTTGCGAAGGGCGTTCACGTTGGAGGTCCGATTCGGTCTTCAGTGGCAGGCACAGGAAGTGCCGCAACCACCGCTGGCCGTGCCGGTTTCAGCCGAGGCCGTCGCGGTGCTGGACGAACCGGAATCTGAGGCATCGGAGGAAGGGGAAGACGCGCTGCTGCCCGACCCTTTGAAGTCGGTGGCATACCAACCCGAGCCCTTGAGCTGGAAACCCGCGGCGGTGAGCTGCTTTGCAAATTGATCCGCACCACAGGAAGGGCAGGTGGTGAGGGGCGCATCGGAGATTTTTTGCAACACGTCCTTGGCATGACCACAGGCGGCGCATTTGTAGGCATAGATGGGCATGGCGTTAACGAAGGTTAAAGGAAGAGGTGTCAAAGCGAACAAGAAATTATAGGCAAGCCCCTGGGAGGCCTCACAAATCAAAGGCCTCAGGGATTCGAAACAAAAGGGCTCAGGACTGGGCTGATTCGCCAACTCCCACCAGCCTGTGGTGGCTGGCATGGGTGTTTCGAATGGCTTGCGGACCCAAGGATCCAACCAACATTCCCACCAATCCCCCCAAAAGCCCGGCAAATTGGGCCGGGAAGACCTCGCCCGCGGGGGTCACCAGGAAGATCAACCAGCCCAAAACGCCCAGCACGATGGAGAACAGGGCACCCTGGGTGGTTGCGCGTTTCCAGTACAGGCCAAAGGTGAGCGGAATGAAAGCGCCCACCAAGGTGACTTGGTAAGCCCCGGAGACCATTTCGTAGATGGAGGTGCCTTGCATGGCGATGGCATAGGCCAGCACCAGAGCGCTGAAGACCAGCACCGTGATGCGCATGGCCAGCAAACCCTGGCGGTCGCTGCGATGCGGGTAGAACTGCCGCCAGATGTTTTCGGTGAAGGTCACGCTGGGCGCGAGCAAGGTGGCGGAGGCACATGACTTGATGGCCGAGAGCAAGGCACCAAAGAACAGCACCTGCATGATGAAAGGCATTTGTTCGATGACCAACGCGGGCAAGACCTTTTGCGGGTCTTCGGCAATCAAGGTGGCCGCCTTCTCGGGCATGATGATCAGGGCACTGAGCACCAGGAACATGGGCACAAAGGCAAAGCCGATGTAGCAAATGCCACCAATCACTGGCCCCCAGGTGGCGGCCTTTTGGCTGTTGGCCGACATCACGCGCTGGAAAACGTCTTGCTGGGGAATGGAGCCAAACATGATGGTGATGCCCGCAGCGATGAAGAACATCCAGTCGTGCAACTGGGGTTCGGGGAAGAACTTGAACATGTCCTTGGACCTGGCCAAGTCCATGACCTGCTGCGCCCCACCGGCCTGATCCGCGGCAAAGATGGCCAGGATGGACAAGCCCGCCACCAGGATGATCATCTGGACAAAGTCGGTGATGGCCACCGACCACATGCCGCCAAACAAGGTGTAGGCCAGGATGGAGACCACCCCGATCACCATGCCCAGCTCCATGCCAATGGCGCCGCCGGAGAGCAGGTTGAACACCAGACCCAAGGCCGTGACTTGCGCTGACACCCACCCCAGATAGCTCACCATGATGATGATCGAGCAAATCACTTCGACCGAGCGGCCATAGCGTTCGCGGTAGTAATCGCTGATGGTGAGCAATTGCATGCGATAGAGCTTGGTGGCAAAAAACAAACCCACCAGGATCAGACAAGTGCCCGCGCCAAAGGGGTCTTCGACCACGCCGCTCAGACCGCCATTGACAAACTTGGCAGGGATGCCCAGCACGGTCTCTGAGCCAAACCAGGTGGCAAAGGTGGTGGTCACGATCATGACCAGGGGCAAATGGCGCCCTGCAATGGCAAAGTCAGCCGAATTTTTCACACGCTTGGCCGCGATGAGGCCAATGGCAATCGTCACCAACAAATAAAGAATCACCAATGTCAGCAGCATGGGGGGCTCCTTGTTTCGTCAATATCCTGTGAACCAGTCCAATAGATGTGGGGCAGCCAAGCCCAGCACAAAACCCAGCCCCAACCAGCCCATGGTGAGCAAGAGCCTGTGGGTGCGCTGTTGCTCCAGGATGAGCTGCTTGAGCAAATCGGCGCTGGAGGTCTGGGTCTTCTGTTCAAGCAATTCGTGCATGAGGCGGGGCAGCTGGGGCAGCAGCTTGGCATAGCGCGGGGCTTCGGTTTGCAGCTGTCGCAACAGGCGCTTGGGGCCAATCTGATCCATCATCCACTGCTCGAGGAAAGGCTTGGCCGTGCTCCACAAGTCCAGATCGGGATCGAGCTCGCGACCCAAACCCTCGATGTTGAGCAAGGTCTTTTGCAGCAAGACCAGTTGCGGCTGGATTTCGACATGGAATCGCCGCGAGGTTTGAAAGAGGCGCATGAGCACCATGCCCAGGGAGATTTGCTTCAAAGGCCGGTCGAAATAGGGCTCGCACACCGCGCGGATGGCCGACTCGAGTTCGTCCACCCGGGTTTGCGGCGGCACCCAGCCAGACTCCACATGCAACTCGGCCACACGCCGGTAGTCGCGCCGGAAGAAGGCAGTGAAGTTCTGTGCCAGGTATTCCTTGTCGTATTCGGTGAGGGTGCCCACGATGCCAAAGTCCAGGCTCACGTACTGACCGAATGTGGCCTCATCCACACTCACAAAAATGTTGCCGGGGTGCATGTCGGCATGGAAAAAGCCGTCGCGAAACACTTGGGTGAAGAAGATGGTCACGCCATCGCGTGCGAGCTTGGGGATGTCCACACCCGCCTGGCGCAAACGCTCCACCTGACTGATGGGGATGCCATGCATGCGCTCCATGACGATGACTTCGGGATGGCACAAGTCCCAGTGCATTTCAGGGATGCGCACCAGACCCAGGCCGTCCATGTTGCGACGCAACTGGGCGGCGTTGGCGGCCTCGCGCACGAGATCGAGTTCGTCGTGCAGGTATTTGTCAAATTCGGCCACCACCTCGCGGGGCTTGAGCCGCTTGCCGTCGCTGGAGAGGCGCTCCAGCCAGGTGGCCGCAGTGCGCATGAGTTCGAGGTCTTTGTCGATGACGCCCAGCATGTTGGGTCGCAAAACCTTCACAGCCACTTCGCGGGTGCTGCCATCGGCGCTGCCCAGGATGGCAAAGTGGACCTGGGCAATGGAGGCGCTGGCCACGGGCTTGTGGTCGAACTCGACGAACAACTCATTGATCTTGCGTCCAAAAGCGCGCTCGATGATGGCCACCGCCTTGTCGGATGCAAAAGGCGGCACCCTGTCTTGCAGCCTGGCCAACTCATTGGCAATGTCCAGGGGCAGCAGGTCGCGGCGCGTGGACAGGACCTGGCCGAATTTCACAAAAATGGGACCGAGGTGCTCGAGCGCCTCGCGCAAACGCTGGCCGCGCGGCGCCTTGATGAAACGGGCAGCGGCCAGCAGACGACCAAAGCCCCGCATCAGGGGATAGGGCATGCTGGAGAACACCATCTCGTCCAGGCCGAATCGAAAGATGATCCAGGCGATGTAGGTCGAGCGAAGCAAACGCCTCATCGCACATCCCGCGCAGTTTGCATCGGCATCGAGCTCACAAAACGCTTGAGCGCCTGGGCTGCACTGCGGGCAGCCTGTGCAATGCGATAGGCGGCGGCATCGCCAAAGAGCCTGGCCAAATCGGCTTGCGCATCCCAGCGCACATGGTCGATGAGCCAATTGACCTCGGCAGCCAGGCGCACATCCCCATGAATGGACACGGCGGGCTTGTCACCCTGAGCCAGAGCATGCATGACTTCGCTGGGGCGCTGGCTCATGAGTTCGACACGCAAATCGGCTGGGCGTTCATTGGAGGCCAGGTCCATGAGCCCAGCAGGTGTGAAGACCAGTTGCAGGCTGATGTTTTGCCACTGAAAGTGAAGCTGCTGCCCATGCAGGCGGGCAATGCGTTGCTGGGCTTGCGGCTCTTGCTGCAACACATGGTTGATCACCAGCACCAGGCGCTGGGACAACTCGTCGCGCAACCAGACTGGGGGCTCCCAGCGCTGGAGCAAGTTTGCAAAAAGGTCTAAGGCCCCGCCCAAAGGAGCCATGAATGGTGGAGTCGACATGCGGGCATTGTCCCCGATTCAAATGCCAGCCCCACCCCAGGCCTTTGTGAAGGCCTGGGCGCCAAGGGCAAGGGGGAGGAAAGGATTTACTGGAAGGCCTGGATGCCAGCAACCACCCAGCCCGTCGAGCCATCGGCGGGTTTGGTCATGTTCCAGACTTCGCGGAAAGGCGCAGGTCCACTGGAGAGGTCTTCGCGGATCAGACCCGAGAACTCGATACTGGCCATGTAGCCCGAGCCCAGGTCTTCGATGCCCAGCAACTGGGCTTCCAAGCTCACCACTTCGGTGTGGTTGGGGCCGTTGACCAGTTGCTCGCGCTCGCGCAACTGATCCTGGATCTCGGAGTACATGACATCGGTCATCATGGCACGCAAGGCGGTGAGGTCCCCTTTGTCCCAATGGGCTTGCATGTCCACGAAATGCTGTTTGGCGGCAGTCACAAAGCCAGACACGTCGAACTGATCCGGGATGGTCCAGTTGGGGCCACCGATGAGACGCGAGCCAATGCGCGTGCCCGCGCGGGAGGGTGCACTGGCTTCAAAGTCCATGCTGCCTTGCTCCCAGGGGCGAGCCGAGGCATCGTTGCCCACATTCTTGGGGTTGTAGCTGGGGGCAGCGCCGGCCGGACCAGCGCCCGCATATTCGGCGGTGACCGTGCGGCGGCGCATGAAATAGCCAAACACCATCATGAGGCCCAGGGCAATCAGGCCAAAGAGCAGGATCTGGCCAAAAGCCTCACCAAAGCCCAGGGTGTGTGCCAGCCAGGCCAGGCCCAGGCCTGCGGCCAAGCCACCCAGAATGCCACCCCAGTTGCGGCCAGTTTGGGCAGCTGCGGGTTTGGCCGCAGCAGGAGCCTGTGCGGCTTGGGAGGGCTGTGCTGCGGGTGCAGCACCGGGCGAATTGGGTCCAGCCTGTTGAGCGGGTGCCCCAGGCGCTGCGGGAGCGGGTTTGGCCGCCTCGCGCTGCGTCACGTTGCCCGAAGGCGCACCCACGGATTTGCCGCCGCCCATGCGTTTGGCCTGGACCGAAGTCGCCCCTAAGGCCAGGGCCATCGACAAACAAATTACGAAGCGTTTCATGGCTGACTCTCCTTGCTAAAGCCCAATCAGGCTTGAGTGCGTATTCCAACATGCAGCGCGACCAAGCCTGCGCTGAGGTTGTGAATATCCACATGACCAAAGCCATTATTAAGCATGAGGCTTTTGAGGGCTTGCTGATCCGGGTGCATGCGGATGGACTCGGCCAGGTAGCGGTAGCTGCTGGCGTCGCCCGCCACCATTTGCCCCAGCCGAGGCAGCACATTGAAGGAATACCAGTCGTAGGCCTTCTCGAGTGGCTTGGCCACGCGGGAAAACTCCAGCACCAGCAATTTGCCGCCCGGCTTGAGCACGCGGGACATTTCGCGCAGCGCCTGGTCTTTGTGGGTCATGTTGCGCAGGCCAAAGGCCACGCTCACACGGTCAAAGCTGCGGTCAGCAAAGGGCAGCTGCTCGGCATCGCACACCAGCGTGGGCAAGGCCAGGCCTTCGTCAAGCAGGCGGTTGCGCCCCGTGCTGAGCATGGCGTAGTTGATGTCGGTGTGAACCACCTGCCCTGTTGTGCCCACCTGGCGGGCAAAGGCGCGGGCGAGGTCTCCCGTGCCGCCAGCAATGTCAAGCACGCGGTGACCCAACTGCACATCGGCCACCTGGATGGTGTAGGCCTTCCAGGCGCGGTGAAGCCCCATGGACATGAGGTCGTTCATGAGGTCGTATTTGCTGGCCACCGAATCGAACACGCCTCGCACATGGCGGGCTTTGTCGTGTTCTTCTACGGTCTTGAAGCCAAAGTGGGTTTGTGCCATGGGCGCATTCTCACACCGAGCAAGCGCCACCACGCCCCTGAGTTGGCATGGGGTCGTCGCGACCACGGCCAGCGGCTTGCAGGCGTTGTTCGTATTGCTGCCAGAGCGCATCGGCCTGGGAACCCAGGAAATGCAGGTATTCCCAGGAAAAAATGCCCGAGTCGTGGCCGTCGCTGAAGCTGGGGCGAATGGCATAGTTGCCCACCGGGGCAAGGTCCACCACGTTGACGCTGCGCTTGCCAGATTGCAGGACTTCCTGACCAGGTCCATGACCCTGGACCTCGGCAGACGGGCTGTAGACCCGCATCAATTCGAAAGGAATGCGATAGCGACTGCCGTCGTCAAAGCCCACCTCCAGGCATTTGGTTTCGGTGTGCAGGGTGATGTCGGTGGGATGGGGTGCGCTCACGGGCAGATCCCTCAGACGAGCACGCGCTCGATGCCGCCGGCGTTGGCGCGGTCCAGGTACTCGCGCATCCAGTTCTCACCCAGCCTGCGCCGCGCCATCTCGACCACCACGTAGTCGGCTTCGAGCAAGCCGTTTTGCAAGTCGCCCTGGTAGCGCGAGAGGCCTTGCAGGCAGCTGGGGCAGCTGGTGAGCACCTTGACCTGCTGGGGCGCTTGACCGCCCCGGCGTTCGGTGAGGGTTTTTTCATTGGCCCTGAGTTCGGCCTCTTTGCGGAAACGGACTTGAGTGGACACATCGGGCCGGGTCACGCCCAGGGTGCCCGATTCGCCGCAGCACCGCTCGGTCTTGAGCACAGGGCTCACCATCAGCTGCCCCACGGTTTTCATGGGGTCTTGCTGCTTCATGGGCGAGTGGCAAGGGTCGTGATAGAGGTAAGCGGGCTCGTCTGTGCCCAGGTGGTCTTGCAGGGTGATGCCCTTGGCCAGCAGGTATTCGTGGATGTCAACGATGCGGCAACCCGGAAAGATTTTGTCGAACTCGTAGCCCTGCAACTGGTCGTAGCAGGTGCCACAGCTCACCACCACGGTTTTGATGTCGAGGTAATTGAGGGTGTTGGCCACCCGGTGGAACAACACCCGGTTGTCGGTGATCATCTTCTCGGCCTTGTCGAACTGGCCAGAACCGCGCTGGGGATAGCCACAGCACAGGTAGCCCGGAGGCAACACGGTTTGCACACCGGCATGCCACAGCATGGCCTGGGTGGCCAGACCCACCTGGCTAAAGAGCCGCTCTGAGCCGCAGCCGGGGAAATAAAACACGGCCTCAGTGTCCACCGTGGTGCGCTGGGGGTCGCGCAGGATAGGGACATAAGCCCGGTCTTCGATGTCGAGCAAGGCGCGCGCGGTCTTGTTGGGCAGGCCAGCGGGCATTTTCTTGTTCACGAAATGGATGACTTGCTCGCGCAAGGGCGCCGTGCCCACGGTGGCGGGCGGACGCTGGGTCTGTCGCTTGGCCCAAGGCGCCAGGACCTGGTTGGCCCAACGCTGGGCCTTGTAGCCCCAATCCACCACCACGGTCCGCAGGGCCTTGATGAGCTCGGGGTTGTGGGCATTGAGCATGAGCATGGCCACGGCATTGGCTGGCCGGAAGGACTTCTTGCCCATCTTGCGCAGGAGGTTGCGCATGTTCATGGTCACATCGCCAAAGTCAATCTTCACCGGGCAAGGCGAGGCGCACTTGTGGCACACCGTGCAGTGGTCGGCCACATCCTCAAAGGCTTGCCAGTGCTTGATGGACACCCCCCGGCGGGTTTGCTCCTCGTACAGGAAGGCTTCGATGAGCAAGGAAGTCGCAAGGATTTTGTTGCGTGGGCTGTAGAGCAGGTTTGCGCCAGGCACGTGGGTCGCGCACACGGGCTTGCATTTGCCGCAACGCAGGCAGTCCTTCACCGAATCTGCAATCGCGCCAATGTCGGACTGCTGCATGATGAGGGACTCGTGCCCCATGAGGCCAAAGCTGGGGGTGTAGGCATGGCTCAAGTCGGCATGTCGCACATCCTCGCCCAAAGCCGCCAGGTCGGCGCCCCGCAAGAGCTTGCCCTTATTGAAGTGACCCTGAGGGTCGACGCGCTGCTTGTAGCGGGCAAACGGGGCGAGTTCCTCGTCGCTCAAAAACTCCAGCTTGGTGATGCCAATGCCGTGTTCACCCGAGATCACGCCGCCCAGGCTGCGCGCGAGTTGCATGATGCGTGCAACGGCCTCGTGCGCCGTGCGCAACATGTTGTAGTCGTCGCTGTTGACCGGGATGTTGGTGTGCACATTGCCGTCCCCCGCGTGCATGTGCAAGGCCACCCACACGCGCCCCTTGAGCACGCGCTGATGAATGCGGTTGCATTCCTCGAGCAAAGGCTCAAAAGACTTGCCGCTGAGGATGCGATGCAGGGGCTCGCGGATTTGCACCTTCCAGCTGGCGCGAAGCTCATGGTTTTGCAGCCGGGGGAAAAGGGGGTCGATCTGATCCAGCCAGGATTGCCACAGAGCTTGAACCTCGCGAATGCAAGCCAGCGCCTCTTGCAGACGCTGATCGATGAGTTCGGTGGTGAGACCGTCCTGATCGTCGGCCTTGAGCTGATGGATGGGCAAGGCGTCGGATTCAAACCAGGTGATGAGCGCCGCGCACAAGGCCAGCTTGTTGCGCAAGGACAGTTCGATGTTGATGCGCTCGATGCCGTCGGTGTACTCGGCCATGCGCTCAAGGGGGATGACCACGTCTTCGTTGATCTTGAAGGCATTGGTGTGGCGGCTGATGGCTGCCGTGCGCTTGCGATCTGCCCAGAAGGTCTTGCGGTCTTCGGGGCTGGTGGCGATGAAGCCTTCGCCTGAACGCGCATTGGCCAGGCGCACCACTTCAGAGGTTGCGCGCGCCACGGCATCGGCGTCGTCACCGGCAATGTCGCCAATGAGGACCATCTTGGGCAAGCCGCCGCGCTTGGACTTGGTGGCATAGCCCACCGCACGCAAATAACGGTCGTCCAGGTGTTCGAGGCCAGCGAGCACCACGCCGGTGGTCTTGGCCTGCTCGAAGAGGAAGTCCTTGATCTCGACGATGCTGGGCACGGCATCGTGGGCTGCGCCGAAAAACTCCAGGCACACCGTGCGGGTGTGCTGCGGCATGCGGTGCACCACCCAGCGCGCGCTGGTGATGAGGCCGTCACAGCCCTCTTTCTGTACACCAGGCAAGCCGCTGAGGAATTTGTCGGTGACGTCCTTGCCCAGACCTGCCTTGCGGAAGGTGGCGCCTGGGATTTCCAGGGTTTCGGTGCGGATGGGGGTTTTACCGTCGGCTTCAAAGTAGCGCAGCTCAAATCGGGCCATGGGCGCGTCATGGATCTTGCCCAGGTTGTGACCCACCCGGACCACCTCCAGCCACTGGGCTGATGGGGTGACCATGCGCCAGCTGGCCAGGTTGTCCAACGCCGTGCCCCACAGCACCGCCTTTTTGCCGCCAGCGTTCATGGCGATGTTGCCGCCAATGCACGAGGCTTCGGCGGATGTGGGATCCACTGCAAACACGTGGTCGGCGCGCTCGGCCGCATCGGCCACGCGCTGGGTCACCACACCGGCCTCGGTCCAGATGGTGGGCACGGGGGCATCCAGACCGGGGAGTTGCAGCCATTCGACTTCGGTCATGGCCTCGAGCTTTTCGGTGTTGATCACCGCACTCTTCCAGGTGAGCGGGATGGCGCCGCCGGTGTAGCCGGTGCCGCCGCCTCGGGGCACGATGGTGAGGCCCAAGTCCATGCAGGCCTTGACCAAGGCCGCAGTTTCAGCCTCGGAATCAGGGGACAAGACCACCAACGGATATTCGACGCGCCAGTCGGTGGCGTCGGTGACATGGGCCACACGGCTCATGGCATCGAACTGGATGTTGTCGGCAGCCGTGTGACGGCGCAAACGGCGCTGGACCTGGCGACGCAGTCGCTCGAGGTCCTGGAAATGGCGATCGAAGGCAAAGACACTGGCACGCGCCATTTGCAACAACTGACCGACCCAGGCATCGCGCTGCTCGTCGGCCTGGGGCGTGCGACGTTTTTCCACCTCGCCCAGGCGATGTTCCAGGGCTTCAACCAGCATGCGCCTGCGGCGCGGGTTGTCGAGCAAGTCGTCTTGCAAATAGGGGTTGCGCTGCACCACCCAGATGTCACCCAACACCTCGTAGAGCATGCGCGCCGAGCGGCCTGTGCGGCGCTCCTCACGCAAGCGCTCGAGCAAGTCCCAGGCGTCGGGGCCAAGCACGCGCTCGACGATCTCACGGTCCGAGAAGGAGGTGTAGTTGTAGGGGATCTCACGCAGTCGGGGTGCCTCTTGGGTGGAGGGCAGCAACTGGTGCAAGGGCGTGGGGGCATTCATAAGGACAAAGGATGTTATCGCAGGGGATGCTCATGCCGCCTGATGGGTCGCCATGACCGCACAGTCGTAGGGGATGGGGCAAACCGCGCCTTCAGGCGGTGGGGCGTTGCAACCACCACTGCAAAGTGGCTTGCACCAGCAACAGGGCTGCATAGGTGGCCATGCGGCCATCGTTTTGAGTCAGCACCAGGCCCACCACCAGCACCAATGAGCCCAAAAGACCGCTGAGCACCAGGTTCAGCACGAAGCGGGGACGCCGCCCACGGTGCAGCCATCGCGGGGCTAACACGGCCAGCAACACGGCCATGACCCATGCAGGCATCAAAAAGTTAGCAAAAACCCAAAACCAGTCCAAGGCGTTCATGAATGAAATTTTATAATTCGAGACTTATGGCTGTCTGGGCTCTTGGCTTGAACCACACCACTGCGCCGCTGGATCTGCGCAGTCGCTTTGCATTTGGCCCTGAAAACACCACCCACGGCCTGATGCATTTGCGCGCCCAACTGGGCGACTCAGCCGAAGCGGCCATCCTCTCAACCTGTAACCGCACCGAGCTGTATTGCGCCGCCGAATCCCCCAAGCTGGAGCAAACGCTGGGCTGGTTGGCGCAATCGGGCGGCGTGCCCGCCCACGAACTCCAACCCCATGTGTACCTGCACCAGCATGAGGCCGCCGCGCGACATGCCTTCCGCGTGGCCAGCGGCCTGGACTCCATGGTGCTGGGCGAACCCCAAATCCTGGGGCAGCTCAAGGAGGCCGTTCGCCTGGCGAGCGATCACGGCAGTGTGGGCAGCACCCTCAACCAACTCTTTCAGCGTTCTTTTTCGGTGGCCAAGCAGGTGCGCTCCTCCACAGAAATCGGCGCCCACTCCATCAGCATGGCTGCAGCAAGCGTGCGCCTAGCGGGTCAGATCTACGAAAACTTCACCGACCTGCGGGTGTTGTTCATTGGTGCGGGTGAAATGATTGCCTTGTGCATGGCGCACTTTGCGGCCAAATCCCCCAGGCAAATGATGGTGGCCAACCGCAGTCTGGATCGGGGCGAGCAACTGGCCAGCCGCTTTGGCGCTGACGTCATGCGCCTGGCTGACTTGCCCGATGCCCTGCATCAGTTTGATGTGGTGGTGAGCTGCACCGCCAGCACCTTGCCCCTGGTGGGCCTGGGTGCGGTCGAGCGCGCTGTTCGCAAGCGTCGCCAGCGTCCCATGTTCATGGTGGACCTGGCCGTGCCGCGCGACATCGAGCCTGAGGTCAAGCAGCTCGACCACGTCTTCCTCTACACCGTGGACGACCTGGCTCAAGTGGTCCAACAAGGCCAGGCCAATCGCCAGGCGGCGGTGGCGCAGGCCGAAGTGATCATCGAAGACGGTGTGCAGCAGTTTGTCCACTGGATGCAGCAACGCGAGGACGTGCCCTTGCTGCAGCAACTCAATGCCCAGGCCGATGCCTGGCGCGAGGCCGAATTGGCCAAGGCGCAACGTGCGCTGGCTAAGGGCGAGCCGGTGGAGGCGGTGCTCGAACAACTGAGCAAGTCCCTCACACAAAAAATGCTGCACGGTGCCATGGCCGAGATGCGCACCGCCAACCCCGAAAGCCGTGAGCGTGCGCGACACGCCATCGAGCATTTCTTCTTGCGCAACTCGCGTTAGCTCCTGCCATGAAAGACTTTGTGCGCACTCGCCTCGCGCGCGAGCTCGAACGCTTGCACGAGCTGGATTTCCTGCTCTCGCGCGAAGACATTCACGCCAACATGACCGAGTTCCTCGCGCTCTCGCGCGAACGCTCTGAGGTGGCCGTGCTGGCCGAGCGCTTTGAAGAATGGCAAGGATTGCAGGCCGACCAGCAGCAATGGACCGATTGGCTCAACGACCCTGACACCGACGCCAGCCTCAAGGCAGAGGCCCAATCTGAGTTGTCCAGATTGCGCGACACCCTCAGCGACCTGGAAGACCAGCTCCTGCGCTTGCTGTTGCCCAAGGGGGCGGATGACCATCGACCGGCATTCCTGGAAATCCGGGCTGGTGCGGGCGGCGACGAGTCCGCGCTTTTCGCGGGCGACTTGCTGCGCATGTACACCCGGCATGCCGAGGGACGTGGCTGGAAAGTGTCCCTGATCAGCGAGTCCCCCAGCGACCTGGGGGGCTACAAGGAAGTCGTCATCCGCATCAGCAGCGATGAAGACGGGGTCTTTGGGTGGTTGCAATTTGAGTCAGGCGGCCATCGCGTGCAGCGCGTGCCCGTCACCGAGTCGCAGGGGCGCATCCACACCAGCGCATGCACCGTGGCGGTGCTGGCCGAGCCCGATGAAGCTCAGGCCGTGGCGCTCAACCCGGCTGACTTGCGCATCGACACCTTTCGTGCCAGCGGTGCGGGCGGGCAGCATGTGAACAAAACCGACTCCGCCGTGCGCATCACCCACCTCCCCACCGGATTGGTGGCCGAATGCCAGGACGACCGCTCGCAGCACCGTAACAAGGCCAAAGCCTTGCAAGTGCTCTCGGCTCGCATCGCTGAACAGGAACGCAAAACCCGTGCGGCCAAAGACGCCGCCCTGAGAAAAGGCCTGGTGGGCAGTGGCGACCGGTCTGACCGCATCCGCACCTACAACTTCCCGCAAGGGCGGGTCACCGATCACCGCATCAACCTGACCCTGTACAAACTCCCCATGGTGATGGAGGGCGACATGAGGGACTTGCTCCTGGGCTTGCGCGCCGCGCACGAGGCCGAGAAGCTGGCCGACCTGGAGTCCACCGCTTGAGCCAGGAACCTACGGTGGCTCAGGCCATGGCGCAAGCCATGCAGTTGGGGCTAGACCGAAACGATGCCCAGTGGCTCATGCTGCACCTGATGGCGCCAGCATCGTCAGATCGAGCCTGGCTCATCACCCACGACCACCTGGCCATGAGTGCCACGCAATGGTCCAGCTGGCAAGCCATGGTGGCGCGCCGACTCGATGGCCTGCCCGTGGCCTACCTCACCGGGCGCAAGTATTTTTATGGGCTCGAGCTGCACATCAATGAACAGGTGCTCGATCCGCGTCCAGACACCGAGACCCTGGTGGATTGGGCTTTGGACTTGCTCCATGACGGGCATCCAGCCAAGGTACTGGACATGGGCACGGGCAGCGGTGCGGTGGCGCTGGCCTTGGCCGCGCAAGCTGCCCATGCCCAGCTGTCGGGATCGGATCGCAGCGAGGCCGCGTTGGCCGTGGCCAGGGCCAATGGTCAGCGGCTCGGGCTGAGCGTCAACTGGTTGCAAGGCAATTGGTTTGACGCGGTCACCGGGGCGTTTGATCTCATCGTGAGCAACCCGCCCTACATCAACGAACGGGACCCACATCTGTTGGCCTTGCGGCATGAGCCCCGCGAGGCGCTGGTCTCTGGCGAGGATGGCTTGGCGGATGTGCGCCACCTGGTTGAACACGCGCCGATTCACCTCAAGCCGGGCGGCTGGATGCTGCTTGAGCACGGGCACGACCAGGCCCGTGCCGTGCGCACAATGTTGATGGATCGAGGCTTTGCCCAGGTGCAAAGCCGCAAGGATTTGGCTGGGATAGAGCGCTGCAGCGGCGGGCAATGGCCAGAGGTGGAATAATTCACCGTGTCGCGGCCAGCACTCGCAGCCGCCTGTGGTCCAGTTCTAGGGAGAGTTCAGATGAGTCAGGTTCAACAACGCATTGCCGAATTGGTGCAATCCAACGATGTGGTTTTGTTCATGAAGGGAACAGCCTCCTTTCCCATGTGCGGCTTCTCGGGCAGGGCCTTGCAAGTGCTCAAGGCCAGCGGTGTGGACACCAAAACCATCAAGACCGTGAACGTGCTGGATGACCAAGAGATTCGCGAAGGCATCAAGACCTTCAGCAATTGGCCCACCATTCCTCAGCTCTACGTCAAGGGCGAATTCATTGGCGGCTCTGACATCATGATGGAAATGTATGAGTCGGGCGAGTTGCAACAAGTCCTGGGCACCACCAACTGAGGTCAGGCCCACACGCACAAAAAAGGCGACCCCGTGAGGTCGCCTTTTTCATGCACGACACCGCTTAGAGGTGCAAGGCGGTGCGCAAGAAAGCCTGGATGTCACCCACCGCGATCGACTGGGCTTCACTGGCGCGGCGGTGCTGGTATTCCACAGTCCCGGCCTTGAGGCCACGGTCGGACAAGACAACCCGGTGGGGCACCCCAATGAGTTCCCAGTCGGCAAACATGACGCCGGGGCGCTCGTTGCGATCGTCAAGGATGGCGTCCACCCCCAAGGCGAGCAAGTGATGGAGCAAGTCGTGCGCAGCCTGCGCGACGGCCTCGCTGCGGTCCATGCCAATGGGGCAGATCACCAAGGTGAAGGGGGCAATAGCGTCGGGCCAGATGATGCCGCGATCGTCATGGTTTTGCTCAATCGCAGCGGCTGGCAAACGGGTGACCCCAATGCCATAGCACCCCATCTCAAAAAATTGGGGCTTGCCGTTTTCGTCGAGGAAGGTGGCATTCATGGCCTTGGAGTATTTGGTGCCCAGGTAAAACACATGCCCCACCTCGATGCCACGCTCAATCGCCAAAGGACCTTGGCCATCGGGTGACAGGTCACCCGCCACCACGTTGCGCAAGTCGGCCACCAGGTCAGGCTCTGGTAGATCGCGTCCCCAGTTCACCCCCACCAGGTGCACATCCACTTCGTTGCCGCCACAAATCCAGTTGGCCATGACGGCCACCTCGCGATCGGCCACCACCTTGAGGGGCTTTTTCAAACCAATGGGGCCAAGGTAACCGGGCTTGCAGCCGAAGTGGTCTTCGATCTCGGCCACCGTGGCGAAACGGAAACCCTGTTTGAACGGGTCGAGCTTGCCCACTTTGACCTCGTTCATGTCATGGTCGCCACGCAGCAAGAGCAGCCAGACGGTGGAGCGCACTACCGCACCGTGGTCATCGAGTTCGTCGGTGGCCAACACCAGGGACTTGACCGTGGTGTGCAAGGGCACGTTCAGAAGCTGGGCCACGTCTTGGCACGTGCTCTTGCCTGGCGTGGGGGTGCGCGTCAACGCAGCGCTGGCCGCAGCACGTGAAGCGCTGGGGGCAAGGGCTTCAGCCTTTTCGAGGTTGGCCGCGTAATCGCTGTTGGGGCAATAGACGATGGCGTCTTCGCCGGTGGCGGCGATGACTTGGAACTCTTCGCTCAGGTCGCCACCGATGGCGCCGCTGTCGGCCGCCACGGCGCGATAGGTCAAGCCAAAGCGGTCAAAGATTTTTCGATAGGCCTGAGCCATGACCTGATAGCTGTCTTTGGCCGCCTGGGCATTGCGGTCAAAACTGTAGGCGTCTTTCATGATGAACTCGCGCCCGCGCATGAGGCCAAAGCGGGGGCGTCGCTCGTCCCTGAACTTGGTTTGGATTTGATATAGGTTTTTGGGCAATTGCTTGTAGCTGCGCAAGTCTTGCCGAGCGATGTCCGTCACCACCTCTTCGCTGGTGGGTTGGACCACGTAGTCCCTGTCGTGACGATCCTTGATGCGAAGCAACTCAGGCCCCATTTTTTCAAAGCGCCCCGTTTCCTGCCATAGCTCTGCGGGCTGAACCACCGGCATGGTGAGTTCAATGGCGCCTGCGCGATTCATTTCTTCGCGCACGATGGCTTCGACCTTGCGCAAGATGCGCAAGCCCATGGGCATGTAGTTGTAAATGCCTGCGCTGAGTCGCTTGATCAGCCCTGCGCGCATCATCAACTGGTGACTGATGACCTCGGCATCTGCAGGGGCTTCTTTGAGGGTGGCAATGAGGAACGCGGAGGCTTTCATGAGCTTGAAAGGAATTGAAAGGGCAAAGGCTTGATGGGACACCGAGACTGTGGATAATGGCCTCAGTTCAAAAATTTGAGGCTTGATTATGCTTGACCGGGACGGCTTTCGACCCAATGTCGGCATTGTTCTGCTCAACCAACGCAATCAGGTTTTCTGGGGCAAACGCATTCGCACGCACAGCTGGCAATTCCCGCAAGGCGGCATTGACAGAGGCGAATCCCCAGAGCAGGCGATGTATCGCGAGCTCTTCGAAGAAGTTGGCTTGCGCCCAGAACACGTGCGCATCGTGGGGAGGACCCGCGACTGGTTGCGCTACGAAGTGCCTGACCACTTCATCCGCCGCGATGCACGGGGGCATTACAAAGGGCAAAAACAAATCTGGTATTTGCTTCAACTGGTGTCGCCCGATTGGAACCTCAACCTGCGTGCGACCAGCCATCCCGAGTTCGATGCCTGGCGGTGGAACGACTATTGGGTGCCCTTGGATGTGGTGGTGGAATTCAAGCGCGGTGTGTATCAGTCTGCGCTCAATGAGCTCTCCCGATATTTGCCGCGCATGGAAAACCGGGGGCGATACCTCAGGCAGCGTTCGCGCAATCCACGCGATGAGGGTGACGCCGTACAGCCCGATGGGGTGCCAGCAAACGGCGCGTCGCAACCCACTTCAACCAGCCCACCCACTGACTGATCAGCCGCGCATCACCAGGTTGTCGCGGTGGATCATTTCGGGCTCGGCGATGAAGCCCAACAAGGGCTCGATCTCGGACGAGGGCTTGCCACACAAGCGTTTGGCCTCGGAGCTGGCGTAGTTGACCAGGCCACGACCCACCTCGTGGCCTTGCGGATCAATGATGGCCACCACATCGCCCCGAAAGAACTCACCCTCCACAGCCACCATGCCCACGGGCAAGAGGCTCTTGCCTTCTTCAAGCAACTTGCGCACGGCGCCCGCGTCGATGCGGATGCTGCCGGGCAATTGCAGGTGATCCATCATCCACTGCTTGCGGGCTTGCTGCTTTTGTGTGGAGGCCTGCAAGAAGGTGCCCAGGTTTTCACCGGCCGCCAGCTTGAGCAGGACTTGCTCGCCCCGCCCCCATGCAATGACGGTGCTGGCACCTGAGCCGGCTGCGCGTTTGGCAGCCAGGATTTTGGTGATCATCCCGCCTCGGCCAATGCTCGTGCCTGCGCCGCCTGCCATGCGCTCGAGAGCCGGATCGCCGGCTTGAGCATGATCGATGAAACGGGCTTGGGGATCTTGTCGGGGGTCGGCACTGAACAAGCCTTTTTGGTCGGTCAGGATGACCAGCAAATCGGCTTCCACCAGATTGGCCACCAATGCGCCCAGGGTGTCGTTGTCGCCAAACTTGATTTCGTCGTTGACCACCGTGTCGTTTTCATTGATCACCGGAATGACGTGATGAGCCAACAAGGTCAGCAAGGTCGAGCGGGCATTGAGGTAACGCTCGCGGTCTGCCAGATCGGCATGCGTGAGCAGCACCTGCGCACTGCCCATGCCATGCAAACGCAACTGGGTCTCGTACATCTGGGCAAGCCCCATTTGCCCCACCGCTGCAGCAGCCTGCAACTCGTGCAATTCCTTGGGGCGCTGAGACCAACCCAGGCGCTTCATGCCCTCGGCAATGGCCCCACTGGAGACCATGATGATTTCGCGTGGCGTCCCGTTGGGTTCGCCCTTGGCCAGTTTGGCAATCTGGTCGCACCAGGCCCCAATGGCCTGCTCGTCCAGACCTCGACCCTCATTGGTCACCAGACTGGAGCCAACTTTGATGACCCATCGTTGGGCGCGCTGCAAACGTTGAGTGACTTCGGACATGGTTCGAATTCGAAAAAAGCGATGGACGCTCAGCGGTCAAAACGGGGATCCAGATCGGCTGGATCTACCGGTTGTTCGGCCAGCATTTGCTTTTTGACCTGCTGGAAAACCGATTGCACCAGGTTCTCACATCCTTCTCTTGTGAGCGCCGAGATCTGGAACACTGGACCTTTGTAGCGAAAGCGTTTGACGAAATCGCTCACGCGCTCTTGGCGCTCCTCTGCACTGAGCATGTCAAGTTTGTTGAGCACCAGCCAGCGCGGCTTGGCATGCAGTTCGGGATCGTATTTCTTGAGCTCCTGAACAATGGCCTTGGCCTGTGCGACGGGGTCTGAATCGTCAAAGGGTGCCATGTCCACCAGATGCAGCAGCAAACGGGTGCGCTGCAAATGGCGCAGGAACTGATGCCCAAGGCCTGCACCTTCAGCCGCCCCTTCGATGAGACCGGGAACGTCGGCCACCACAAAGCTTTGCTCTGGACCCACCCTGACCACCCCCAGGTTGGGATGCAGGGTGGTGAAGGGGTAGTCAGCAATCTTGGGGCGCGCATTGGAGATGGCCGCGATCAATGTGGACTTGCCTGCGTTGGGCATGCCCAGCAAGCCCACATCGGCCAGTACCTTGAGCTCGAGCTTGAGGTTTTTGCGCTCACCAGGCCAGCCAGGTGTTTTTTGCCGAGGTGCACGGTTGATGGCACTCTTGAATCGCAGATTGCCATGACCGCCATCACCACCCTTGGCAATGCGAACTGTTTCGCCTGGCGTGAGCAATTCGTAGAGCAAGTCGCCCGACTCGGCATCGAGGATGAGGGTGCCTACGGGCATTTTCAAAACGATGTCGTCGCCCGCCGCGCCAAACATGTCTGAGCCCATGCCGTGTTGTCCGCGCTTGGCCTCATGACGGCGGGAATAGCGATAGTCCACCAAGGTGTTGAGGTTGGGGTCTGCGTAGGCAAACACGTGGCCACCCCGCCCGCCATCACCGCCGTCAGGCCCGCCGAATTCCTTGTACTTTTCGTGCCGGAAGGAGACGCAACCGTTCCCACCATCGCCTGCGGCGATGTCGATGAAGGCTTCGTCGACGAATTTCATGGGGAAATCTTAAATAAAAAGCCCCGACCAGCGGGGCTTTGCAGGTGAGTCAAGCCGTTTGTTCAAACGGGCTTGATGGACACCACCTGTTTGCTCATGGGACCCGTGATGGCAAAGTCCACATGACCGTCCACCAGGGCAAAGAGGGTGTGGTCTTTGCCCACGCCCACGTTAGTGCCGGGGTGGAACTTGGTCCCACGCTGGCGAACGATGATGGAGCCGGCCGTGACTTGCTGGCCACCAAAGGCCTTCACACCGAGCATTTTGGGTTTGGAATCGCGTCCATTTCGCGTGGAGCCGCCGCCTTTTTTCTGTGCCATGAGTCGAACTCCTTAAGCTTGAATGGAGGCGATTTGCAGCTCGGTGAACAGCTGGCGATGCCCCTGGCGTTTTTGATAGTGCTTGCGACGACGCATCTTGAAGATGCGGATTTTGTCGTGCTTGCCGTGAGCCACTACAGTGGCTTTGACCGATGCGCCGGACACCAAGGGTGTGCCAACCTTGATGTCTGCACCGTTACCAACGGCCAACACCTGGTCGAGCACAATTTCCTGGCCAACGTCCGCAGCGATCTGTTCTACTTTGATTTTTTCGCCGGCAGCGACGCGATACTGCTTGCCACCGGTTTTTATGACTGCGTACATGAGAACCTCGAAAAGTGATTTCGCCCCAAAGGCGGATTCCTTCGGGAACCTAGAATTCTAGCAGTTTTGAAAGGAAGCCCCATGCGCGTCGCTGTGTTGGATGACTATGCAGACCAAGCCCGCCATTTTGCAGACTGGGACTCTCTTGGCTGCGAAGTCTTATTTTTCAATGATCACCTAGTTAGCGAAGACCAACTCGTTGAGCGTTTGGCCAGCTTTGAGATCGTGGCGCTCATGCGTGAACGCACCCCCTTCCCTCAAAGCCTCATTGCCAGATTGCCCCACTTGAAACTCATCATCACCACGGGGCGACAAAACGCCGCCATCGATGTCAAAGCCGCCCAGGCCCATGGCATCACCGTTTGTGGGACTCAATCGCCAGGGCATGCCACCGCTGAATTGGCCTTTTTGCTGATCCTGAGCTTGGCTCGACAACTCGTTGCCAACGTCAATGGTTTGCAACATGGCCACTGGCAGGCGGCCATGGGCTTTGACTGCAGAGGCAAAACCTTGGGCATCCTGGGTCTGGGTCGCCTCGGCACCCAAGTCGCTCAACTGGGCAAAACCATTGGCATGAAGGTGCTGGCCTGGAGCCAGAACCTCACGCCCGAGACATGTGCCGCACTAGGGGTCGAATGGGTGAGCAAACAGGATTTGTTTGCCCGTTCGGATTTCGTTTCCATTCACGTGCGACTGTCGGATCGCACACGTGCTCTGGTTGGGCGTGACGAACTCGCGGCGCTCGGACCCCAGGGCTACCTCGTCAACACCTCGCGTGCAGAAATCGTGGACCAGGCGGCCTTGCTGGATGCCCTCAACGCAGGGTCGCTGGGGGGCGTCGCCACCGATGTCTACGTGAACGAACCAACCACCCTTGAGCAAGAGGCACTGCTGGCTCACCCACGCGCGCTGTGTACACCTCACCTGGGCTATGTGACCCGTGAAACCTATTCTGTTTTTTATCAAGAGACGGTTGCAGGCATTCAAGCCTTTTTGAAAGGCCAGCCCGTTCAGGTCATTCAAGCCTGAAGGGCTGATCTCCAGGGCGATTTCTATAATCAGTCCAAGCATTTTTTAGGTCTACCTTGTTTTGAACACCGCTCCCTCTCCCTCCTCCACGCCGTCTGCTTCGCCCTTATCGTTGGTTGCCGCTGACATGGAGGCTGTGGATCGTTTGATTGCTGATCGCTTGCACTCGACGGTCCCGCTGGTGGGCGATGTGGCCACCTACCTGATCAGCGCAGGCGGCAAACGACTCAGACCCGCCCTGTTGCTCTTAGTGGCGGGTGCCATTGGCTACACGCACACCCATCGGCATACGCTTGCAGCGGTGGTCGAGTTCATTCACACGGCCACCCTGCTTCACGATGATGTGGTGGATGAGTCCAGCCTTCGCCGGGGACGCCCCACCGCCAATGCCTCCTTTGGGAATGCCGCCAGTGTGCTGGTGGGCGACTTTCTGTACTCCCGCGCTTTTCAGATGATGGTGGCCTGCGGCAACATGAGGGTGCTGGACATCCTGGCCGATGCCACCAATGTGATCGCAGAGGGCGAAGTGCTGCAGTTGATGAACATGCGCGACCCGCACCTGAGCCAGGACGACTACCTGCGCGTCATCCGATCCAAAACCTCCAAACTGTTTGAGGCCAGCACTAGGCTGCCTTCGGTGCTCATGGGCGCGTCGCCTGAGCTCGAAAGTGCCTGCGCGGAATACGGCCAAGCCATTGGCACGGCTTTTCAGGTGGTGGACGACGTGCTGGACTACGAAGGCGATCACACCCGTCTGGGTAAAAACCTGGGCGACGACTTGCGCGAAGGCAAAACCACGTTGCCGCTCATCCTGGCCATGCAGCAAGGCTCAGCGGCACAAAAGCAGTTGATTCAGGAAGCCATTGAGCAAGGTCAGGTCGAAGCCTTGCCGCAAATCCTCGACATCCTCAACGAGACTGGGGCCATTGGACAGGCGCGCGAAGTGGCTTACGCGCAAGCACGCATTGCGATTGCAGCGGCTCGACAACTGCCCAACGGTCCCTATCAGCTGGCCTTGCAAGCCTTGGCAGAGCAATTGCTCAATCGCCAGACTTGAACGACCCCATGCGGGTGGTTTCTTCCTGATTGCGCATCCAGTCTGCCGTCTGAAAAAAAGACTCTGCCAAACGCGATTGCATTTGAGGCGCTATGCCCACCTCGGTCATGGCCTCTTGCATGCAGCTCAGCCATTCGTTGCGCGCCTGCACGCCAATGGGCACATGCATGTGGCGCATGCGAAGACGGGGATGACCAAAACGGTCGGTGTAGTGCTGTGGGCCACCTAGCCAACCGCATAAAAACCAAAAGAGCCGGTCTCGTGACGAGGTGAGATCGGGTCCATGCAATGTGCGCAAGTGTGCGTAGCGAGGTTCCAAGTCCATCAGATCGTAAAAGCGGTCCACCATGTGGCGCACGCGCGCTTCTCCACCGATTTGATCAAAGGCAGTCGGTTCGGTCTCTTTTGAAGTCATGAGGTCATCCACACAAGGCTATGAGTGCAAGGCAAAAAGGCGCTCAAGGAAAACAGAAACCATAGGATTGAATGGACATGAGCATGAAGATCTCTACATGAGTGTCTGCAATGAATCAGCCCCTGAGAGCCTGACAAACTGCCTCGGTGACCTCGTGGGTTCGAGCTGGCCCGCCCAGGTCTTTGGTGTGCAAGGCTGGATTGGCGGTGATGCTTTCGATGGCCGCCATCAGGCGCGCAGCAGCAACGGGTTCGCCCAAATGCTCCAGCATCATGACCACCGACCAGAACGTCCCCACCGGGTTGGCCAGGCCCTTGCCCATGATGTCAAAGGCAGATCCATGAATGGGTTCAAACATGGACGGATAGCGGCGTTCGGGGTCAATGTTGCCGGTGGGTGCAATGCCCAGACTGCCTGCCAGTGCGGCAGCGAGATCACTCAGGATGTCGGCATGCAAATTGGTCGCAACAATGGTGTCCAGGCTTGCAGGACGGTTGACCATGCGAGCAGTGGCGGCATCCACCAGCTCTTTATCCCAAGTCACATCGGGGAATTCAGTGGCAATGAGCGCTGCCATCTCGTCCCACATGACCATGGCGTGCCGCTGTGCGTTGCTCTTGGTCACCACCGTCAGATGCTTTCGAGGACGCGACTTTGCCAGCTTGAAAGCAAACCGCAAAATGCGCTCCACACCAGAGCGCGTCATGATGGACACATCGGTTGCGACTTCAATCGGATGTCCTTGGTGCACTCGGCCGCCCACACCAGAGTATTCGCCTTCAGAGTTTTCTCGAACGATCACCCAGTCCAAATCCTCTGGGCCACAGCGCTTGAGCGGCGCATCGATGCCGGGCAGGATGCGGGTGGGGCGAACATTGGCATACTGATCCAAGCCTTGACAGATTTTCAGGCGCAAGCCCCACAAGGTGATGTGGTCAGGAATGTGCGGGTCACCAGCCGAGCCAAACAATATGGCGTCCTTGTTCATCAAGGCATTGAGGCCATCAGAGGGCATCATCACGCCATGTTGGCGGTAGTGATCACCACCCCAATCGAAGTGCTCGAACTCAAAAGCAAAACGGCCTTCACTTTGCGCCAAGGCTTGCATCACCTCCTGGCCAGCAGGGATGACTTCTTTGCCAATGCCATCGCCAGGGATGGTTGCGATGCGATAGATTTTCATGACAGTGCGAGATCTGGTCCTGAGTTCAAAGTGCTGCGCATTGTTCAATAAAAGCGGGGTACCAGCAATTGCGGACCCACATGTCCTGAAAGCCCCAGCTTCACGGCTTTGTTAAGATGCACAGCCTAAATCGGGGTGTAGCTTAGCCTGGTAGAGCGCCACGTTCGGGACGTGGAGGCCGGAGGTTCGAATCCTCTCACCCCGACCACTTTGCTCAGTATTGAGCTGCCTTCTGCAAGTTTGTAGCCACCCCCATCAGGCTTATTCATGTTTTCTGCACTGATCAAGCGCTTCGTGCGTCACCTGAAGAAGTTGGGCACATCAAACAACGAAGCCGGCATCAAGGCTGTGAGCTGGTCAGAGTTCATCGGCGAAACGCCGCACAAACCAGCTGCCTCACGGCCCATCAGCTCGCCTGCCCCTGCTGCGATCTACTTCAACCCCGTTTTGGCTTCCCTGTCGCCCGATGACAACGAGATCCTGATCCGGCGCTTGGATTCCAATCAACTCGATGAAATCAGGTTGATTCAGTTATATCAGCGCTTGTTCAGCTGCGAGGTGAACATCGTGAGAAGCCATGTCCACCTCTACGAGGTGAGGGTTGAGCACCAAACCGAAACCTTGAAATTCACCGACCTCAAAAGCAGGATACTGATTGATTTGAGGCAATATCAAAGCGCGATGTCTCAAGCCCAGGTTTGAGCCCCATGGGAGCCTGAGGTTCAGGTTAAGAACCTCTTCGTCCCAACGCCATCAAGCCTGACGCATTTCTCGCAACTCCGCATTGGCGTGACGCAATCGGTCTGCAATCGCTAGCGCGACCGAGCGCATGACGCTCACACTCATCACCGGGTCACCCGCTGCCACCGTCGCAAAGGCCTTGCGGTCGATGGCCAGCAATTCGGTCTCGCGGCTGGCGTGAATGTCTGCCGAGTGCGGTCGACCATCCAAAAACGACATTTCGCCAAAAAACTGCCCCCGGCTGAAGGTGGTCAGATGAATGGACTTGCCATTGGCCAAGGGCAAACTCACCTTCACTTCACCGCGGCTGATCAGCATCAACTCGTGGCCGCTGGAATCAGCGCTGAACACCAAATCTCCCTCTTGATACACATGCCGCCTCACACAGCGCTCGAGGGCTTGGATTTCTTGTTCACTCAGTCCATGAAAGATTTCGAACTTGGACAGTGGCATGCTCTCTTGGGATTCGTGCGCATGACCTGCAAGCCTGAGCGTTTCATCCTCTATCCATTCAAGGGCTTCGTCGAGTTCGTCAAAGATGAGGGCGGTGCTGTCGGACAACAATCCGATGTGGTCGACGTAAGTGCGCAAATCACGTCCACTGGGCAGGCGCTCTGGCACACGCGTCAACACCAACTTAGCCTGCCGCTGCGACAACATGTTGCGGATGCGTTCAATCATGTGGCCTGCCGTCATCTCATCGATTGCACCCGCAAGAAGTCCAGCACCACAAACTTTGCATGCTTCAACTCCGGCTCAATGGCGGTGTAGAGCTGGTCGGTGGTGCCAAAAAACAAACTGCCTTGCAACTCGTAAATCACAGTCTGTGCGCCCGTCTCGGTCAGCACCTCGCGTTCACGTTGGCCGCGCACGCGTGAGGAAAACACCTTGTCGCCAAACGCCTTGCGGCGAATCGTGCTCGTATGAATCTGCTCCCGCAAAAACAGCATGATGGCCATGGCCACGCCCACGCCCGACGCCGCAATCAAGCTCACCGTGTTGGCCACCACCACAACCAGCAGAATCACCACAAAGTCGAGCACTGTGTCTTTGGCCTTGAGCAGTTGCAGCGAATGCCAGTCGATCATCCTCACGCCAATCACAATCAACAAGGCTGCCAAGGCTGACACGGGGACCCAGGCGATGAGCGAGGTGAGCAACACAATGGCCAACAGGGACCAAACCCCTTGAAACACCCCAGACAAATAGGTGGTCCCGCCACTGGCCTTGTTCACCAGGGTCGCGCCCATGGTCCCAGCACCCGGTGTGCCGCCGATCAAGGAAGACGCCAAATTGCCCAATCCCTGACCGATCAATTCCTTGTTGGAGTCATGGCGCGAGCCGGTCATGGAGTCCAGCACCACACAGGTTTTCAAGGTGTCGATGGACAGCAGCACCGCCAGCGTCAGCGCAGGAAAAGCAATCTGCGACACGGTGGGCATGCCTGATTCCATCAAGCTCTTCACCGGATCGAGCAGAGATTCAAAGAAGCCCTCGCCGCCGACCGCCAAGGGACCAATGATGAAGGGGTTGTTATGCAATTGGCGCAACTCGGGCCACATCGTCAAAGCCAATACCCAGTAACAAGCCATGCCACCCAGCAATCCCACAATGACTGCTGGCACCCGCTTTGAAATGTGGGGCGCCCACACCATGCAGGCTGCTGTCGCCGCCCCCACGATCAAACTCGCGGGTTGCCACAACTCGATCGCCTGCATACCTTGCCACCAGTTCATGCCTTTGGGCAGGGCCATCCATTTGGGCAGCTGGCTCATGACGATGATCAAGCCCACGCCACTCAAATAGCCGCTCACCACGGGGAAGGGCATGTATTTGATGAGCTCGCCAATGCGCAGCAGGCCAAACGCAATTTGAATCAGGCTGCTGATGAAGGCGACCAAAAACAAAGTGAGCACCACGACACCCACGCCGGACCCCTGCTGCACCATCTGAATGGTCAAAGCCGACAGAACGGCCGCTGCAGGCGCACAGGGTGCCGAGATCAACCGCTGGGTGCCCCCAAAGGTTGCAGCAATGAGACCCAATGCCGTCACGCCCAGCATGCCCGCCAAGGCCCCCTTGGCGCCAAAGTCAGCACCCAGCGGAGAAAAAATTGTCACGCCAAATGCGATGGCAGAAGGTAGTGCCACCAGCATGGCGGCAAAGCCACCCCAGATATCGCCAGACAGGTTGGAAGGAGTGGGAGTTGTTGCAGTCGTCATGGTGATGAGCCTATCACTGCAAGTTGCGCTCTGCCTAGGGCGCACACGCCATCAGGATGTTGGCACTTTGTTCTGGCTTGGCTACCCACGCCCAATCGCAGCGTGGGATCGATGGCCTGTTGTTCGCTTATCCAGTTCACCGATTGACAGATTTATAGAATCAAGAGACATTCAGAACCATGTTTGATTCCCCATCGCGGGGATACCGGCTTGGATATCATGCTGGATCGCTGGAGTGTTTCGTGTTGTTTGATCACTGTGCTGTTTGTCGGTCATGTTGTCACATTGAAGCAGGCTATCCACCCTTGGAAGTGGTTTTGCCTCAAGCTGAGCAAAAGCGGTTTGGCCGCATCTGCATCGAAGACCAATGCGAACACCTTGGCCCCAAAGGTTGCAAACTGGGCGACGCCAAACCCATTGGCTGTCAGCTTTATCCTTTGACCTTCGACCCCCAATCCAGCAGTTTTTTCTTTGACTCCGAATGCCCTTTGTTGCCGGAATACCAGCGACAACTCGCGGACCCCAGCAGCGAGGCCTCTACACATCTGAAGCGAATGCGACAAGCCATCGACACCCTGTCGGTCAGCGACCCCACTTTTTTGCAACTGAATTTCGACGCCGATTCAGACTACTTTGACATCGTCCCCCTTGATCCTCAGGGTCCTCATGGCTCTGTAGACTCTCCTGGTTCCCGTCAGAAAGTTAAGCAATGAGCAGTAATGAGGTTCATGTCCTGGCTCATCAGAGTTGGACATCCGAGAATTTGTGTGTCGAGAGTTTTCATGAGCACATCCCCTACTTCACCAGTCGCTGGGATGCCTTGTGCCCCTACATCGATGTGAACGAAGATTTGCTGCGCATGGCCAAAAAGCCATTCATCGTGTATGCCGTGCCACCTGAGAGCCCTTATGGGGTACCCATCACCGATCATTACGGCTTGGTTGATGTGAGCTCGCAAGATTTCTGGAGCGACGAATACCGTCAACACAAATTCAAGAAACTGGACAAGGCCTTCAAACGGTTTCAAGTCACTGAACGACTCATCCCTGGCCGCACCCTGACGATTGACGATGTGGCAAGCATGGGGCAGGAGCATTTCGACGCCTATGAAATCCACGAAAAGGAAATTGCCGGTTTTGTCGACTATGTGCGCAATCTGGACGTGCTGCTCATACAGGTGCACGCAGAAAACGGCGACTTGGTCCTGACCGATGTCTCCATCATCCTGCCCGAACGGGATCAGGTCTATGGCAGCTTTTGCCAATGGAATTTGGACTATAAAAACCGCTCACCCGGTATCTATGCCTGCTTGCTGGTCTCGCGCTGGGCAGCCAAACATGGCTACCGTTTTTACAACCTGGGGCCGATCGGCGACTACCCCTATAAATCCCTGTTCGTCACCGACCGCGAGCCGATTTACGCCATTGCCCTTACCGACCCCAATCACCCCTTGGCGCAAGACCCCACTTCACCTTTGCACACCGACTTTGATCCCTCCACTTGGAACCAGGTGCTCAGGGAGCCAATGGAAGAGGAAGAGCCCCAGTGCCTGGCTCATTCAAACGAGTGAACTTCTTCGAAATTGATGTCGTAGTCCATCAGTAACTCTTCGCCTTTTTTGATCGCCCTGAGCGTTTTCAATTGGCCATTCTTCTGGTACTGGACATTGGGTGACTTGGAGTGGTTCAGATAAACCGCCATGCGCGCGGCATTGAGGCCGATGCGAGGAATCAATACGTGGTCCTCGTCGTAGTAACAAAACTTCTTGATTTCCTGCTGCACACTCTTGGGCAGGGCTTTGATCTCTTTGTGAGTGAACGAAATGTCTTTCTCGTCCACAAGCGAGCGCAGTGGTTCAACCCCTTTGGGGATGGCGCGCACGGCAAACACGCCTACGCCATTGACAGGCGATGCAGCGAGGTGGCAGTAAACCTGTTGACTCAGATGCTTCAAAAGCTTTTTTTTTGTGATGGGCATGGTCGTCTCTTTGCGTCCTTTGAGTGGCCACCAGGCTCACCCGTCATAGGCCTGATTATCATCAGCTTGCAGTGCTATTTTTATCATGAAGTCCGGGACCACTAAAAGCCGATCCAGACTTCCTCTGCCTGTGGTCCATTCCCGGTTCAATGCCGCATGGCTGATTCCCCAAGCGCACTTTCGTCGGGCCTTCATGGCGACCCCAGCACCCGGTGGTTGCAAGACCTCATGTCCTTTGCCCATAGGCATCAGGCTTCCGACATCCACTTTGAGCCTTCCGCCGCAGGGTTGGGGGTAAGGCTTCGCATCGACGGGCAACTGCAGGCCTATCCCGCACCCAATGGTCAATGGCGGGATCGCATCGTCTCAAAAATCAAGGTGCTTTCCCGATTGGACATCGCGGAAAAACGCCTGCCTCAAGACGGCAGGCTGCAGTGGTCGTTGAGCGATGCCTCGCTGAGTCTGAGGGTGAGCACGCTGCCCACCGTTCACGGTGAAAAGCTGGTGTTGCGGCTGTTGCCCACCGAACAACGCCCTCGCGCAATCGACAGCCTGGGCTACACGCGCGATCAGCTGCACCAAGTCAGGCGGGCTTTGGCCTCGCCGCATGGCCTCATCCTGGTTACGGGGCCTACAGGCTCGGGCAAATCGGCCACACTCATGGCTTGCCTGCAAAGCCTGCTCCATCTGTCGCTCAACATCACCACCGTGGAGGACCCCGTCGAGCAAATGGTGTCCGGCATCAATCAGGTGAGCATCAACGAAAAGATCGGTTTTGACTTCCCTACGGCGCTGCGAGCCTTGCTGCGACAGGATCCCGATGTGCTGATGGTGGGCGAGATCCGCGATCTGCCAACCGCCATGGTCGCCGCTCAAGCTGCACAAACCGGCCACCTGGTGCTCTCAACCCTGCACACCAACACTGCTGCCAGCGCCGTGCTGCGCTTGCGTCATATGGGCGTGCCCTCTGACCATCTGGCCGCCAGCTTGCGACTGGTGTGTGCCCAGCGCCTCGTGAGGCTGCTGTGCCTGCATTGCCGCAGCCAAAATGCCCCTGGGCGATGGCAGGCGGTGGGTTGCCCACGGTGCCAGGGCGGCTATGCGGGACGACAAGCCGTGCACGAGGTGATCCCCATGACCAACGAACTCAACGAGCTGGTGCTTTCAGACACCGATGCGCTTGGTCTGGAGCAAGCCGCAAGAGAGCAAGGTGTCTTGAGCCTGGGCGATGCCGTGGCCAACATGGTGGCTGAAGGCCTCACCAGCCAGGCCGAGGCCGACAGGGTCAGTCAATCCGAGGCCTGAGTTCCAGTCCGATGAAAACGAACACTTATTTCTGGCGCGGCCTGGATGGTCAATCGCATCAGGTTCAAGGCGAGATCGAGGCCACCAGCCTGATCACAGTGCGGCACATGCTCGCCACCAGCGGCATTCAAATCACACACTGTGAGCGTCTGCGACCCAAACCCAAACTCAAGCCCGTCACTCGGGCACAGGTTCAATCCTTGACAGCCCAGCTGGCCAGCCTGCTGCAGTCGGGCATCCCCTTGGCACAGGCTTTGGACTTTGCCGCCCAGGGTGCGCACCAGCCTGCGTTGTCAGGACTGCTCAAACGCGTGCAGGGCCGCATTGAAGCGGGGCTGTCCCTGCACCTTGCCCTGTCCCAGGAGTCCTGTTTTGACCGCAGCGAGATTCAACTCATTCGCGCAGGCGAGCTGTCGGGCAAGCTCGAACTGATGCTGCAGCGCTTGAGCGAACACGTGCAGGCCAAGCAAGCCTTGTTGCGCAGCCTGCGATCGGCCTTGAACTATCCGTTGGTGGTGGGCGGTGTGGCCTTGGCCGTGGTGATCCTGGTCCTGACCCAGGTGGTGCCGGTGTTCGAAGAGGTGTTTGCTCAGATGGGTGGCACCCTGCCGCTGGCTACCCAATGGCTCATTCAACTGAGCCGCCAACTGGTTGAGCAAGGGCCAATCTGGATCTCGGGATTGGCGCTGCTGGTCTGCACTTGGTTGATGGCCTGGCGTCACCTCGGCTTGCTCAGGGCATGGGTATTGCGCTGGTCCTTGGCCTTACCCTTGCTTGGCCCGCTGTGGTGGCTCACCTGCCAGCAGCGCTTTGCGGCCACCCTGGCCTTGATGATCCAAGCCGGCTTGCCCCTGACCGATGGCTTGGTCCTAGCTGGCGAAGCTTCTGGCCACCCCGTCTTTCGTCGCGCTGGCCAAACCCTTCAGCGACGCATCCAGCAAGGCCATGCTCTGGCTGAATCCATGCGCGAATGCAGAACAACCATAGGCTGGCAACGCAAAGACATCTTCCCCCTGCTCATGATCCACATGGTGAGCCTGGGAGAAAACTCGGGTCAACTCGACACCATGCTGCATCGCTGGTCGGTCGATGCCCAGGAAAGGCTGCGCATGCGCCTCACCCGCATGACCGATTGGCTGGAACCCGCTCTCATTGTGTTCATGGGCGTGGTGATTGGGGGGCTGGTGATTGCCTTGTATTTGCCCATGTTCCAGATGGGACAGTCTTTCTAGATGGGCGCATTGGCGCGTGTGACTGTTCGCAGGGGGACTGGGTGGTGGCTTAGACTTGGGCCATGAAGCATCCGGGTGTCCTATTGATTGGCCTCACAGGTGGCATTGGCAGCGGCAAGACCACCGTGGCGACCCTGCTCGCCGAGCAAGGCCTGGCCGTGGTGGATGCCGATGCCGCCTCCCGCAGCCTGACTGCAGTGGGTGGGCTGGCCATGCCTCAAATCGAGGCGGCGTTTGGCCCCGAGATGATCATGCCCGACGGCAGCCTCAACCGGCAGCGCATGCGCGAGACGGTTTTTTCCCAACCCCAGGAGCGCAAGAAGCTCGAGTCCATCCTGCATCCCTTGGTGGGTCAAGCCTTGGACCAGGAAATTTTCCAGCATGTGCGTTCAGGTGCAAGCTGCGTGGTGCTCGATGTGCCCCTGATCACGCCTGCGAGCCGCTGGCCGGCTTTGCTCAACCGCATCCTGGTGGTGGACTGCTTGGAGGCGACGCAAATTGCCCGTGTGGGTGAACGAAGCCAATTGGGCGCAGACGAAGTCAAGGCCATCATTCGGGGACAAATTAGCCGCCTGGATCGACTGCGCCTGGCCGACTGGGTGATCTTCAATGATGGACTGTCCCTGGCCGAGTTGAAAAAAGAAGTATTCGGCTTGCCCTTGCCTTGGCCTCAATCTGGCTCCAGATGAACCGCTTTTGGCCGCGTTTGAGTGGTTTTCCCAGCCTTGAATCGGTATGATGCCCGTTGTTTCGGCCTCCCACCACAAGTGATCCACTACGAACACCCACTCAGCGAGCGTGTTCGAACCTACCTTAGAGCAGAACACTTGCTCAAGCGGTTCGAGGAATTGTTTCGCCGTGACACTCAAATCGATCACCACTTTGCCCTGCTCACCTTGTTTGAGGTGATTGAAGTGGGTAGCCGCTCCGACCTCAAGTCCGAGATGCTCAAGGAAATCGAGCGCTACAAAATGCAGCTCAATGCTTACCGGGACAATCCTTCGGTATCGCAAAACACCTTGCAATCCTTGCTCGGCGAGTTGGACCATGCTTTCCAATTGGTGAGCAACCAGAGCTCGCGTCTGGGTCAATCGCTGACCGACACCGAATGGGTGGGCTCTCTCAAGAACCGCGCAGGCATCCCAGGCGGCACCTGCTCGTTTGATTTGCCGGCCTATCATGCCTGGCAACACCGCTCTGCTGATCAACGCCGAAGCGACATGATGGCGTGGACCAAACCCTTGGAAGCCCTGAGCGTTTGCACCACCTTGCTGCTG
Organism: Betaproteobacteria bacterium; assembly: GCA_009919175.1. Lineage (GTDB taxonomy): Bacteria > Pseudomonadota > Gammaproteobacteria > Burkholderiales > Burkholderiaceae_C > Limnohabitans. The sequence goes on from RGCL01000009.1 coordinate 55,781, forward strand.
CGCCTGTTGCGCGAGAACGGAACCATGCAGCGCGTGATGGCCACCAAAGGCCAGTACCAACAAAACTTGCCCCAGGGTCGCTATCAGCTCATGCGCATCGCCATCTCCAACGACCTGAGCCTGGTGCCCGAAGTGAGCGGCAACCGCATGATGGCCTGGGTGAGGTTTCAGCGCCTCATGCCGGATGGTCGGCTGGAATCCTGCCAGGACGACGTGTCCTTCGACATCGAGCTCTGCGGCTAATCCCTTGTCAGGGCTTGATGCCAGCCCTGGGCGCTGGCGAGGCTGTGCAACATCGGCCAGGCACCCGGCAAGACAGGCTTGACCCCCAAGGGCCACCGACACCACTGATGCTGCTGCCCCTCGCGCATGATGAGTTCACCCTGCCATTGGGTGATGCGACAGGTTTGAAGCTTCACATTGGCATGAGGATAGTCCACCTCAACCGTCATCCAGGCCTCGGACTCGGTCACCTCGATGCCCAACTCCTCCTGTAACTCCCTGTGCATGGCCTGAATCAGGGATTCACCAGCTTCCAATTTGCCGCCTGGGAATTCCCAATAGCCCGCATACACCTTGCCGGGTGGGCGCGTGGTGAGTAAAAACGACTGATCAGCTTGAAGCAAGATGCCCACCGCCACCTCAATGGCCTGGGCTGGCTTGTCAGCCAAGCGCGGCGTTTGCGGGTCAGCAATCCACGCGTTGGGCCATTGGGGATGAGCAATCAGCACAGCGCTCAAGCCGTATGACGGCCTGCGTAATCCCGAGCGAACTGATAGGCAACGCGACCACTGCGCGAACCACGCTCCAGCGCCCAAAGCAAGGCCTCGGCACGGACCGCGTCCAGAGTGGTTGTCACCTTCAGATGCAAAAGCCACTGCATCACAATGGTGAGGTACTCGTCCTGGCTGAATGGATAAAAACTGATCCACAGGCCAAATCGCTCCGAGAGCGAAATTTTTTCCTCCACCACTTCGCCAGGGTGGACTTCGCCATCTTCGGTGTGGGTGTAGGTCAGGTTTTCCTTCATGTACTCGGGGAGCAGGTGACGCCGGTTGCTGGTCGCATACACCAGCACATTGGGCGTAGAGGCCACCACAGAGCCATCAAGCATGGATTTGAGGGCCTTGTAGCCAGGCTCACCATCCTCAAAACTCAGGTCATCGCAATAAATCATGAACTTCTCTGGCCGATCGGCCACCAGTTCAATGATGTCGGGCAGACAGACCAAGTGGTCTTTGTCCACTTCAATGAGGCGCAAGCCCTGCGCCGAATAGGCATTGAGACAGGCACGGATGAGTGAAGATTTGCCCGTGCCCCTGGCACCGGTGAGCAACACATTGTTGGCGGGCAGGCCTTTGACAAACTGCTCGGTGTTGCGACGGATTTTTTCTTTTTGATCGTCGATTTCCCTCAGGTCGTCGAGCGCCAGTCGAGAGACCTGTCGAACGGGTTCGATGACGCCCATGCCATTGGCGCGCTGACGATAGCGAAACGCCGTGCTGGCAGACCAATCGGGGGCATGCAAGGGACGTGGCAACACCGCTTCGATGCGGTTGAGCAGGTGCTCTGCACGTTCAATGAGGCGTTCGAGTGAATTGCTCATGGTTCAGCTGCGGTAATCGGCGTTGATGGAGACATAGTCGTGGCTGAGGTCACAGGTCCAGACGGTAGCCTGGGCTGAACCGCGATGGAGCACCACACGAATGCCAATGTTGGCTTGCTTCATGACACGCTGTCCGTCCTCTTCACGATAGTTGGGATGCCGACCGCCCTCTGTGGCCACATGGACATCGTCGAGGTACAGATCCAGGGCTTGGGCATCGAGATCGCTCACCCCCGCATATCCCACAGCCGCCAGGATGCGCCCCAGGTTGGGGTCACTGGCATAGAAAGCGGTTTTCACCAAAGGCGAATGTGCAATCGCATCGGCCACCTGGCGAGCCTCTTGCTCGGTCTTGGCCTGCTGGACCTCAATGGTCATGAACTTGGTGGCGCCTTCGCCGTCGCGCACGATGGCTTGCGCCAGCCAGCGTGACACGGCCTCCAAGGCCGCATAGAGTTGCTGGCCTTGCGGGCTTTGCAACGATTGAATGGGGGCATGGCCTGCCCGGCCAGTTGCCATGACGATGAAGGAGTCATTGGTCGAGGTGTCGCCATCCACCGTGATGCGATTGAAGCTCGCATCGGCCAGGCGACGGGTCAGCTCGGGCATCAGGGCCGGATCGATGTTCGCGTCGGTGGCCAAGTAGCCCAGCATGGTGGCCATGTTGGGATGAATCATGCCCGAGCCCTTGGAGATGCCGGTGATGGTGACCGTATGGCCATCCACCTTCAGTTGCGCACTCTGCGCTTTGGGCACGGTATCGGTGGTCATGATGCCCAACGCAGCGTCCGCCCAATTGGCCGGCTTCAAATTGGCAATGGCCTTGGGCAATCCCGCGATGATGCGATCGTGGGGCAAAGGCTCCAGGATCACGCCCGTTGAAAAGGGCAAGACCTGTTCACGCGCCACACCTAGCTGGCTGGCCAAGGCATCACACACGGCCAATGCCCGGTCATGCCCGTCTTGCCCCGTCCCTGCATTCGCGTTGCCGGTGTTGATGACCAAAGCGCGAATGCCATGGCCTTGGCCCTTGGCCAAATGATCCTGGCAAATGCGGACCGGAGCGGCACAAAACCGGTTGGTGGTGAACACACCGCCTACAGCGCAATCGGCGTCCAGGGTCATGACCACCAGATCCTTGCGATGGGCCTTGCGAACGCCCGCCTCGGCGATGCCCAGCTGGACACCCGGGACAGGCAAGAGTTGTTCAGCGGGCGTGGGTGTGAAATCTACGGGCATGGCAACCTCTGGTCAAAACAGGCCAAAATTGTAGGGGTGAGGAGCTGACAGTCTGTCCGCCGGCGCCATGCACCGCTGGGCATGTGGCTGTTTGGATCAATGGGCGCGCTTGAGCTGTGCGGGCGCCACTTTGAGGACCACGGGCTTGCTGAGCAATTCAATGAGCACCAGGGCGCGTTGCTCGCCATCGGTCATTTGGAACACACCTTCCAAACCGATGAATGGACCTTGGGTGATTTGCACCACCTGGCCAGGCGTGAACAAGGGCTGAACTCCTTGCTGGGCTTCCTGGCCTCTGAGCCACTCCACCGCCGAGTCGGCCATGAGGGCGGGCTCATGACCAAAAGAAACCAGACGCTGAACCCCACGGGTGTAGCGGATCGGACCCCAGGATTGAGAGCCGTCTTCGCAGGCGCGCACAAACAGGTAACGGGGGAAGAGCGGCAAGAGGCGTTCATCGTATTTCCCGCGACGCACCGACTCCACTTTCAGCAAGGGCAAGTAGGCCTCATAGCCCTGGCGCTCAAGCTGAAGCAGCGCTTCAGACTCCTGACGGGGTTTGGTGTGAACAACAAGCCAGCTCATGGGATTTTGAAGGTCTTGACCGATCTGACTACGGTAGAGGTGAAAGCGAGCTGATCGTAACAAGTTTTGATCAGGGTTGGGAAGGTCCATCGGACAAATTCACCCAAATTCGTCCGCCCTCAGGCTTCACAGGCCAAATCCGGATGGGCTCGGTGGCCGGTGCGCACGTCGCTTGGCCTGTTCGCAAGTCAAAGCGCCCCTGATGGAAAGGGCACTCCACCTCATGCCCCTCAACAAAGCCCTCACACAGGCGCGCATCCCCGTGCGAGCAGGTGTTGTCCACGGCGAAAAAGCGCCATCGACTTGAAAGACCGCGATGTCGTGGCCAGCCACCTGAACAGCTAGGCCAGCTCCATCGAAAACATCGTCTTGCGCGGCCACGTCGTGCCATTGGGTCATGTGACCTCCTGTCAAATGGGGTAAATCAGGGAGTTGGGCACCATCTCTGAATCGAAGATGCACCAGCGCCTGCGAAATTTGAAACCGTCGGGGGTGGAGATCACCTGGTCCAGATAGCGCCCCACATTGAAGACCGTAGATTCACCGTCGTATTTGGTGCGAAAGACGGCGTAATTGGCCTCGCAATGGATCAGGCCACCCTGAACCTCCCGCACCAACGGGGCTGAGACCACATGCCGCTGATAGTAAGGGTCATGGAACAAAGTGTGACTGATGCCGTAGGCCCTATCCTTAAGCATGCCTTTGCTGGTCAGTGACAAGGTGGCCAGGGGCAAACCCCGTTCGAAATTCTCACGCGGCTGAATCTTGTAATCGGCATCGTCGGTGAAACAGGCCACCCAGTCGTCCCACCGTGCTGCATCGACATGGTCCGCATAGTCAAGATAGAGGCGCTGCAGGGATTGCCAGGCTTTGAAATCCAGTTCAATCATGGCTCAGGCCTCCATGACTTGACGCCAGTAGGCATACATGCCCCGGATCAGGGTTTCAGTGACCATGTGGTCTGTGTCCTCGACACTTCGCCCGCCCAGCTCAACCAGGGTGCGATGGTCGGGGCGGGTTTCAAACGACTGCTGGGAAAACTCGATGACCTCCCCATCATCGGCAGAGACAAAGCCAGCAGGTCCGAACAAGTTGGCCTGATTCAGACGGCGAGCATGCATCTCTGGCGTGTCATCCTCAAAACCAAAATGCGTCCAGACGAAGTTGAAATGTCCATGGCCATCGGGCTGGATATGACGCGTGGAGACGCTGTTGACCTGCTGCTGAAAGATGACGCTGGGAAACACAGTGGTCATGACAGCTGTTGGCCCACCCCACCAGGCTTCCGGAACGATGTCCAGGAAACTCGGGTCGTTGAGTTGCATGCTGGATTTGAAGCTGCTCACCTGGGTAACCTGCGCGGTATCGCCTTGAGCCTGGCCAGCATTGCCACGTGTAGAGATCATGGCTGCATGGCGGTGATGTGCATCCATTTTCAATTCAGACTGGTTATCTGCGCGCCACAGCCCAAAGGTCACGAACCAGGTGTGCAACAAACCAGGGTGATAGGGATCTTTGATGTTTTCCTGCATGAGCTTCCAGTTGCCTGGGATGCGCTGGCGGTTGTAGCCGAGGATCTTGAGCTGACGGCCATTGAAGAGGCGGTCGAAGTAATGCAGGATGCTGGGGCCTAAAAAGTCCTCCAACGACTCGACCTCGTGATCAAAGCTGGCAAACACCACGCCGCCCCGCGAGGCGACCTTGAGTTGCGTGAGCCCGTGGTCTTTGGGGTTGAAGTCTGAAGGCATGCCGCCATTGACCTTGCCACCTTGCCGCACACCACGGCGAAAGGGGACGCCTTGCAATTCACCAGACAGGGTGTATGACCACTGGTGATAGGGACACACAAATTCTTTGGTGTTGCCGTGACGCTCACGACAGAACCGCATGCCGCGATGGGCACAAATGTTTTCGAACACCCGGATGCCGCCGTCCTCGGTTCTTGCCATGATGACCGAACGCTCGCCCACCATGGTTCGTTTGAAGTCCCCCGGTTGAGGAATCTCGGCCTCGAGGCCGACATAGCACCAGTGTTTCTCGTAAAAGAATTTTTGCAACTCTTTGCTGTGCAGCGCAGCATCGGTGTAGACACCAAAAGGAATGCGGCTGGTATCGGCCAAAGGCCATGGGATGGCGGAGTGTGTCATGCGACCTCCTTTTGTGGAAATCCTAACCCGAAAAACAAAAAAGGCCGCTGGGTCAGAGCGGCCTTTGGGATCAGTGGGTTGGGTTCAGGTGCGGTAGTCGTCGACAAACCAGCGCGCTAACCGCTCAACGCCCTGCTCAATGGTGGTGCGGGGGCGGAAATCAAATTGAGTGGCCAAATCACTCACGTCGGCGAAGGTATCGGGCACATCGCCAGGTTGCAGCGGCTTCATCTCCATGATGGCCTTGACGCCCAAGGCCTTTTCAAGCGCAGCAATGAAGTCCAGCAGCTCTACAGGTTGCTGGTTGCCAATGTTGTAGATGCGCCAGGGTGCCGAGCTGGTGGCGGGGTCTGGGTGATGTCCTGACCAGTGTGGATTGGCTTGAGCCGGGCGATCAAGCACGCGAAGAATGCCTTCAACAATATCGTCGATATAGGTGAAGTCGCGACGATGCTTGCCGAAGTTGAAGACCTCAATGGGCTTCTTCTGAAGAATGGACTTGGCGAAATGGATGGGCGCCATGTCGGGGCGCCCCCAAGGGCCATAGACCGTGAAAAAACGCAAACCCGTTGTGGGCAACCCATATAAGTGGCTGTAGGTATGCGCCATGAGCTCGTTGCTTTTTTTGCTGGCTGCATACAAGGACAAGGGGTGATCCACGTTGTGGTGGGTTGAAAACGGCATCTCGGTGTTGGCGCCGTACACGCTTGAGCTGCTGGCATAGACCAAATGCTCCACCCCATGGTGGCGACACCCTTCCAGCACATGGGCAAATCCCACGATGTTGCTCTGGATGTAGGCCAAGGGGTTCTCAATGGAATACCTCACCCCTGCCTGGGCAGCAAGGTGAACCACCCGCTGGGGTTTGTGCTGCGCAAAGAGATTGGCCATGACCTGCTGATCGGACAAGTCACCCCGCACATGTGTGTAGCGGGGGTGATGCGCAAATTGCTGCAATCTCGCCTCTTTCAGAGCCGGGTCGTAGTAGTCGTTGTGGTTATCCAAGCCAATGACAGAGTCACCGCGCGCCAACAGGCGCTGAGCAACGTATGAGCCGATGAAGCCGGCCGTTCCGGTGACGAGGATGTTCATGCCGTGGATGCGGCCAAGGCCTTGGCTTCAGCTTCGTTTTCTAAATGGATCCAGTCAACGATGTCGTCGCTGGGGGCGTACCCAGTGACCAGTTTTTGCATCATCAGTCGAATGACACCCACGTCATTGACGCTCAGGGCCATTTCCAGGGCTTGGAGCTTTGATTCCAGATCTGCCCAGGGGATGAATTCCTCATGGGCTTTCATGATGCGCGTGTGGGAAGTGGGCCTGGGGTTGTCACCGATGAGCAACTCTTCGTAAAGTTTTTCGCCCGGGCGCAAACCTGTGATGGCAATTTCAATGTCGCCATCTGGATTTTCTTCGTCTTTCACTGTCAAACCGGACAGCTCAATCATGCGGCGCGCCAAGTCCATGATCTTCACTGATTCACCCATGTCCAGCACAAACACGTCGCCACCCTTGGCCATCGCACCAGCCTGGATGACTAACTGCGATGCCTCGGGGATGGTCATGAAGTAGCGCGTGATTTCGGGGTGGGTCAGTGTGATGGGACCGCCATCACGGATTTGTTGTCTGAATTTGGGCACCACAGAGCCTGAGGAGCCAAGCACATTCCCAAAGCGAACCATGCTGAACTTGGTACCCGGGTTGGTCGATGCAATGGCTTGGAGTGCCAACTCGGCCAAACGCTTGCTCGCCCCCATGATGTTGGTGGGACGGACCGCCTTGTCGGTGCTGATCAGCACGAAATCAGCTACGCCATTGCGTGCAGCAGCCTGTGCAGTTCGCAAGGTGCCCAAGACATTATTTTTGATGCCTTCTGCAGGATTGTGTTCCACCAGAGGCACATGCTTATAAGCTGCTGCGTGATAGACCGTATCAGGGTGCCAGGTTGACATGATCTCTTGCATGCGATCGGTGTCCTGCACCGAGGCCAAGAGCGGAACCAGCGTGACCTCCAAGCCAGAGACTTTTTCTTC
>RGCL01000081.1 GCA_009919175.1 Betaproteobacteria bacterium
CAGGGGATGCACTTTAATGCATTTGACAGCCCCCAAGCCCCCCCCTAGAGGATGCGTCCCCGTCGCGCCAGGTTCCAGGCCGAGGCCATCACCACCAGCAGCAAGCCCAGGGCAGCCACCGGGGCGGTGAGTTCCATGAGCTGCAATTGGCCCGCAGCCAGGCGGACGCGCAAGCTGTCGTAGAGGCGGCCAATGTCTTTGCCCGAGACGGCGCGGAAGTATTCGCCGCCCGTGATCTCAGCCACTTGCTGCAAGGGGGCTTCATCGAGTTTGACGCGCGCCTGGATGCCCTCGGCCTTGAGCACCGCGCCCTCGGGTGTGCCCACACCCAGGGTGTAGATCTTGAGCCCCAGCACCTGAGTCAGTTTGGCCATGTCGTTGAGGTTGGGACCAAGGTTGCCCTGGCCGTCGGTGATCATCACGATGGCGGCATGCCCTGCGGCATCGGAGGTCTTGAGGCTGGCCGCAGGCGGCCACTCGCCACGCAAGATGGCGGCGGCGTCGAGTTTGACGTCGGGAGCGAGTTGCTTGAGCGAGACCAGCACCCCCGTGCCCAGCGCAGAGCCGGGTTGCAGGGGCAATTGCTCGATGGCGCGGTGCAAGGCTTCACGATCCTGTGTGGGCACCTGCACCACCGAGGCGGCACTGGAGACCAGCACGATGCCCAGCTTGACGTGTGCGGGTTGACGGTCGATGAATTGCCTCACCATGTCGGTGGCCACCTCGATGCGGCTGGGCTTGACATCATTGGCGCGCATGCTGCCCGAGACATCGAGCACGATCATGAGCGACTGGTCATAGACCGGCAGCGACACGGTAGCGCGAGGGCGGCACAGCGCGAGCATCAGCACGCTCAGACCCAGCACCCAGACCAAGGCCACGCCGTTGCGCCGCGACCAGCCCACCCAGGCCAGCACCGGCAGCAACACGACAAAGCCCCAGAGCATGAAGCCCCATTGCAAGTGCACTGAGTTCCACTCAAGCATGGTTCACCTGAGCGCGCGCGTTGCCTTGGCGCTGGCGCGGGTGGCGCAAGCGGATGAAGTCGAGCAGCGCGTTTTGCAAGGGCTCATCAGTCGACAGTTCCAGGCCATCAACGCCCGCGCGCGTGAGGGTTTCGCGCAGATCCAGCTCGCGCGCCTGCATGAGCGCCTCAAAGCGCGAGCGCAGGCGCTGGTCTTGCGCATCGATCCACAGCAACTCGCCAGTCTCGGCATCGCGCAGCGGCCAAATCCCCGAGGTGGGCAAGGTGGTCTCGATGGGGTCGTGGATGCGCACCACCACCACATCGTGGCGCTGGGCCAGTTGCATCAAGGCCTGCTGCCAGGGATCCGCGCTGATGCAGTCCGAGATGACAAACAAGGTGGAGCGGCGGCGCAACTGCCCGTGCGCGGCTTGCAAGAGCGCGCCCAGGGCAGTGGGCGCATGAACGCCCTCGCGCAAGGGCTTGGCCAGGGTTTGCAGCAAGCGCAGCACATGCATTCGGGAGCGGCCACTGGGGACCACCTCGTCAAACAGGGGCACTTGCCCCCGGTGTATGAGCGCACCCACGGGGTTGCCCCGGCGGGTGAAGAGTCGGCTGAGCACCGCGCACAACTCCAGCGCCATGAGGTGCTTGCGCTGTGGACCTACACCTGCGCGCATGGAGCCAGACAAGTCCACCATCAGCCAGGCCGTCATGTCGCGGTCTTGCAAGTAGGTGCGCACGTGCGGGCTTTGCATGCGCGCGGTGGCCAGCCAGTCGATGTGGCGGGCATCGTCGTGCAACTGGTATTCGCGAAGGTCTGCAAAGTCCAGGCCACTGCCTCGCATGAGCGTGCGGTGGTCGCCTTGCAGCAGGCCATCGAGCCGCTTGAGCGTGGTCCATTCCAGCCGGTGCAAGAGCCGCTGGATGTCGACCACGGGGGCATCCCCCGAGGCGTCCCCAGCCGCCGCAGCGGGCAGGGCGGCTTCAGGCCGCTGGCGCTTGAGCCACTTGAACATGGTGGTGCAGGGCCTGGGTGGGGGGCTTGATGGTTTGCAGGATGCGCGCAATGAGCTGATCACTGGTCATGCCCTCGGCAAGGGCCTCGTAGGACAAGACCAGGCGATGGCGCAGCACATCGGGCACGATGTCGATCAGGTCCTGCGGCATGGCATAGGTGCGGCCACGCAAATAGGCCAGGGCACGCGCGCCTTCCACCAGGCCGATGGTGGCGCGGGGGCTGGCACCCATGCCCAAGAAGCGTTGGAGGTCAGCCAGGCCGTGGCGCTCGGGGAATCGGGTGGCGGCCACCAGTTGCACCGCGTATTGCATGAGGGCGGGGTCCACATAGCCCAGCCGGCAATGGGCCTGGATGCGCTGCAAGCTCGCGGTGTCGGTGACGGCGCTCACCGTGGGTGCAGGGCCTGTCATGCGGTGCACCACCGTGAACTCCTCCTGCTCGGTGGGGTAGTCCACCAGCACCTTCATCATGAAGCGGTCCACCTGCGCCTCTGGCAAGGGGTAGGTGCCTTCGGTCTCGATTGGGTTTTGCGTGGCCATCACCACAAAGGGGCGGGGCACCTTGTGGCTTTCACCGGCGATGGTGACTTGTTTTTCCTGCATGACTTCCAGCAAGGCACTTTGCACTTTGGCCGGGGCGCGGTTGATTTCATCGGCCAGCAGGAGGTTGGCCATCACTGGCCCCAGCATGGTGCTGAAGTCGCCCGTTTTCTGGTTGTAGATGCGAGAGCCCATGAGGTCGGCTGGCAGCAAGTCGGGCGTGAACTGGATGCGGCTGAATTGCCCCTGAATCACTTGGGCGAGGGTGTTGACGGTGAGGGTTTTGGCCAGGCCGGGCACGCCCTCAATGAGCAGGTGACCCTGAGCCAGCAGCGCCACCAGGATGCGCTCGAGAAAGAGATCCTGACCCACCACCACCTTTTTCACTTCATAGAGCACTTGCTCCATCAGGGCGGCTTCTTGCTCGCAGGTCTTGGGACCGGGTTCGGTGGGTTGCCACTGCGCTGGGGTCGATGACATCGCGGACCTCGCTTTCACATCCAGGGTTTAAAAAGGGGGAAGGCCAATGGCAGAGCCCACCGAATCCATGGTGGTGGCAAAGCCAATGCCAATGAAGGTGCCGGCCTCGGTGGGGTTGAAGATGGCGGTGACGATGCCCACCACCTCACCTTTGAGGTTGACCAGTGGCCCCCCGGAGTTGCCCGGATTGGTGGCTGCGTCGTATTGAATGAGGTCTTCCATGGCCAGGTCTTTGCGGATGCGAAACGACCGACCCAGGCCAGAGATCACGCCCGAGGTCACCGAGGGACCAATGCCATAGGGAAAGCCCACGGCCACGACCTCGTCACCCAGGCGCAAATCACCGGCACCAGCCAGCACGGCAGGTTCGAGGTCATCGGGGAGTTTGCTCGCGCGGATCACGGCGAGGTCTTTGTGCGGGTGAACGGCCACCACCACGGCGGGGGATTCGGAGCCATCGAAAAACGTGACCTTGAGCCGTGGCGAGTTTTGAACCACATGCAGGTTGGTGAGGATGGTGCCGTCGTCCTTGATCACCACGCCTGTGCCCACGCCCACTTCCACATCGGGCAAGGGCGCTTGATCGGCTGGCGGGTTGCTTGCCTGAGCTCCCTTGTTGCCCAGATTCCCCTTGGCCGCTGCGGACGACGACTTGGTTGGCGGATGCGGCGCCATGCCATGGATGCGCACCACCGACGGGGCAATCACCGCGGCAGCCTGGCGGGTGCGAGAGGGTAGGCTTTGTTTGTCCCACAGGCTTTGCATGGCCTCTTCGAGTTGGTCTTGGGACAGGCGTTGCACCACGCTGCGCGGGGCCATGAGTTCGTGGCCCATCCACATGCCCAGAAGCACCAGCAAGAGCGCCAGGGCAGCGGTTGGCCAAGGGATGCGGCGCGCACGCAGCACGGGCCTGGCCGCTGCCTGGCCAGAGGAGGGCGGGTCGGATGCGGCAGGTGCCGAGGGTCGCGCACGATGAATCGGGGCTCGTCGCATGGGGATCAACATAGCACAGGATGTGGTGCTAGAGTGTGCTGGACGTTTCAATTTCATGGGTCAACATGCAATTCATATGGCCTGATGCGTTGTGGGCTTTCCTGTTGCTGCCTCTGGCCGTGATGGGCTACCTCTGGCTGCTGCGCCGCCGCCGATTGCAAGCCCTGGATTACCCCAGCCTGTCGCTCATCCGTCCTGCCCTGCTGGGGCACAGGGCTTGGCGACGCCATGTGCCGCCTGCACTCGTGGCCTTGGCGCTGGCCTTGGGGCTGCTGGCTTTGGCGCGCCCCATGGCCAAGGTGGTCTTGCCTTCGGACCAGATGACCCTCATCCTGGCCATGGATGTCTCGCGCAGCATGCTGGCCGAGGATGTGCCCCCCAATCGCATGCAAGCCGCGCAGGAGTCGGTGCGTGGATTTTTGAAAGACCTGCCCCCGCAGGTGCGCGTGGGCATCGTCACCTTTGCAGGCTCCACCCAGCTGGTGCAAGCCCCCACCGATGACCGCCAGGCTTTGCTCGCTGCCCTCGATCGCTTCGAGATGCAACGCGGCACGGCCACCGGCAGTGGCTTGCTGTTGTCGTTGGCCACCTTGCTGCCCCAAGCCGGCATCGACCTGGAAAAACTGGTTTATGGCAAACGCTTTGGCAACAGCTGGGATCCTGGTCCTGACGATGACAAACCCCTGACCCTCAATTCAGCCGAGGGTGCTGCGGCCAGCCCTCCCGTGCCAGTGGGCTCCTATCGCGCGGGTGCGGTGGTCTTGCTCTCGGATGGGCGACGCACCACAGGACCCAACCCCTTGTCGGCCGCCAAACTGGCTGCTGACCTCGGGGTCAGGGTCCACACCGTGGCCTTTGGCACACCCAATGGTTTCATTCCCGGCATGGAGGGCTATTCCTTCTACACCAAGGTGGACGAGGAGACCCTCATGGCGATGGCCAAGATGACACAAGGCCAGTTTTACCGGGCACAGAATGCAGAGGATTTGCGGCAGGTCTACGGCGAGCTCTCTAGCCAGATGCACATCGAGGTGCAGCGCACCGAGGTCTCGGTCCTGGCCGCTGCCCTGGCCCTGTTGGCCTGTGTGCTGGCGCTGGGCTTGTCCCTGGTCTGGCACAAAGACCCACGCTGAAAGGTCCTTAGGCAGGTTCCCATTTGAACCTGAACAAGACTCCTATACTTTTATCAATCTGATATTAAGGGAGTTCCTATGGATTCGTTCAGCGCCTGGCACGCCATCATTGTGGTGGTCATCGCCTTGGTCTTGGTGTTGGCCGCCAAGGCCAATTCCGGCCTCTCCGGGGCCTTGGTGGTGAAAAAGTTTTTCGTCTCGCCCACCCCCAGGGATGACGGTGTCTACATCGAGATCGTGGGTCGTCAAAGCGGCCTCATCGCCTGGCTGTTTGCCTTGTTGCGCATTGATCCCACACTGGAGATGCGCGTGCGCTACACCAAGGTGGAATACATGGTGTCCAACTTCACCGGCTTTACCCGCGCGGTCCTGCCCATCGAGTCGGTGAGCAGCGTGTACTTTGGCGTCTCCCGCCCCTGGAAAAAGGCCATGGGCTGGTTGTTGTTCTTCATCTTCCTGGCCTACTTTGCCGCCGAGTTTGGCAGCACGGGCGCTGCCGTGGGCTTGGTGCTGCTGGGTCTGGCGGTGGCGATCTGGGTGTTTGTGTTCAACCGCCTGCGCCTGATCGGTTTCAACGATGTCACTGGCGAAACCTATCACCTGCTGCTCAAGCGCTCGGTGATCGAAGGTCAGGAGATCTCTGAGGAAAAACTCGACGAGATCACCCGCATCGTCCTGGCCTTGCTTGACGAACACAAAAAACCGAGGCCTCACCATGAATGAGGTGGTTTCGCCCACGCTGGACCTGCATGAGGCGGTGGGTCCTGCCCTGACCCTCGAGCCCAGTGACCTGGGTCGCATGATGCTGGCCTCGGGCACGCCCATGGCCTTGGGCATGTTTTGTACCCTCGCTGTCTTGTCGATGGCAGTCCTGGTGCCCATCAGCAAAATGGCTACGGGCAATCCAGAGGACACCTGGGCACGCATCTTTGGTGAGGTGATGCAAGGTGTGGGGGACGCTGCGGACAACATCGAGCTGCCAGTGGCTGCTCAAGCACCCGAAGCCCCGGATGCCGCGGGCAGTGACCCCTTTGCCGTGGCCACCCTCTCGCCCCTCAAGGGCACCTACTGCATGGATTACATGCCGGGGGGCACCAACCCTCGCGCTGTCAAAGCCTTTGGCCAGCTGGTGTGGAACAAGCTCAATAAGGAGCTGCAAGAGATCGCGGATGAGCGACTCGAGGTGTGCACCCCATTTGAGCGGGTCAACGACGAAGTGGTGAGTGCGGGCGGGTGCGCCAAGAGCCAGTGCGGCACCAACGATGTGAATTTCTACCTCAACCAGCAAGGCTTGACGGCCGTGGACTACCGCGTCAATGGCGAGTGCCGTTACGCCGCTGAAGACGGGTTCACCCAGATTCAGCTCATGTGCCGATGAGCGGCTCAGGCCTTCTCGCGCCAGGCCGCCTCGGCTGTGTCCCACGCGCCCAGGGCTTGCAAGTCGGGCACCCAGGCCAGGCCTGACTTGGCATCCGAGGACGCCGCCTCGGGTGTCACCACCACGTCGAGCAGGGCGGGTCGATTGGCCATGGCCAGCTCGATGGCGCGCGGCAAGTCTTGGGCTTTCTCCACGCGTTGGGCATGCATGCCAAATGCCCTGGCCATGGCCGCATGGTCGGCAAATTGCAAGGTGGTGCCCACGACCTGACCGTGGGTCTCTTGCTGATCGCGCACCTCGATGGCCCATGAGCCATTGTTGGCCACCACGATGAGCACCGGCGCCTGATGCCGCACGGCGGTGTCGATCTCCATGGCATTGAAACCAAACGCACCGTCGCCCGTGGCCACCACCACCTGGCGCCCGGGGCAGGCGAGGCTGGCCGCAATGCCAAAGGGCGTGCCCATGCCAATGCAGCCCAACGGTCCCGGATCCAAATACGTGCTCGCGGGCAAGCCCACACGGGCAAAGCTCAGGAAGTCGCCCCCGTCGGCCACCACGATGGTCTGGTCATCCACCACCTCGGACAAAGCCGCCAGCAGCCGGTTGGGGTGCATGCGGCCATCTTGGCCCGCCGGGGCTTGCTGCATGCTGGTCTTCATCTTGCGGGCGCGCTCCAGGTGTTGCGTGCGCAGCTGAGCAGCCCAGCTGCGGTCGCAGGCGCTGGGGCGCTCACCCGCACAGGCGAGCAGACCCTCGATGGCCAGGTTCACATCGGCGAGCACCTCCACCTCGCCGCGGCGGTTGTCGCGCAACTCGCTGGTGCAGTCGGCCATGCGCACCCACTGGGCTTGGCCAAACACGGCCTCTGAGCCATAGGCGAGTTGGAAGTCGAGTTTGCGCCCCAGGGTGAGGATGACATCGGCCTGGCTCATCACCGCGCCGCGCATGGCCGCCACCACCGAGGGGTGGGATTCGGGCACCAGGCCACGGCTCTCGCCCGTGTCCAGGTAGACCGCGCCCAGGCGATCGAGCAGCTCAATGAGGGCGCTGGAGGCGCCTCGTGCGCCCCGGCCTGTGATCACCAGGGGGCGTTTGGCTTGCCACAAGACGGCCATGGCGCGCTGCAAGTCCTGCGGGTCTGGGTGCAGGCGTGGTCGGGCGCGGGGCGTGAAGCGCTCGGGCAGTTGCATGGCGCGGCTCACGGGCGCACGCAAGGTGTTGACGGGGAAGTCCAGAAAAACCGGACCCGGCTCGCTGCCATGACCCAGGCAACGGCTGAGGGCTTCGTCCAGCTCTTGCAAGACCAGATCAGGGTCGCGCACCGTGCGCGCATAGCGGGTGAGGGGTTTGACAAAGTCGATGTGGTTCACGTCTTGCAAAGCCCCCCGGTTTTCCTGTGCCGTGGGTGGCGTGCCGGACAAGACCAGCACACTGGCGCGGGCGACATGGGCGTTGGCCAGACCGGTCATGGCATTGGTGACGCCGGGACCTGCGGTCACCAGGGCCACGCCCACCTCGCTGGTGAGGTCGGCATGGGCATGGGCCATGTAGACCGCTGCGCGTTCGTCGCGCACGTCGACGATGGCGATGCCGTGGGCATGCAGGCGCATCCAGATCGGCATGATGTGCCCGCCGCACAGGGCAAACACCCGCGTGACCCCGTGAGCCTTGAGGAATCGGGCAATGAGGTCCGCTGCGCAGTCCGCGCCAACTTGGGGAGTGGTCATGGGACAATCCTTTGAATACTGAATTCAGTATT
>RGCL01000082.1 GCA_009919175.1 Betaproteobacteria bacterium
CAAAACAAACCGTCGCGCTCGGGCTTGAAGGTGCGGTAGTTGATGGTTTCAGGCTTTTTGACTTCGCCAAAAGACCACGAGCGGATCTTCTCGGGGGAGGCAATGCCAATCTTGATGGCATCGAAATGCTCATCGGGGGTGAACTGGCGGAACAGGTCAAGCAATGATTTCATGGTTTCAATCCTTTGATGTCGGGTTTGATGAACAGGCGGTGACAGGGTCACTGCATGGCTTCATCAGCTGCGCTCCAACTCGATGTCGATACCGAGTGAACGGATCTCCTTGACCAACACATTGAACGATTCGGGCATGCCCGCCTCGATGGCGTGCTCGCCCTTGACGATGTTTTCATAGACCTTGGTGCGGCCTTGTACGTCGTCGGACTTGACGGTGAGCATTTCCTGCAAGGTGTAGGAAGCACCGTAGGCTTCGAGCGCCCACACCTCCATCTCGCCAAAACGCTGTCCACCAAATTGCGCCTTGCCGCCCAGCGGCTGCTGGGTGACCAGGCTGTAGGGTCCCGTGGAACGGGCGTGCATCTTGTCGTCCACCAAGTGGTGCAACTTGAGCACGTGCATGTAGCCCACGGTCACGGGACGCTCGAAAGCGTCGCCCGTGCGGCCATCAAAAAGTTGAGCCTGAGTGCGCGTGGCCGACAAGCCCTTGGCCTTGGCCACATCGTCGGGATAGGCGAGCTGCAACATGGCCATGATGTCTTCTTCGGTGGCACCGTCAAACACTGGCGTTGCAAACGGGATGCCCGTGGCCAGGTTGGTGGCCATTTCTTGAACTTGCCCGTCCTTGAGCTTACCCAGGGCTTCTTGGTGACCCGTCTGGTTGTAGATCTGTTCGAGGAAGCTGCGCAACTCGGCCGCTTTGGCTTGGCGTTGCATCATCTCGCCGATGCGGTGACCCAGGCCTTTGGCAGCCCAGCCCAAATGCACCTCGAGCACCTGACCCACGTTCATGCGCGAGGGCACGCCCAAGGGGTTGAGCACGATGTCGCAGGGTGTGCCGTCGGCCATGTAGGGCATGTCTTCGACGGGAACGATCTTGGACACCACACCCTTGTTGCCGTGACGGCCGGCCATCTTGTCGCCAGGCTGCAAGCGGCGCTTGACGGCCAAGTAGACCTTGACCATCTTCAACACGCCTGCGGGCAACTCGTCGCCTTGGGTGAGCTTTTTGCGCTTTTCTTCATAGGCGAGGTCAAAGCTGTGGCGCGTCTGGGTGAGCGCGTTCTTGATGGATTCGAGCTGGTTGGCCACGTCTTCGTCGCTGGGGCGAATGTCGAACCAGTGGAACTTGTCCACGCCAGCAAGGTACTCTTTGGTGATGGCGCTGCCCTTGGCCAGCTTTTGCGGGCCGCCGTTGGCGCTCTTGCCCACCAGCAGTTTTTCGATGCGGTCAAAGGCATCGGCTTCAACGATGCGCAGCTGGTCATTGAGGTCCAGGCGGAAACGCTTGAGTTCGTCGTCAATGATTTGCTGGGCGCGCTTGTCGCGCTGAATGCCTTCGCGGGTGAAGACCTGCACATCGATCACCGTGCCTTGCGAGCCTTGCTCGACGCGCAACGAGGTGTCTTTCACATCGGAGGCCTTCTCGCCAAAGATGGCGCGCAAGAGCTTTTCTTCCGGCGTGAGGGTGGTTTCGCCCTTGGGCGTGACCTTGCCCACCAGCACATCGCCGGGTTGCACTTCTGCACCCACGTAGATGATGCCGGACTCGTCGAGGCGGTTGAGTTGGGTCTCGGACAGGTTGGGAATGTCGCGCGTGATTTCTTCGGCACCCAACTTGGTGTCACGTGCCATCACCACCAATTCCTCGATGTGGATGGAGGTGTAGCGGTCATCGGCCACCACGCGCTCGGAGATGAGGATGGAGTCTTCGAAGTTGTAGCCGTTCCAGGGCATGAAGGCGATGAGCATGTTCTGACCCAGGGCCAATTCGCCCAGGTCGGTGGATGCGCCGTCGGCAATCACATCACCCTTGGCCAGCACATCGCCACGCTTGACGATGGGGCGCTGGTGGATGTTGGTGTTCTGGTTGGAACGCTGGTATTTGATGAGGTTGTAGATGTCCACACCCACTTCGCCAGCGGTGGCTTCGTTGTCGTTGACACGCACCACGATGCGGGTGGCATCGACGTAATCGACCACACCACCGCGCAAGGCGGTCACCACGGTGCCGGAGTCCACGGCAGCCACGCGCTCGATGCCGGTACCGACCAAGGCCTTTTCAGGACGCAGGGTGGGCACAGCCTGGCGCTGCATGTTGGCGCCCATGAGCGCGCGGTTGGCATCGTCATGCTCCAAGAAGGGCACGAGGGACGCGGCCACCGAGACGATCTGTGCGGGCGAGACGTCCATGTACTGGATGCGATCGGCCGCGCAGAGGATGGATTCGCCTTTTTCGCGAGCGGAGATCAACTCGCCCACCAGACGGCCTTGCTCGTCGAGCACGGCGTTGGCCTGGGCGATGACGAATTCAGCTTCCTTGATGGCGGAGAGGTAATCGATGACATCGGTGACCTTGCCATCCACCACCCGGCGGTACGGGGTTTCAATGAAGCCGTAGTCGTTGAGCTGGGCGTACAAGGCCAGGGAGTTGATCAGGCCAATGTTGGGACCTTCAGGGGTTTCAATCGGGCAGACACGGCCATAGTGGGTCACGTGAACGTCACGCACTTCAAAGCCGGCGCGCTCGCGCGTGAGACCGCCCGGACCCAGTGCGGACACGCGACGCTTGTGCGTGATTTCCGACAAGGGGTTGGTCTGGTCCATGAACTGCGACAACTGGGACGCCCCAAAGAATTCCTTGAGGGCAGCCGAGATGGGCTTGGAGTTGATGAGGTCATGCGGCATGAGGGGCTCTTGCTCGGCCTGACCCAAACGCTCCTTGACGGCTTTTTCGATGCGGGCCAGACCGGTGCGGAACTGGTTCTCGGCCAACTCGCCCACGCAACGCACGCGGCGATTGCCCAGGTGATCGATGTCGTCGACTTCGCCACGACCATTGCGCAAGTCCACGAGGATCTTGACCACAGCGAGGATGTCTTCGTTGCTCAGCACCATGGAGCCCGTGGGCTCGGGGTTGCCGATGCGGGCATTGAACTTCATGCGGCCAACGCGCGACA
This sequence comes from Betaproteobacteria bacterium, assembly GCA_009919175.1. Taxonomy (GTDB): domain Bacteria; phylum Pseudomonadota; class Gammaproteobacteria; order Burkholderiales; family Burkholderiaceae_C; genus Limnohabitans. The sequence continues at coordinate 3,137 of RGCL01000082.1, forward strand.
GGTCGTAGGTGTCGGGGTTGTAGAAGAGGCGCTGGAAGAGGGCTTGAACCGCATCTTCGGTGGGTGGCTCGCCAGGGCGCATCATGCGATAGATGGCCACGCGGGCGGTGAACTCATCGGCGGTTTCGTCGATGCGCAGGGTCTGCGAAATGTAGGCGCCCTGGTCGAGTTCGTTGGTGTAGATGCACTGCAAGTCTTGCACGTTGGCGCTGCGCAGTTTTTTGAGCAGGGCTTCGGTGAGTTCGTCGTTGGCGCGGGCGATGATTTCGCCGGTCTCGGTGTCAACGATGTTGCGAGCCACCACGCGACCGATGAGGAAGTCCTCGGGGACGCTGATGTGGGTGGTGCCCGATTGCTCGAGCTCGCGGGTGTGACGGGCGGTGATGCGCTTGTCTTTGGCCACCACCACATTGCCTTTGGCGTCGGTGATGTCAAAGCGTGCGACCTCACCCCGCAGGCGCTCGGCGACAAATTCCATTTGTGCGCCGGTGTCCATGATGCGGAAGTTGTCGTTGACGAAGAAGTTCGCCAGGATGGACTCCGGGGTCAGGCCAATGGCCTTGAGCAGGATGGTCACGGGCATCTTGCGACGACGATCCACGCGGAAGTAGAGGATGTCCTTGGGGTCGAATTCGAAATCAAGCCAGGAGCCGCGGTAAGGAATGATGCGGGCGCTGAACAGCAACTTGCCCGAGCTGTGGGTCTTGCCCTTGTCGTGCTCGAAGAACACACCCGGCGAGCGGTGCAACTGAGACACGATCACGCGCTCGGTGCCGTTGATGATGAACGAGCCTTTTTCAGTCATCAGGGGCACTTCGCCCATGTAGACCTCTTGCTCCTTGACTTCGCGAACCACTTTGGACTGGGGAGTGGACGACTCGCGGTCATAGATGATCAATTGAACGCGCGCGCGCACGGCCGATGCGAAGGTCAAGCCACGGGTCTGGCATTCGCGGACGTCGAAAGCGGGCTTGGAGAGGTTGTACTCAATGAACTTCATCTCCACAAAACTGTTGTGGGAGACGATGGGGAAGGCTGCTTCGAAGGCGGCCTGAAGGCCTTCGGGCAAACGCTTTTTGGGGGCGATGTCTGCTTGCAAGAAAGCCGTGTAGGCGTCTTTTTGCATTTGCAGCAGATAGGGGACTTCCAGCACGCTGTCGCGCCGGCCGAAACTTTTGCGGATTCGCTTGCGTTCGGTGAAAGAGTAAGCCATGAGTTCTCCGGATTTGATGCACTCGGCGACTGATCCCGAAGGGTTCGAAAACCCCTGGGCGTCTTGGCGGCTGGCCACTACCAGCGTTGGCGGACGACCGTGCGCTCACACGGCCCGAACCAAGGTTCTTCTGCAGTCTGGTCAGAAGACACTTGAAAGCGAACCGGATTCACTTTCAGGTGTGCTCTGAGGCGGAAAAAGGTTGGAGGCTTTTGACCTCCAACCTTTGCCTGGCAAGCCAGGTGGTCCCGAAGGACCAGAGCATCACTTGAGCTCGACTTTGGCGCCAGCTTCTTCGAGCTTTTTCTTGGCAGCTTCTGCGTCGGCCTTGGGCATGCCTTCCTTGACCACTTTGGGTGCGCCATCGACCAAGTCTTTGGCTTCCTTGAGGCCCAGGCCAGTGATTTCGCGCACGGCCTTGATGACCGACACCTTGTTGCCGCCTGCATCGGTGAGGACCACGTTGAAGTCGGTCTTCTCTTCAGCAGCGGCTGCAGCGCCACCGCCACCAGCTGCTGCGGGAGCAGCCATGGCTGCTGCGCTCACGCCGAATTTCTCTTCGATGGCCTTGACCAAATCGTTGAGTTCCATGACCGTCATGCTGTCGAGCGCGGTCAGAAATGCATCTTTATCAAATGACATGTTGTTTTCCTAAGAATGGTTGAATGTGGGTTGACTGCACGCCTCAAGCAGCGGCAGCCTCGCCTTCTTTCTTCGCCGCCAGGGCACCCAACACCACAGCGGTGCGGGACATGGGCGACATGAGCAAGCCGCACAACTGGGACAGCAGCACCTCTTTTGAGGGAATGTTGGCCAGCTGTTTAACGCCGTTGACATCCAGGGCTTTGCCCCCGAAGACGCCGCCACGGATGACCAGTTTGTCGTTGGTCTTGGCGAAATCGGCCACCACCTTGGCGGCGGCCACTGCGTCCTCAGAGAAGCCATAGATGAGCGGACCGGTCATCTGGTCTGCTGCCACTTCAAATGCGCTACCGGACACAGCACGGCGAGCCAGGGTGTTCTTGAGAACACTCAGGTTTACGCCCTTGCTGCGCGCCTCGGAGCGCAGTTTGATCATGTCAGCGACCGTGATGCCACGGTATTCCGCCATCACCAGCGTTTGAGCTTGCGCGGCGAGGCCGGCGACTTCTGCGACGACGGCTTCTTTCTCACTGCGATTCAGACTCAAGGTCTACTCCTTAAAAGTGTCTGGGTCTCAGACACGCCTTTGGTTCAGCGACCAACCTTAGGAAATGAGTCCTCAGGCGGGTACGCCATCTGCGTTGGCCCTTGCGGATTAAGCACCCGAGGGTGCGCCAACGGTCTTGGATGGCCCACAGTGACGAATCACTGCGGCCCACCACTTCGAGCCTGCCTGGTGGCAAGCCCGAAATCTACTGGCCTTCAGGCCAAACTTTGCATGTCCACTCGCACGCCCACACCCATGGTGGACGACACCGCCAGCTTGCGCAGGTAGATGCCCTTGCTGGATGCCGGCTTGGCCTTGTTGAGGGCGTCCACCAATGCATTCAGGTTGGTTTTGAGTTTGTCGGTTTCAAAGGAACGACGGCCAATCGTGGCATGCACGATGCCGGCCTTGTCCACTCGGAATTGAACCTGGCCAGCCTTGGCGTTTTTCACGGCGGTGGCCACATCGGGCGTCACCGTGCCCACTTTGGGGTTGGGCATCAAACCACGGGGACCCAGGATCTGACCCAGGGTACCCACCACGCGCATGGCGTCGGGTGCAGCGATCACCACGTCAAAGGGCATGTCGCCGGCTTTGACTTGTGCAGCCAGATCGTCCATGCCCACGATGTCTGCACCAGCGGCTTTGGCTTCCTCGGCCTTGGCGCCTTGTGCGAACACAGCCACGCGGGCTGTTTTGCCTGTGCCATTGGGCAGAACAACTGCGCCACGCACGACTTGGTCGGATTTCTTGGCATCAATGCCGAGTTGAACGGCCACGTCGATGGATTCGTCAAACTTGGCCGTGGCACAGGTCTTGACCAAATCGATGGCTTCGCCAATCCCGTACAGCTTGGTGGAGTCCACCTTGCCCTGCAAACCTTTTTGCTTTTTGGTGAGCTTGGTCATGTCAGAGTCCCTCCACCGTGACGCCCATGGAACGGGCAGAACCGGCGATCGTGCGCACGGCTGCGTCCAGGTCAGCTGCCGTCATGTCAGGCATCTTGGTTTTTGCAATCTCTTCCAGTTGTGCGCGCGTGATCTTGCCGACTTTGTCGGTGTGCGGCCTGGCAGAGCCTTTGTCGAGTTTGATGGACTTCTTGATCAAGGTGGTAGCCGGCGGCGTCTTGATGATGAAGGTGAAGGATTTGTCTGCAAATGCCGTGATGACCACGGGCAAGGGCAGGCCTGGCTCAACACCCTGGGTTTGGGCATTGAAGGCCTTGCAGAATTCCATGATGTTGAGGCCACGCTGACCGAGCGCGGGGCCAATGGGGGGCGAAGGATTGGCCTTGCCCGCTGGCACTTGCAGCTTGATGAAGCCGACAATTTTCTTTGCCATGCTGTTGCTCCTTACGGGTGCAAACGTTGATGACTGGCATCAACTCCCCGGGGGTTTGGCGGCTCTTTGGGTTGGGACGCAGAGCCGCAAGGCGCCCGGTTCGTCAGGTCTTTTCGACCTGACCGAATTCGAGTTCGACGGGCGTGGAGCGGCCAAAAATCGTGACCGATACACGCACCTTGCTTTTTTCGTAGTTGACCTCTTCCACGGATCCGTTGAAATCGGTGAAAGGGCCGTCCTTGACGCGAATGAGCTCGCCCACCATGAACTCCACTTTGTGGCGGGGCTTGTCAGAGCCCTCTTGCATCTGGTTGACGATCTTCATGACATCTTGCTCGGAGATGGGCGCCGGGCGATTGCGGCTGCCACCCACAAAGCCGGTGACTTTGCTGGTGTGCTTGACCAAGTGCCAGGTCTCATCGTCCATGATCATTTCCACCAGGACGTAGCCAGGGAAGAAGCGGCGCTCCGTGGTGCGGCGCTGACCGTTTTTCATTTCAACGACTTCTTCAGTGGGCACCAGGATGCGACCGAATTTGGACTGCATGCCCATGCGGTTGATGCGCTCCTGGATGTTGCGCTCCACGGCTTTTTCCATGCCCGAATAAGCATGAACGACATACCAGCGCATGTCGGGATGGGATGGCTTGTAATCGTCAGCCGTCACGGGTTGTTCGATGTCAGTCATCACTTTTTCCATCCAAGAATCAGGTCGTAAAACACCCATTCAAGGGTCTTGTCGGTCAACCACAAAAAGAGGGCCATCACCAGCACAAAGGCAAAGACGTAGGCCGTCATCTGGAGGGCTTCCTTGCGCGTTGGCCACACCACTTTGCGCAGCTCGCGCACCGAGTCGCGGCCAAAGCCAATGAGGCGCTGACCCGGCGAAGCCAGCAAGAAGGTGACGCCCGCGAGCACCAAGCCCACCAACAATACGCCCCAGCGGACCCAAGCCGAATGCTGGGACAACATGTAAAAGCCCACCAACCCCGCCAGGAGCAAGGCCGCCACCAGCACAAGCTTGAGCTTGTCGGAGCCAGTGTTCACAGTTTCAACGGCATTGGAAGACATGAAAAGTCCAAAAAACGAGAATTCAAAACGAACCCCTTGAGGGACCAAAGCCCACCTTGGAAGGTGGGCTGGTGGCTGACCGCCTCAAGCGGTGGCAGGGGCAGAGGGAATCGAACCCCCAACCTTCGGTTTTGGAGACCGACGCTCTGCCAATTGAGCTATACCCCTATCAATCACTCCAGGATCTTGGCAACGACGCCGGCGCCCACGGTACGGCCACCCTCGCGGATGGCAAAACGCAGACCCTCTTCCATGGCAATGGGCGCAATCAA
>RGCL01000083.1 GCA_009919175.1 Betaproteobacteria bacterium
GGACCTGATCGGTCGACAAGGTATGCACCTGGTCGGTCGACAGGGCCTGGATCTGGGTCGTGGACAAGGCCTGCAGGTCCGCGGTTTCGAGCCCAGCCAGGGCGTCGAGCCCAATTTTGTCGAGCTGGGTGGTCAACAGGCTGGCAGCCTGGGCGGTGCTCAGGGCGGTCACTTGGGCACTGGTGAGAGTCGCCACCTGGTTGGTACTCAGGCTGGTCAGCGACAAGGTCGGGATGGACTCGATCTGGGCCGAGGTCAGGGCCTGGAACTGCTCCTGCGACAACTGGTTCAGCTTGGCCACTGGCAAATTGATGATCTGCGACGAGGTCAAGGCCGCTATTTGCTCCGTGGTCACCACCGCCCACTGGGTGGTACTCAAGCTGTTGATCTGCTCCGTGCTGAGCGACTTGAACTGATTGCTGGTGAGCGCCGGGACCTGCAGGGCATCCAGGCCCGACAAGGCCTGGGTGGTCAGCACGGCCAGTTGCGCCGTGGTCAGCACTGCCACCTGGCTGGTGTTCAAGGCGCCCACCTGGCTTGAACCCAGGCCTGCCAGGTCGGCGGCATCGAGCAACGGCAGCTTGGTGTCACCCAGGGCCTTGACCTGGTCGGGCAACAGCGCCGCATAGTGCGTCGAGCTGAATGCGCGCAGCTGCGTGCTGGACAAGGCCTCGATCTGCGCCGATTGCAGCTCGAGCAGATGGGTGGTGGTCAGCGCCGACAGCTGAGTCTCGGTCAGTTTCTCGACCTGCGTGGTCGTCAACGCCGGCACCTGGTCGCTGGTCAGGGCATTGAGCTGATCGGTCTTGAGTTTTTCAATCTGGGCCGTGGTCAGGGCCACCAACTGGTCGGTCGACAAGGCCCGCAGATCCTGGGTCTCCATGGCGCGGATCTGGTTGCTGGTCAACGCCGGCAGTTGCGCGGTGGTGAGCGAATTGACCTGTTCGGTCGACAAGGCTGCCACTTGCGAGGTGGTGAGCTGTACCAACTGCGTGGTGGTCAGGGCCTGGATCTGCTCGCTGCCCAGCGCCGCGAGTGTGGCAGTGGTCAGGGCCGCAATGTGACCGGTTCGCAGATTGCTGATCTGGTCGGTGGTCAACACGTCAATCTGGTCCGAGGTCAAGCCGTTCAACTGCTGCGTGGTCATGGCGTTGAGCTGGGTCGAGGTGAGGGTCATCACCTGATCAGAGCGCAACGTGATCAATTGGCTGCTCAACATCGCCGGCACTTGCGTCGTGGTCAGCGCCTGCAACTGGTCGCTGTCCAGGGCACGCAATTGCCGCGAATCCAGGGCCACCACCCCCTCGGTGACGATCTTGGCAATTTGCGTCGTGGTCAGGGCGGCAACCTGGTCGGTCCTCAAGGCAGCCACCTGCGCGGTCGTCAAATGCGCAATGTGCTCGGTCTTCAGTGAGGCCACCTGCTCGGTACCCATGGAGGCCACGTCACGGGCTTCCAGGGCTTGCAACTGGCTGCTGCTGAGCTTGTCCAGTTGCTCGGTGGTCATGGCCGCCACTTGCGCAGCGGTCAGCGACACCACATCGGCGGTTTCGATGGCCTGGACCTGAGCGGTCTCGAGCGCTGCCACTTGCGCCGTGGTCATGGCGGCCCACTGGGTGCCCTTGATTGCCACGATCTGGTCGGTCGTCAGTGCCACCACCTGGTCGGTGCTCAAGGCGGCCACGGCGATGGAACTGAGCGCAGCAATTTGACCGGTGGTCAACTTGGCCACTTGCTCGGTTTGCAGCGCAGCCACCTGCGTGGTGGTCAGGGCCGGGATGTCAATGGTCTCAATGGCCTGCAGCTGTTCGGACGTCAAGGCCTGGATCTGGTCCACGTTGAGGGACGCCAATTGCGACTGGTTCAAGGCCTGGATCTGGGCCGTGGTCATGGCCACCACCTGCTCGGTGCTGAGCGCATCGATCTGCCAGCCCTCGAAGCCCGCCACATCCTTGACTTCAATGGCGACGATTTGCTCGGTAGCGAGTGCGGCCAACTGCTCGGAGGTGAAGCTGCCGAACTGGCCACGCTGCAGGCCCACAATTTGCCCCGTGGTCAGCGCCTCGATATGCTCGGGCGTGAGGGCCTGGATCTGCGCAGAACTGAAGACCGCCAGGTCCTCTGTCTCAATCGCCACCAACTGCTCCGTGCTCATCACGGACACCTGACGCGTTGTCAGGCCGGGTATCTGCTTTGTCGTCAACCCGGCGATCTGCGCACTGGTGAGCGCCATGAACAGGTCCGGCGACAGGCCATTGACCAGTGCGTTTTTCAAGGACCCGATCTGCTGGGTGGTGAGCGCACTGATCTGGTCCGTCGAGAAGAAGTTCAGCTGATCAGCCGACAAAGCGTTCAGGTCTTTGGTGGTCAGTGCCGCCACCTGCTCGGTCGCAAAGCCGGCCACCTGGGCTGACGTCAAGGCGCGCGCATGGTCCATGGTGAGCGCCGCAATTTGCGTCGTGGTAAGTGCGCTCACCTGGTCGGAAGTCAACGCTGCAATGGACTGCGACCGCAAGGCCGCCACCTGCTTGGTGATCAGAGCCGGAATCTGGTCTGAGGTCAGGGCCAACACCTGGTCGGTGGTCAGCGCTGCAATATTGGCCGTGGTGACCTTGACCAGCTGTTCGGTGGTCAAGGCCGCAATCTGCTCAGTGCCCAGTTTGCTGAATTGGTTGGTGGTCAAGGCAGCCACCTGGCTCGTGGTCAGTGCCGCCACTTGCTCGGTGTCCAGGGCAGCCAGGTCTGCCGTTTCCATGGCCGCGATCTGGGCCGTGGTCAGGGCCACCAGTTGCTCGGTGCTCATGTTACGGTAATGAGCGGTGGTCAACGCAACGATCTGGTCGTTGCGCAAGGCGTCCATGTCGTCGGTTTCAATGGCGGCTACCTGCTCGGTGGTCAGGTTACGGATTTGCTCGGTGCTCAGCCCGCGAATCTGGTTGGTCCCCAGTGCCACGATATTCTCACTGGTCAAGGCCCGCACATCCTGGGTTTCAAAGCTCACCAACTGCGCCGCGCTGAATGCCACCACCTGGTCCGAGGTCAAGGCCGCGACTTGCGCTGTGCTGAACGAAGGAATCTGCCCAGAAGAAAAGCCTTTGATAGCCAGCGGATCAATGGCGGCAAACTGCTCGGTGTCCAGCGCCACGATCTGGTCGGTGCTGAGCGCCGCCACCTGGGCAGATTTGAGGGCAGCCACATGTTCGGATGTCAAGCCAGCCAAGTCATCCGCCCCGATGGCGGCCACTTGCGTATTTTTCAAAGCACGGATTTGGTCGGTCGTGGCTTCTGCCCAATGCGTGCTGGAAAGCGCGGAAATTTGCGGACTGGTCAAGGCGACCAGTTGCGAGGTGGTCAGGCTGGCAAACTGTTCGGTGGTCAGCGCGGCAATCTGCGACGTGTCCATCGCAGACAATTGGTCCGCCTTGAAGGCCTGGATCTGCGTGGTGTCAAAGGTCGCCACTTGCTCGGTGGTGAGGGCCAGCAACTGCGCTTTACTGAGGATAGCAATATCATCGGTTTGCAGCGCCAACACCTGGTCGGTGGTCAGGGCCTTGATTTGATCGGTGGTGAAATTGCGCACCTGGGATGCGGTGAGCGCCTCGATGCGATCCGTTTCCAGTGCGACCAGATCGCGCGTCTCGATGGCCATCAGCAGTTTGACGTTCAGAGCGCTGATCTGATCCGAAGTCAAGGCGCCAATCTGGTCACTGGACATGGCAATGACCTGGTCGGTGGTCAAGGCCTGCAGTTGCTTGGTGGTCAGGGCTGCAATGCGGTCGGTGTCCAGGGCCTGTATCTGGCTGGTCGTCAAGGCATTGATGACTTGTGGCTTGAGTTCCGCCACCTGGTTTGCCGTCAGTGCCGCCACCTGGGTGGTTGTCATGGCCAGCAACTGGGTGCTGCTCAGGGCCACGACATCGGCGCCCACCTCAATGGCGGCGATCTGCGCAGTGGTCATGGCGCGCACCTGGGCCGTGGTCAAAGCGGCCACCTGCGACGAGGTCAGCGCCTCAATCAAGTCTGTGGTGATGGCGCTCAAGGCGGCCGTCGTAATCATGCTCACTTGCCGCAGGGACAAGGCGGCGATCTGGGCCGATGACAGATCGTTGAATTGGGTGCTGGTGAGCGCCGCAATCTGGCCGTCCTTCAACGCGATCAATTGACTGGTTGACAGTGCTGCCAGTTGGTCATCGTTCAAGGCCTTGATGGCCGACGTGGACCAGGCCGCCAGTTGACCGGGCTTGAGCGCCGCGATTTGCGACGTGCTCAGGCCGCCCACCTGCGAGCTCTTCAAGGCGGCCATCTGGGACACATTCATCGCTGCCAGGTCGGCGTCGTCCATGGCCCCCAGTTGAGTGCTCGAGAAGGCGGCCACCTGCTCGGTGGTCAGGGCCGTCACCTGTGTGGCCGTCAGGGCCTTGACCTGGGCGGTGTCAAAGCCTGCAATATCGCGGGTTTCGATGGCCTTGATCTGCTTGGCCTTCAGGCTGCTGACCTGTTGGGTTTCCAGCGCACTGATCTGCTCGGAGATCAGCGCCATCATCTGGTCGGTGGTCAGCGCCTGGATCTGACCCGTGGAAAATTCAACCAGTACATCCGTGGCAATGGCGGCCACCGTCGCGGTGTTCAAGCTCGCGACTTGCGAAGATCGCCAGCCGGCCAATTGCGCCGTGGTCAGGGCATTGACCTGGTCGGACGACAATGCACTCAGCTGGAAGCTTTTGAGGGCATTGAGTTGCCGTGTGCTGAGTGCGGCGACCTGCGCGGTGGTGAGGGCCGACACGTTGCGGGTGGTGAGGGCCTGCATCTGGGTGACTGTGATGCCCTCGAGTGCGCTGGTGGTGATGGCCCGAACCTGTGCACTGGTGAGGGACGCCACCTGGGAGTTCGACAAAGCGGCTATCTGGGTCGACGTGAACGACGACACGTCGGTGGTGGGCGTCACCACAGGAGCGCTTCCCATCACCAGGGGAGCACTGCTGAAATTCGTATAACCCAGATTGAAATTGATGGACATTCGTGACGCTTTCTTACAACCCTGGCCGCGTTGACACGCATTGAGGACAGCACACACAGGATCGGCCTGAGGCGTCAAAACTTAATATGAATACTTTTAAGTTAATTCACCACTTCAGGTCCACCGCAGTGTGTTGCAAGGGGGCGCTCGCTACGTCGTAATAGCCCAGCTTTTCAAAGCGCCGCATCATCACCGTCACTTGCGTGTTGAGGTTCGTGGCTTTCATCCCCTGGTCGGCCTGCGGCGCCCATTCCCAATCGGCCGCCGTGCCCGGCAGATACACCGCATCCTGACCCGCTCCGCCGTCCACGTCAATCTGTGCGTCTTTCATGGAGCGGGGGTCGACATACACCACATCGCTGCCCGAGCCCCCGACCACGGCCTGGATCGTGCTGCCCCACGATAGGGCCACATTGTTGTAGCCGTAATAGGTCTGGTTTTGCCGGACCAGGGACTGCAAGGTACCGGGGACGGTGCTCAGGTAACTGGCCGGATCCACACCCAGCACCCCGATGGAGCTGAAACTGCCCGGGCGCAAGTCGACCACATTGGCACGGTCCAGCTGGCCCAGGTCCAGGGTGGCGCCGGCCGGGGTGTACAAGGTTTTGAAACCGCGCCAGTCCTTGTCCCAGGTGAGTGTGCTGGCTTCGGCTTGATCGTTGCGTGCGGGCGCAACGCCGTACAAGTACTGCAGGGCCAGGATATCGAGCGGCATGTAGGTCGACACCGAGTAGGTGCTGACCACCGTGCTGTAACTCGTGCTGTCTGCGTTGCGCTGCACGGTGTAATCCACCCCGCGGCTGTCGCTGGGCTTGTTGTAGGACATCAGGCTGTATCGGGTGGTGTCCAGGGCCTTGCTCAGGTAGGGCGCCGGAGTTCCACCGCCTGCCGCGTTGTAATTGCCCGGGTGCTTCAAGCCCAGGGTATGGCCGATCTCGTGCAGCACGGTTTCCCACCCATATTCCCCCGGCTCAAAGCTCTTGTTGGACGTCGCCGACGCATCCAGCATGAGGAACACATTATGGTCGCCCCCGCCGTGGGGCGGGTTGGCATACCCCGCACTGCTCGGTTGCAGGTTCATGCCAAAGTTGATGTCGGCCTGCCCGCTGTCGGCACTGTTGTCCTCCGAGAAAGTCACATTGATAAGCGTGGACAAGTACGAAAACGCGTCTCGCACCGCTTGCTGCTGCTTCGAGCCCATGGCGGTGAAACCATTCGCATCCTGAGCCGTGGCCGTGGCCGGCAGGCTCTTCATGAAACCATAACGGATGTCATGCCGGGAACTGCTGCTGCTGAGCGCATACAAGCCGGGGCGCAGCTCGACATTCGAGGTTTGCGCGGGTTGATCCGACCACCACAGGGGGCTGCCGCCCAACAGCAGCGCGTTGACGTCGGAATGTCCGGTATCGCCAAATGCGGTGAAGTCCTTGAATTTGAAAAACTGCACCGCCTTGTAGTTACCGTTTTCGGTGGTCGACTTCGTCAAAGACTTGAGGTCGAAGCTGCCGTCCGTCTTGGGCTTGAGGGTGTAGCTGTCCGCATTGCCCGTCAAGTTCAGGCTGATGGCGGCGCCCTTGAGCTTGCCCAGCACGGCCGCTGCGCTTCGGTATTCACCGGGCGTGAACTCCCAGGTGGGACGGTTGGCATCGGTCACTTGCACTTGCGACAGGCTGCTGGCTTTGGCCAGCAGCGCTGACCAGTGAGCCTTCAACTGCGCACTGCTGTCGGCCACCCGCAGGGCATATTTGCCACTGATCTTGGCCATCACGCCGCTGTGTAGTGACAAGCCAGCGGCCGTGTCGGTCACGGTGCCGCCGCTGTCTTTGAGCGTGATGGTTTTCAACCGGTCACCAGCCGCTTGCAAGCTATCCAGGGCCTGCCCGACTTGGGCCGCCGTGTCTTTCACCGACACCGTGGTCAAGCTGACACCATCCGCTTGCGCCGTCAGCCGATCCGCCACGGCCGACGCAGCCACCTCGGTGAGTGCCACGCTGTAGCCGCCCGACACTTTGGCCAGCGCCGTCTGGTTGGCTTGCCAGCGAGCATCGGTCAGCGTCCAGGCGGCTGCACCGCTGGTCACGCGGATACGGCCCAGGCGATCACCGGCCGCCTGCAAGGCGTCCAGGCGCGAGGCGATGTTGCCCGCGGAATCGTCCACATCAAACGACTTGACCGCCGCCGCCGACAGCACACTGGCGAGGCTTGACCCAGTCACGCCCGTCACGTTGACCCAACCGGGTTTGTTCACCTTGCCGATAAGGGCTGCGCTTTTGCCAAACTGAGTTGCGGTCATGCTCAGCGTGGCCCCGTTTTCCAGCGTGATGCGGCTCAACTTGGGGGCCCAGGTTTGCACCGTGGCCAGGTTGGCGCTCACGGTGCTGGCGTCCGACTCCAGGGCGAGCTGGGCACCGGTCAGTTTGCCGAGCAAGGCCGCGTTTTGCGTGAGGTCGGCCACGCTCACGGTCAGCGTGGGCGTGCTGGCGTCGTTGAACTGCACGGCCTTGAGTTTTCCAGCCTTGGCCATGGCGGACAGACTGGTCCAATTTTGTTGGATCCCAACGACCGAATCCTGCACCGTGACGGATGCCAAGGACTTGTTCGCGGCAAACGCCGCCACTGCCTGAGTCGCCGTGGGAGGAACGACGGAGGCAGTAGCGAACGAAGCCGTGCGTCGAACCAAGGCGACTTGCATGGCGCGGCCGCGGATAGGAAGACTGCTTACTTAGGCCTGCGGGGCAACCCAACCCAGAGTTGTCTTCTGGTCGGCGGTCAATCCAGCCACCTGGCTTGCGGTCAATGCCCCCACGACTGCAGTGTTCGCTGCCAGCCAGGCCAGTTGCGTGGTGTCGGAATTGTTGGCCATCGCCTTGATATGCGAAGCCTTCAACCCCTTTCCTGGATCAGCAGACGTTGTTTGACTGGATTGCAAGGCCCCTATTTGGTCTTCTGTCAGACCCAAAACGCCCGCATCCTTGAGGCCGTAGATTTGCTCGGCAGACAAATCACCCATATCGAGCTTTGCCACTTGAGCAGCCGACAAGGCACCCATCTGAACTACGGTAATTTGAGTCGCATCCAAGGCGCCCACCTGGTTATCTGACAAATAACCAATTTGGGCTGTCGTCAACGCCTTGATTTGGGTG
>RGCL01000084.1 GCA_009919175.1 Betaproteobacteria bacterium
CACCGCCGCATTTACCAAGCTGCACGCACGCACCTGCCCCACACGGCCGCCATCATCCATACGCACAGCACCCACTTGGTGGCCGCGAGCCTGCGCACACCCGCCGCGCCCGTGGCCGGCTTGTGTCCCGAGCTGCTCCCGCCCATCACGCCCTACTTTGTCATGAAGGTCGGTCATGTGCCCTTGGCTCCCTACGAGCGCCCCGGCGCTGCTGCCACCGCCGATTGGGTGGCCCAGGCCATTGGGCAGTACGGTCAGGCGGGCAAGCCCATTCGTGCCGTGATGCTCGAGCGCCTAGGCCCCAACGTCTGGCACGACAACCCCTTTGCCGCCATGGCGACGCTGGAAGAACTCGAAGAAACCGCCAAGCTCTGGATGCTGAACCACGCGCAAGTCCAGCCGCTCTCAGCGCAACACTTGCAGGACCTTCAACAACACTTTGGCTCAACGTGGTGACCCCACGCGACCACCTGCCCCAGGAGTGACCATGCCGCAATTTGCTGCCAACCTGTCCATGCTGTATCCCGAGTTGCCGTTCCTCGACCGCTTTGAAGCGGCAGCCCAAGACGGCTTCAAGGCCGTGGAATACCTCTTCCCCTATGAATGGCCAGCCGCCGAATTGGCCGCACGCTTGCAGCACAACGGCTTGCAGCAAGTGCTGTTCAACGCACCACCGGGCGGCGGCACCGATGCGGCCAGCATTGCCCAAGCCTGGAGCCAGAACATGCGCGGCATGGCCTGCCTGCCCGAACACCAGCAGGCCTTCAAGGCATCGTTCGAGCTGGCATTGCACTATGCCGAAGTTTTGAATTGCCCGCGCATTCACGTGATGGCTGGCCTCGTCCCCGAGGCCATGCGCCCCGCCCACGATGCGCGCCCCGAGCGATTGCGCACCTCCAGCCAGGCCTTTGCCGAGTTGCCTCAATTGCACGAAACCTACCTCAAGAACCTGGAGTGGGCGGCGGCGCAAGCGGCCCAGCATGGGCGCGATGTGCTGATCGAACCCATCAACACGCGAGACATCCCTGGGTTTTTCATCAACCGCCAAGCCGATGCCCACACCGTGGTGCAAACCGTGGGCGCGCCCAACCTCAAAGTGCAGTTCGACCTCTACCACTGCCAGATCGTCGAGGGCGATGTCGCCATGAAGCTGCGCGAATGGCTGCCCACAGGCCGCGTGGGGCATGTGCAGATTGCAGGCATCCCCGACCGACATGAACCCCACGAGGGCGAGCTGGCTTACAACTACCTGTTTGACCTCATCGATGAGATCAGTGCCCAGCAACAGTGGTCGGGCTGGCTGGGTTGTGAGTACCGCCCGCGAGGTGGCGCACAACCAGGTGCCACCAGCCAGGGCCTCAAGGCTTGGGCGCCGTGGTTAAGGGGCTGATCAAACGCTCACAACGCCTTAGACACCCCGCGCCAATGCAGGCTCGCCAGGGCCAAGCCCACCACAGACAAGGGCAACAGTGAGCCCATGTTGAGCCAGTCCCAGCCTTCGGTGGTCACCAGCGCACCCGAGGCAAACGAGGTGAGGGCCATGGTGGCAAAGACGCAGAAATTGAGCGCACCCTGGGCGCGGTCTTTTTCCTCGGGGCGATAGGCCTGAGTGGACAAGGTGGTGCTGGCGGTGAAGAGGAAGTTCCAGCCCACGCCCAGCACCAGCATGGACCACAGGAACTGGCTCACCTCCTGGCCGCTGAGCGCAATGACCACGCACAGGGCATTGAGCACCAACCCGGCATAGAGCACCTTCATGGCGCCAAAGCGCTGGATGAGCGAGCCCGTGAAAAAGCCCGGTGCAAACATGCCAATCACATGCCACTGCAATACGGTGGCCGTCACATCAAAGCCATAACCGCAGGTTTGCATGGCCAAGGGGGTTGCGGCCATGAGCAAATTCATCACGCCATAGCTCACCGCAGCGCTCAGAGCGGCCACGGCAAACGCCGGCTGGCGAAACAGCTCGCCCACGGACCGTTGCGGCGCGGCGTGCCCCTGCGCCGCCTTGGGTGCGGGTTGGCCAAAGTCGATGAAGTGCATCACGCCCATGGCCACCACGGCCAGCACGCCCAGCATCACATAGGGGCCTGCAAAGTGAAGCCCAAACCAGTCTTTGGTTTGCGTGGCCAGATAAGGACCCGCCACGGCTCCCAACAAGCCGCCGGCCAGGACCAGCGAAATCGCTTTCTCCTTGAAGCCATCGGCTGCCAGCTCGGCAGCGGCAAAGCGATAGAGCTGGCCATTGGCGTTGTAGTAGCCCGCCACCAGCGTGGTGACCACCAGCAGCACAAACGAATGCAGCAGCACCGCCACCACGCCCAGCAGTGCCGAGATCAGGGACACCAACAAACCGATCTGGAAGGCGCGCTGCCGCCCCCAGCGCTGTTGGGACTTGGCCACCAAGCCGGTGCTCATGGCACCGCCCACCACATAGCCCATCACGGGCAGTGTGGCCATCCAGCCATAGGGCGCCAATTCAAGCCCCACCAAGCCGTTGATGCCAATGAAGGTCACGTTGTTGGTGAGGAAAAAGCCCTGTGCAAGGGCGAGCAGCCAGAGGTTTTTATTCATCAGTCCATTGTGATGGATAAAACCCTCAGGCCAGGGCTTGCCCTGTCACCAGCGCCGCCAAGGCGGCGGTCTCCACCCGCAAGATACGCTCGCCCAGGTAGACGGGCGTCGCCCCATGCGCCTGGGCCAAGGCTTCTTCCTCGGCGCTGAAGCCTCCTTCTGGGCCAATGAGCCAGCACAAAGCCTGCGCTTTCCCCCAGGGGGCGGCGCTTGCCGCCTGCGCTTGGGGCGCGAGGCTGAGCAAACCCAGCCAGGCGCCACCTTGCCGTGTTGGCCATTGCGCCAGCCACTGGGTGAGGTTCACGGGCGCATCGATCAAGGGCAGGCGGTTGCGGCCGCTCTGGGCGCAGGCATGGGCAGCAATGCCTTGCCAGTGGGCCACGCGGCGCTGGGCGCGTTCGCCGTCTAGCCGCAGCACGGAGCGGCTGCTCATCAGGGGCGTGATGCGCGAGACGCCCAATTCGGTGGCTTTTTCCACCAACCAGTCCATGCGGTCGTTGGCGGGCATGCACACGGCCAGGTGCATGGGTCGCTGGGTTTCGCGTTCTTCGTCGCGGTGGCCCGTCACGGTCACCTGGATCTGCTGGCGCGACATGCTCACGATGCGCGCCTGGTGCACGCCGCCTTGACCTGTGAACAGGTCAACCTCGTCACCGGGCTGAAGGCGCAAGACCTGCATGTGGCGCACCGTGGCCGCAGGCAGGTCCACCACCTGCCCCAGGGGCAACGCACACGGCGCATGGAATCGGCTCATGGCGGTGTCATGCCTCAGCCACGCCCCATGACCAGGGTCTCTTGCGGGGCAATGCCTTCGATGCGGTCGATCGCGCGCAGCAAGGGCGTGAGCGCGCGGTAGCGCGAGGCGGTGCTGCGGATGTAGGCCATGAAACGTGGTGCATCGGCCAGGTATTTGTCTTTGCCATCGCGCAAAGTGAGCCGCGCAAAAATCCCCGCAACCTTGAGGTGGCGCTGCAAGCCCATCCATTCGATGGCTTCGTAAAAAGCGCCAAAGTCCTCGCTCCAGCCGTTGGCATCGATGAGGCCGCTGGGGCGCAAGCGCTCCCAATGGCGGATGGTCACGTCCATGACGACTTCCTCGTCCCAGCTGATGAAGGCGTCCCGCATGAGGCTGGCCAAGTCGTAGGTGACGGGTCCGAGCACCGCATCCTGAAAGTCCAGCACGCCCATGCGGGCGTCATCCTCTGCGATGGGCAGCATGAGGTTGCGCGGCATGAAGTCGCGGTGCACCGGCACCACAGGCGCTTGCAGGTTGTGCCGCACGATGAGGTCGAACCAGCCCTGCCATTGGGCACGCTCGGTGTCGCTCAAGGTCAAGCCTTTGTGGCGGGCGATGTACCAGTCGGGAAAGAGGCTCAACTCGCGCAGCAGCAGCGCTTGGTCGTACGCGGGTAAGGCGTCGCCCACCGGATGGGTTTGCCATTGAAGCAGGGCGTGCAGTGCCGATTGCCACAGCGGCAGGTGGTGGCTCGCAGGCTCGGTGTTGAGTGCATGCATGAGCGGGTGAACACCCAAATCCGACAGCAGCATGAAGCCGTGGGTTTGGTCCCACGACAGGATCTGAGGCACGCGCAAGCCAGCTGCGGCCATGAGGCCTGCCACCTTGACAAAGGCGGGGTTGTTCTCAAGCGCAGGCGGCGCATCCATGATGATGTAGCGGCCGCTGGGCGAGGCGCTGGCGCGCACTTGCAGATAACGGCGAAAACTTGCATCGGCTGAGGCCGCAGCCAAAGAGGCCACGTCAAGGCCATGGTCTTGGGCCAAGCCGCAAAGCCATTCGTGGCAAGCCTGCTCGCGCAAGGGGTCGGTCCAGTTCACGCTCATGAATCAAATGGGCTCAGTGATAATGCGCACATTATCGGATGAGCCCCTGGCTGATCCCAACTTTGGCCCTTGTTGATCCGTGATGCCCTTTCGACTCCATCCGCTCCCGCTTGTTTTGGCCTGTGCGCTGGGTGGGATGCTTGCCTCTGGCGCAGCCTGGTCCCAGACCAGCGACTTTCAATCTGCCACCCAGTTGCCCGAGCGCATGGATTCGCAAAGCCGCCGCGAATCGCCTTTTTTCATCAAAGCCGACAAGACCACCGGTCAGCCCGACCTCAACACCGTGCTCGAGGGCAATGTGGAGCTGCGCCGGGCGGAGACCTACATTCGTGCCGACCGCGTGGAATACGACATGCCCACCGACACGGTCAAGGCACAAGGCAAGGTGCGCATCAACCGGGCAGGTAATGTGTTCGAAGGGCCTTCGCTCACCCTCAAGGTCGATGCGTTTGAAGGCGCCCTGGAGGATCCGGTTTTTTCCTTCCTCAAAAACAAATCCAGGGGCTATGCCAAGCGCATCGTGTTTGAAGGCCCCAACCGCGTTGTCACCCAGGACGCGGTGTTCTCCAGCTGTCAAACCACGCAAGGCCTGGTCTGGATGCCCGACTGGTTCCTCAAGGCCCATCGCATCATCCTCGACGAAGCCAATGACGAAGGCCGCATCGAAAGCGGCGCCATCTGGTTCAAGAACGTCCCCATCTTTCCTGTGCCCTCGTTTGGCTTTCCGCTCACCAACAAGCGTCGCTCGGGCTTTTTGCCACCCAGCCTGGTGGTGGACAACCAAAGCGGGGTGACGGTCGCTGCCCCGTATTACTGGAACATTGCCCCCAACCGCGACCTCATCATCACCCCTGAATACGCATCCAAGCGTGGCAGCCGTTTGCTGCTCGATGCGCGCGATCTCGAATCTGTGGCGCCGCCCACCCATGGCAATGCGCACCTCGAGCTCATGCCCAACGATCAGATCCGCCAGCGGGACCGTTGGGCCTTGTCGGCCAACCAGGTGGTCACCACGCCGGTGCTGGGGCTGATGACCGCGTTCACCCTTTCCGCCAACCGCGTGAGCGATGACAACTACTGGCGCGATTTCACAGGCGCCCCTGGCGCTTTGTCACAGCGCCTCTTGCCCACCACGGCCAGCATGAGCACAGGCCTTCCCGTGGCCTACGGCACCTCCAGCCTGTCGCTTCGAACCTTCAACTGGCAGGTGTTGCAAGACATGAACGACACAGGCGGCTACATCACCCCGCCCTACGATCTCTTGCCTCAACTCACCTTGGCCCATCAGGTGCTCAACGTGGGCGGCTTTGATGTGCAGACCCAGGTGCAAGCCACCAAGTTCCAGGCTTCTCGCTGGTACGACTGCTCGCAAAACACGGTGAACTGCCAGCCCAATGCCTCCCGCAGCCTCTTTCGCGGGCAGATCTCGCGGCCTTGGGTGAAACCCTTTGGCTACATCAATCCTCAGGTGCAATTGCAGGCACGCCACTACAGCTTTGACCGCTCGGGCTTGGGCATTCCGGCGGGCTCCTCGTACAGCAATCTGGACACGGCATCGGTCACCGTGCCCACCTTTGTGCTCGACAGCGGCCTCTTTTTTGATCGGCAAATGCGCCTGGGCAATCAAAACCTGCTCCAGACCCTGGAGCCCCGGCTTTATTTTGTGAACACGCCTTATCGTCAGCAAACCCAGCTGCCGTTGTATGACACGGGTTTGTCGGACTTCAACTTTGCCAGCGTGTTCTCCAGCAACGTCTACTCTGGCGAAGACCGCATCGCAGACAACCGCATGGTCACCATGGGTGTGTCGTCTCGCTTCATCGACCCTGACACAGGGGTCCAGTTGCTCAAGCTGGCCTTTGCTCAGCGTTACCGCTTTGCCAACCAGCGCATGACCTTGCTGTCGACCGATACGCCAACCGACGAGCGTTTGAGCGACATGATCCTCGGGGCAAGCGCCGCATTGAAGAACAACATCGACCTGGACGCCATCAGCCAATACAGTCCCAAGGAAAACCGCAGCTTGCGTTCGGCGATTGGCTTGCGTTATCAACCGGGTTGGTACAAGGTCATCAATGCCAGTTACAGTCAGCAGCGAACCACCAGCACGCCCAGTGAACTCTTCAATGGATCCTGGCAATGGCCGCTTCGGACCTCTTCGGTCACCAGCGATGGGGCCAGTGAAGGAGCCTGGTATTCAGTGGGTCGGATGAACTACAGCTCAACCGATCGCCGGGTGGTCAATGCCTTGTTTGGATTCGAATATGACGCAGGATGTTGGGTGGGCCGCGTGGTGCTGGATCGACAGCAAACGGCACTCAACCAGTTCAACCAGCGTTTGATGTTCGAGTTAGAACTGTCAGGGTTTTCTCGGGTCGGCATCAGCCCCTTGGGTGCGTTGAAGACCCAGATTCCCAACTATCAACCTTTGCGCGGAGGAGACCCAGTGCCTCCGAGCCGCTTTGAACGCTACGAGTAACCCATGAACATGGCTTGGTTCAAGTCGAATCTGTGGATGGCAATGATGCTCATGGGCTTGGGCCTGTTGAGCCCACACGCCCATGCGCAAAACGCACCAGCGGCGGCGGCACGAGGCGACTACATCGTTGCGGTGGTCAACGAACGCCCCATCACCAACCAGGAGGTCCGCTTGCACAAACGCCTGCGCGCTTTCCTGGGTCAGGACACATCAGCCAGTGACATGGACGTGGTCAACCGCTTGATCGACTCCCAACTGGTGGTGATGGAAGCCGAGCGCTTGGGCATCAAGGTCACGGAGCTGCAAATCGAACGCGAGCTGTCAGACCTGGCCAAGGCCAATCAGTTGTCGGTGGAGCAACTGCGTTCGCGCTTTGAGGGGGTTGGCATCCCGTGGAGCTTCATCGAACAGTTCATCTCCGAGCAGTTGCTCTTTCAGCGGGTGCGTGTAGACCGCGTGATCCGCCCCATCAAGCTCTCCCCCGCCGAGGTCCAGCAAGTCATGGACAAGGCCTTGGCCAGCATGCGAACCCGGCAGGTGAGTTTGTCGCAGATCCTGGTGCCAGTGCCTGAAGGCGCAAGCACCGAGACCGAGCAAAGCCTCAAGCTCAAGGCCGAACAATTGCGCCAGGCTGTGATCAAAGGCAAGCCCTTTGCCGATGCGGCCAACGAGGTGGCCACCTCCAAGGAGTCCGCCAATGGCGGTGATCTGGGTCAGCGCGAGATCGAGCGTTGGCCCGATTTGTTTGTGCAGGCCATCAAGGGCTTGAAAGAGGGCGAGTTGTCGTCTGTCATCCGCAGTGGTGCGGGCTGGCATGTGCTGCGACTCAATGCCGACAAGATCAACAGTGCCTTGCCGACTTATCCCCAGACCCTCGCCCGCCACATCCTGCATCGCGCCAGCACGCCGCAGGAGCGCGAAATCTCGACACAGGCCGCCTTCGGCAAGATTCTCGACGGGCTGGC
>RGCL01000085.1 GCA_009919175.1 Betaproteobacteria bacterium
GTCCTACGAACACCTGGACCAGATAGCCGTCGGGGTGATGAATCCAAAATCCGCGCTGGTCACCCAGTGGGTGCGGCTCGGCCTGTTTGGCATTGAGCAGGCAGCGGGTGCGGATGGCTTCAAAGTCCGCCTCGAAACAGGCAAAGCGCACAAAGGCCAGTTTCTTGTTGCCGGGGCCTTGGTGACCACCATGGACTTCAGCCCAATGGTGGGCATGGCTGAAGGTGCCCAGGGTCAAGTGCTGGCCTCGCGCCTGGACCTTGAGGCCGAAGGAGGTGTAGAAGCGGCGAGCCACTTCGAGGTCGGGCACTTGAAAAACAACACCATCTAGGGAGTGAACAGCAGGTCCCATGTGAATCTCCGTCAGATCAATGAATCAACACTGGTGCAAGTCAAGGCTTCAGCCAGGCTCGAGCCCAGCAGCCCGCACACCGGCCATGCAAATGAGTTCGTCTTCATCGCCGGTTCCACCGCTGGCACCGGCTGCGCCGAGGATGTGACCTTGCGCGTTCTTGATGAGCACCGCGCCGGTTTGCGGCAGGAATTTGCCTTCGCCCGCTGAGGCCAGGCTCACGAAAAAGTTGGGGTTCTCCTTGGCCCGCTCGAACAAGGCGCGGCTGGAGACGCCCATGCCCACGGCGCCAAAGGCTTTGCCGCGTGCGATGTTGAAGCGCAGCATGCTTGCGCCGTCTTCCCGCGCGAAGGCCACGGGGTTGCCCGAGTCATCGACCACGATGATGCCCATGGGTTTGAATTGCCGCTGTCGGGCCTCGGCAATGGCCGCATTGACAATGGTTTGAGCGATGTTGAGGGTCAGTTCAGACATGAGGCATCCTTTCAACGGCGCATTTGATCAGCACTTGGTCGCTTCTTGCATTGGTGAAACCGCCTAAGGTGTCGCACAGGTTCGCGACCGCGGCCAGGCGCGTTGCAAGGCTTTGGGCTTTGTCATAAATTGCGCGGACTTCGCCAGTGGCGTTTCACAAAGGGAATTGCTGTGCCCATTCATTCCATCAATCACTTCTTCATCCGTGCAGCCGATCTGGAGGCCACGCGGCGGTTTTTTGTGGACGTGCTGGGCTTGAGCGAGCAGCCGCGTCCCGACTTTCCCTTCCCCGGCTACTGGTTGGGCACCAATGGCGGCATCCAGGTGCACATTGGTCCGTCCCGCATTCCCAATCGCCAAACCTATTACCTGGGCACGCCAGAGGACGCCGCAGATGGTCAGACCGGCGTGATCGATCACGTGGCCTTTCTCGCACAGGATCCGCAAGGCTTTGTCGACAAGCTTCAGGCGCTCAATGTCCCTTTCCGTCCAAGGTTTTTCCCCGAATCCAAGCTCTACCAACTTTTTTTACGCGACCCCAATGGTGTCATGATCGAGCTGAATTTCTTTGGCATCGATGTCGCTCCCCCCTGGGGTGGCGACGACTATGGCCGAATGGAGCGGGTTGAGGAAATCAAGGATTAAAGCTTGCATCTCTAGCGGGTCTGCATGACCTTTTCCCCAGCAAGGTCACAGTCGCGTGTGGCTCAGACTCAGGGTTTTGACCGATTCAACTTCCTTGCTTGGTTCTTACGATCCAGATCGATCTCTTCATTCATCAACAAGGAGTTCTTCATGGATCAGACCAGACGCAAGGTACTGGGTGCGGGCAGTGCAGGGGTATTTGCCGCCAGCATGCCAGTGGCTTCGGCCATTGCTCAAGCCAACCCCATCAAGATCGGCATGAGCATGCCGCAAACAGGGGGTCTGGGTGCAGGTGGTCAATCCGCCCTGGTGGCCATTCGCATGTGGGTGGATGAAGTCAATGCCAAAGGGGGCTTGCTCGGTCGCAAAATTGAATTCATCGCCTACGACGATCAATCCAACCCCGCCAACACCCCGGGCATCTACACCAAGCTGCTCGACGTGGACAAGGTGGATTTGCTCATCGCGCCTTATGCCACCGTGCCCACCGCGCCCATCATGCCGCTGGTCAAGCAGCGGGGCAAATTGCTCATGGGCAACTTCTCCTTCCAGGTCAACAAGACCGTCAAGCACGACATGTGGTTCAACAATGCACCCTGGAACGATGCTGACGGTTGGGCCAAGGGCTTTTTGGCCACGGGCAAAGCCGCAGGCGCCAAGACCATCGCCATCCTGGCCTCAGACCAGGAGTTCTCGCAAAACCTCGCCGATGGTGTGCGTGCCTTGCTGGACAAAGAGGGCATCAAGAAGGTCTACGACCAAAACTATCCCCCCACCACCAAAGACTTCTCGGCCATGATCCGCGCCATTCGTGCCGCGCGCGCCGAGATGGTGTTTGTGGCCTCGTATCCACCCGATTCGGTGGCCATCATCAACTCGGCCAACGAAATTGGCGTGGGTCCCCAGGTGCAGATCATGGGTGGTGGCATGGTGGGCTTGCAGTTCACTCCGGTGATGATCAGCCTGGGCTCCAAGCTCAATGGCATCGTCAACTACCACACCTATGTGCCCGGCATCAAATTCCCTGGTATCGAGGACTTCTTCAAGCGCTACACCGAGCGCGCTAAGGCCGCCAAGGTGGACGAGTTGGGCTATTACCTGCCGCCTTTCAACTACGCCATCTGCCAGATGCTGGAGCAGGCCATCAATGCCACCAAGAGCATCGAGGACCGCAAGCTGGCCGACTACATGCGCAAAAACACGCTCAACACCATCGTCGGACCGGTCAAGTTCGACGCCATGGGCGAGCGCGCCAATGAGCACCTGGTCACCATCCAGTTCCGTGGCGTGAAGGACAACGACCAGGAGCAGTTCCGCGATACGGCGCGCCAGGTGGTCATCCACCCTGCCGACGACAAGACGGGCGCAGCCATCGTTCCCTACGAGAAAGCCCGCAAGAGCTGATCCCACTGTGTCTGCTGGGGGAGCGTGCGCGCTCCCCCGTCTGAAAGCGAGCTGTCGTGTTTTTTTCATTTGACCTCTTGTTTGAGGCCGTGGTGTTTGGCGTGCTACTGGGTTGCTTTTATGCCGCCGTGAGCCTAGGCCTGTCTGTTGCTTTTGGCCTTCTGGATGTGCCCTATGTGGCTCATCCCGCTGTGCTCATCCTGGGCTCTTATGGCACCTTCTGGCTCAATGCCAAATGGGGCCTGGATCCGGTGATGTGCGGGGTGATGCTCATGCCCGTCTTCTACGTGATTGGCACCATGCTCTACCGCTTCTATCACGCCAGTTTCGAGAGCCGGGGCAACGATGCCGCCGTCAATGGCTTGGCGTTTTTCTTCGGCCTGGCCTTCATCATCGAGGTGGGGCTGATTGTGTTCTTCGGTGTGGACCAGCGCTCGGTCTCGGCGGGCTACATCGGCGACAGCCTGGAGTTGGGGGATTTGCGCCTGCCCTACCGATTGGTGGTGGCCTTTGGTGTGGCCTTGCTGCTCACCTATGCGCTGACCGTGTTTTTCTCCAAGACCTTCATGGGTCGCGCCATCAAGGCCGTGGGTCAGGACGAAATGGCCTTGCGGCTCATGGGCGCCAATCCCGTTCGCGTTAAGCAAATGGCGTTTGGCATTGCCACGGCGGTCAATGCGCTGGCGGGAGCCATGCTCATCATCGTGGCCCCGGTGGAGCCGTCCATGGACCGCATCTACATCGGCCGCACCTTTTGCGTGGTGGTGCTCGCGGGTCTGGGCAGCATGAGCGGCACGCTGGTGGCGGGCTTGCTGTTGGGCATTGTGGAGTCCATCGTGTTGACCCTGTTTGGGGCCTCCTGGGCACCTGCGGTGGCCTTTGGTTTGTTGCTGGTGTTGCTGGGGCTCAGGCCTCAGGGCTTGTTTGGTCGCTGAGGGAGCAGGTCAATGAAATTCTGGATCGGCGCTCTCGCACTCACCTTGGGCTTAGGTGGCCTGGCCTTGAGCGGTGCCAACGAATACATCTTTTTTGCAGGCTTTGTGGTCTTGCAATCGATTGTCCTGGCCACGGCCTGGAACATCCTGGGCGGCTATGCGGGCTATGTCAACTTTGGCGTGCCTGCCTTTGTGGCCATGGGTGCCTACTCGGGTCTGGTGGTCTTCAAAGCCTTTGATGCACCGCTGGTGGTTCAGATCCTGGCCGGGGCGGGTGTCTCTGGTGCACTGGGTCTGGGGGTGGGCTTGCTCACGCTGCGTCTGCGCGGCATTTTCTTTTCAATCGCCACGGTGGCACTGGTCTTCATTCTGGAGGCGGTCATCATCAACTGGCGTTATGTGGGGGGCGCCACGGGCATGCAGCTCACCCGCCCGGCCACCTGGGGACCGTTTGAGTCCTACACCCGCATGTTGTTTGTGGTGATGGCGGTGCTGGCCGTGGCCTCGGTGGCGATGGCGCGCTACATCCAGGACTCGCACATTGGCCGTGGATTGCGTGCGGTGCGCGATTCGGAAGAGGCCGCCGAATGCTCTGGCGTGCCCACCCTCAAGCTCAAGCTCATTGCCTGTGGGGTCTCGGGCGCTTTGCTGGGGGCAGCGGGTGCGCCCATGCCCATGTACCTGAGCTTCATCGAGCCCGCGTCGAGCTTCAACCTCAGCTATGCCGTGGCTGCGCTGGCCATGCCCATCATTGGCGGCATGTCGCATTGGGTTGGGCCTTTGGTGGGGGCGGTCTTGCTGGCCACCATCCAGCAAGTGGTCACGGTGACGATCTCCAGTGAGCTCAATGTGCTGGTGGTCGGAGGTCTCTTGGTGTTGTTTGTTGTTTTGGCTCCTGAGGGCCTCGTGGGTCTGTATCGCAAATGGAAAACATCCTCGAAGTGAATTCACTGTCCAAACACTTTGGCGGCTTCACAGCCTTGTCCAATGTGTCGGTGTCGGTGCGCAAAGGCGAACGGCTGGGTCTCATCGGGCCAAATGGCTCGGGCAAGACCACGCTCATCAGTTGCATCTCGGGTGCCCTGATCAACGAAGAAGGCGACATCCGCTTTCAGGGGCAGCTGGTCAACCGCAAGCCCGCGTTTGAGCGCTGCCGCATGGGCATTGCCCGCAGCTTTCAGATCCCACGCCCTTTCAAGAGCATGACCACCCTGGAGAACCTCTTGGTGCCATTGGCTTATGTGGGCCATGTGCATGGCCATGCCGCCGAGGAAAAGGCCATGGACATCCTCGAGCAAATGGGGCTGGCCGCCAAAGCCCATGTGGCTTCCAGCCAGCTGTCTCAGGTGGAGCTCAGAAAAATGGAGCTGGCCCGCGCCATGGCGGCTCACCCCCAGTTGCTGATCTCGGATGAGGCCATGGCGGGCTTGTCGGGCAATGAGGTGGACGAGGTGCTCGACATCCTCTTTCGCCTCAACAACATGGGCATCACCATCATCATGATCGAGCACATCATGCATGCGGTGATGAAGTTTTCCGAGCGCCTGGTCTGTCTGGATGCAGGTCAGGTGATTTGTGATGGCTCTCCCCAGGAGGTGGTGGGCAATCCTTATGTGCAAAGGGCGTACCTTGGCGATTAATCTCAACATCGAGTCCGTTCACGCGGCCTATGGCGCTGTCAAAGCCTTGCAGGGCGTGAGCCTGAACATCCACGAGGGGCAGACCGTGGCTTTGCTGGGCACCAACGGCAATGGCAAGAGCACCCTCATGAAATGCATCATGGGCATGGTCAAACCGACCCAGGGGCGCATCACCCTGGAGATGGATGGCCAGACTCACGAACTCTCTGCCATGAGCACCCAGGACATCGTGAACCTGGGCGTGGCCCTGGTCCCCGAGGGGCGACGCCTCTTTCCCAAGCTCACCGTCGAGGAAAACTTGTTGCTCGGCGCCTTCAGGGCGTCGGCACGCGAGCACATTGCACGCAACCTCGAATTTGCCTACGAGGCTTTCCCCGTGCTCAAGGAACGGCGCCGGCAGTTGGCCGGCTCCATGTCGGGGGGGCAACAGCAAATGCTGGCCATTGCGCGTGCGGTCATGTCCAATCCCCGCGTGCTGTTGGTGGATGAGCCCTCTGTGGGCTTGTCGCCCCTCTTGGTCTCGCAGACCATCACCCAGTTGCAATCCCTCAAGGACAGCTACAAGCTCACCGTGCTCATGGCCGAGCAGAACTTCAATCAGGCCATGCGCATCGCTGACATGGGTTACATCATTGTTCACGGCGAGATCGTTTTCCAGGGTGATGTGGACACGCTCAAGGGCAATGACATGGTCAAGAGTTTCTACCTCGGCATGGCCGCCTGAAGTTCCCCGTCTAGGAGTTGGCGCATGAAAGCACCTGCTTTTGATTACTGCAAACCCCAAAGCCTGGCGCAAGCCCTGGAGGTACTCCAGACCCAGGGCGATGCAGCCCAGGTGCTCGCAGGCGGACAAAGCCTGCTGGCCATGATGAACCTGCGCCTGGGTGCAGCCAGCCTGCTGGTCGACATCACGGGCCTGGATGAACTCAAAACCGTGACCGAGCAGGCCGATCACCTGCGCATTGGCGCCTTGGTCACCCACAGTCAGTTGCTCGCTCATCCCTTGGTGGCCAAGCATGTGCCCTTGCTTCACCAGGCGGTTCCCAATGTGGCGCATCTGGCGATTCGCAACCGGGGCACGCTGGGCGGCAGCCTGGCTCTGGCCGATCCAGCCGCAGAGTACCCGGCGGTGGCCTTGGCTTGCGAGGCGGTGATGGTGCTGCAGGGTCCTCAGGGCGAGCGCCGCGTCAAGGCCAGGGATTTTTTCCAGGGCTTGTACGCCACGGCGCGTCAGGCCCATGAATTGCTGGTGGCCGTGGAATGGCCCAAGTTGAAGGACGGCGAGCGCGTGGGCTTTGACGAGTTGTCGCGCCGCCGGGGCGATTACGCCATGGTGGGGGTGGCCGCCCGTTTGCACATGGCCGCGGCCAAGGTGACGCACGCGCAGGTGGCGTTGTTCTCGGTCGCCGACACACCCTTGCTCGTGCCCCATGTCATGCAGGCCTTGCAAGGCCAAGCCCTCAACCCGCAAAGCATCCGTGCAGCCCAGGAGGCCTTGGCGCAAGATTTGCCAGCCAAGGGCGATTTGCAATCCAGCCCGGCCACCAAGCTGCACCTGGCCAAAGTCTTGTTGGGGCGCGTGCTCTCGCGCATGGGAGAAACGTCATGAAGGACATCACACACACGCTGTGCGTGCACGTCAACCACGAACGGGTCGAGCGCGAGGTGCCGGTGCGCATGCACCTGGTGGATTTCCTGCGCGAGGAGCTCGACCTCACTGGCTCTCACCTGGGGTGTGAGCATGGGGTGTGCGGCGCTTGCCAGGTTGAAGTCAATGGCGAAGTGGTGAGGGGTTGCCTGACCCTGGCCATTGCCACCCAGGGGCAACAGGTCCACACCATCGAGGGCTTGTCCGAGTCGGGTGAACTCAAGGCCTTGCAAGACGCCTTCCTGACTCACAACGCCTTCCAGTGCGGCTATTGCTCGGCGGGCATGCTGCTCACCGCGCGCCACATCGTCCATCACCATCCCGATGCCACACGCGACGAGATCCGCGATTTGATCTCGGGCAACTACTGTCGGTGCACGGGCTATCAGGCCATTGTGGATGCCATCGAGTCGGTGCTCGTGCAGCAGCGCACGGGTCAAGCCCAGGGAGCCCATGCATGAACGCCCGCTCCGAATTGCCTTTGCCCACCGAGACCCGCGCCAGCGAACAGGGGCACATTGGTGCGTCAACCCCCCGGCATGGGGCCAAGCGCCTCATCGAAGGGCGGGGTTGCTACCTCGACGACTTGCGCTTGCCGCGCCTGGCGCATGTGGTGTTTTTTCGCAGCCCCCATGCCCATGCCCGCATCAAGCAGCTGGACCTGAGCCAGGCCAAGCGACAGCCCGGTGTGATTGCCGCTTTCAATGGGCATGAGATTGCCCAGTTCTGCACGCCTTGGGTGGGGGTACTGGGTCACCTCA
>RGCL01000086.1 GCA_009919175.1 Betaproteobacteria bacterium
TCATAAGGCCAGTTGGCTGATGTGGCGTTTGCTGGCTTTCGGTATTCGAAGTACGCGTTATCGTTATTGCTGTCCACGCCAATTCGAATGTAGTCCTGTGTCCACCATAGTTGGTATGTGTGGAAATCAGTAATGGGACTGCTGAGCGTCGTGCTCTTCTTGACTTGCGTATCCCCATAGGTCCACGCCGATTTGTTGTCGGCAGGGTTGTCAGTTCCCCGAAAATGGAGAGCCGCCTGTACCTCGCTGGAGTTGAAGTACTGCTTGGTCCATTCCATCACGTCGATTTCGCCCGTGTCGGGCCAGGTGTCTTTGCCAAGCAACCAGATCGCTGGCCATGCGCCTTGCGAGTCGGGTAGTTTGGCGCGCACCTCCATGTAGCCATAAGGCTCCCAGGTAGGGACCGACTTCAGGCGTGCTGACGTAATCGCATCACCTGTTTTATTGGCCACGATATGCAGGGAACCGTTTTGAACAAAGGCGTTGTCCAGGCTGTTGGTATAGGTTTGCGCTTCGCCATTTCCCCAGCCACCTGCGCCGGTTTCCAATTTCCAGTGCGAGGCATCAGGCGCCACTTTGTCCGCGGACGAACTCGCGCCGATATCCCCGCCAAATTCTTCAGCAAATGCCAAGGTATACCCTTCAGGGATGGCGGGTACAGTCTGGTAGTCAATGCTCTGGGGCGGCGTTCCCGGTGAGGATTTGGCGTAACCCAGTCCGTCAAAATAGTAAGTTTGATCAGTGAGTTTCGTGCTCCCCAAATCAAAAAACACGTTCAACATGTCATAGGTGACACCGTCCTTAAGGGCCGTAGTGCCCTCATAGCCTTTGCCATCATTGGCGATCCAGCGCTTGGATGGATGTGCGAAGTCAAAGGTCAAGTACTCCCACCCAGCCTTCGAGGTGGAAGCCTCAGCGGCAACCCAATTGCCGTCTTTCGGGTAGCCACCGGACGCCGAATCACCAATTTCAAGCCGCACTTTGGTGCCCGCCTGAACCGAGTGCACCCACATGCCCAACTTTTTCGTATCGGTAAAGTCAAGTGGCGCGAGCGTTGGCAATTGCTTGGTGGTAACCGTAGACAAGGTCACGCCAGCATTGGCATCCAGTTTGCCTGCATGTTTGACAAACTGCATGACCGTGTTGCCGTCATCTTGTACCACGGGGGACACCGATGCTCCTTCAAAATCATCCGCCTTGATGGAGGAACCCGCTTCAAAATCCAAGGTTTCAAATTTCAACACCTTGGGCACTTCGGCCTTGTCAGCCTCGTCTGCAACGATCAAGTCTTGAAGGGCCTGTACTTTGGAGGGATCTTTCACAGCATCTTTGACTGAAGCTGCTACCGTCGACTGAACCGACTTTTCAATTTTGGCAATCGCTTCCAGCGCAGCAACAGGATCGGACGAGGTGGCCTGTGCAATCAGCAGGGAGTTGGAATCGACCAATTTGCTGGCTGTTTTCTCAAGAACCGCATTCAGCGCCGTTGAAGAAGAGACCGAGGAAGACGTCACCGCCTGGCTCAGCACCGACTTGACCGTGGTCGGGTCGGCCAGATCCAATGGCGAGTTGTTATTGGTTTTTATCTTGCTGACCAGACTGTTAACCACGCTAGACGAAAAATCAGTGCTGTCGGCACCTTTCGCGCCTTGGATCAGACTGCTGCCAACATCCATGAGGTTAGAGACCATCACGCTAGCTGTTTTGAATACCAGCGCCGCAGCCAAATCATCGGCGTTGCCGTACAAGGCTTTCTGCACGGGATCAAAGTTCAGCAAGGAAGTCGACTCACTGATTCCCAATGCCACCTTGACTTGTGCTTCGGTCAATCCCGATTTGGTACCGGCCTCAACCAGCGTCGACAGGGGGGAAATCACGCTGGCATTGGCTGGCGCTTTGAAGACATTAGTGACCACTTCGTTGGTGGATGTGTCAATCGTATTGCTGCTAGAAACAGTAATGAGCGAGCCGCCTTTGGCGCTCGCCCCGACCAGGTTGAATTCGCCATAGGCTCCTGTCAATGCGTAAGGCTCTTCCCCGGCTTCGTCAACCCTATCCATGTCGTTGTTGAGAATGCCGTCGCCGTTGTTGTCTTGAAAGACAACCGCATTCTGGATGTATCCGTTGACGAGGCGTCCACCGATGCCTGTGGAGTAGTTGCTGGCCGTGCTACTGAAATACAGGTTGTCGAAGTGCAGTTCGGTGACCGAGCCGCTTTCAAATACCATCTGCACAATCTTGCTGGCATCCACCCCGGTGAACTGATCCAAGCCAATATCCACACTGTTCCAACCGGCTTGTCCGTTCAACAAAACGCCCGCCTCTTGCGCGTTTGCTGACCCATTTTTGGAGACCAGCTTGAACGTGAAATTACCCGACTTTTCCAGCCAAAAATCCAGGTGGACACTGGTTTTGCCGGATACATCGAGCACACCCGAGGTTGCGACTCCGTTGGTGTCCAGCGTTGCAATCTGAACGCCCTGGTAATTCAGATTCAGCACACGCTTGATATGGTCACCGCCGATAGCCTTGGCATCAGACAAGGTGCTCGTTTGCCCCCAATTGGGGTTCCAGTTGTTCACCGGCACATTGGTGTACTTGTCGCTGAACACAGCAATCACATCCGATGCAGCCACGGTGGGCACCGGTGCGGCGGTGGACGGTGTGGCAATTGTGACGGGAGCGTTCGATCCTGCCGAAGACTTTCCGCCACCTCCCCCGGCTACAAGACCCACCGCTGCAGCGCCCGCAAAGATGCCCGAGAGGCCTCCCAAGATGGACCCGGTGGCTGCTGGCGCAGAGGCCGCCGCGCCTGCTGACGCGGTCGAAGATCCGGCCGTATTGGCAGGCAAAGAAGGTAACTCCAGTTGTGCAACCACCCATTCCGTGGCGTTCAGCTCGGCGCTTAACGGTACGGTAGCCTGGGAAAATTGCTCGGTGAACAGGGAGATGTCCGACGTTGCAACCGTGACCGGCGGTTGCTCGGCTGCTGGGGAATGCACCACATCGGTCTCGCGTGGCACGTCCGACTGCTGGACCTTTTTCTTTCGACCTTTCGAGTCCATGTGCTCGGCGGACTCTTTGGCAGCGAGCTCATCCCGATCGACCTGTCGCGCGGCTGCAGCAGTTGATTTGGCCTTCTGGCTGGGCCGAAACAGCTGTTTGGCCTTGGACACAGCGTTCGCTGCTTTGAGTTCAGATTCGCGCACTTGTTTTTCAGCCATGGTCATCCTCAAGGAACACATGCTTTCGTCTGTTGGTCAGCGCCCAGATGTTGGGTGAGAGCTTCAAATGAAAGCGTTTTCAAGTTCAGCACGATATGGGTTAACAATTCACCTCGCCATTAGCGTTTTCCCTAAACTTGTGTCCTGGATGAACCGTTAGCCTGGGTTTGGCCAAACCAGCGTACGATCCATTAGATTTTTGATTTTTACTGGATATTTCTCTCTCAAATTCTCAAATTCCAGCTTTGAAACATTTCGCAATTAAGGGTTTTCTCTAGCCTGACCGGATGGATTTCAGATTGACTGTGGTGGACGGAAAGCGCAAACTCCATGTTGAAAGGGCTTTCATAACTGGCCTCTTGACTGGATTTACCGTCTACCACTCGACAAATTTCCCTCATGAAATTCATTCTCCGCCCCGCCCTGGTCCTGCTTGCGCTGTCGCCCCTGAAGCTTTGGGCTGTTACCTTCGAGGGACCCGACGGCAACAAGTTTGAATTCACCGGCTTCACCAAGCACGAGTGGACACACAACGGCGCGAATGTGCGTGTCGTCCCCGATACCCTGTCCACTTACCAAACCGATAGCCGTAACGCCATTTCGGTACCGTCAGCCGATCAGACCACCTTGCTCCCGAAAAACTCCCAACTGAGCATGCAGCAGGTCAGCCTGGGCTGGAGCAAGGAGACCACCGGTGCAGTCGGTCTGGAGGCCAAGCTGACATACCGCTGGCGCTCGTCCGATGCCCTTCGCGCTTTTTACAACCCGGATGTGGACTACCGTCAACCCGACAGCAATCCCCTGAACCGCGACTTCACCGAGCGATTCCTGGGTGTCAGTCGCCCGGACATGGGCTCCTTGAAGCTGGGCACGCAACTCTCGCGCTCCTGGTCTCGGTCAGACGCCTTCACCTTTCCGATTGGCTTGTCGGGTGTCTGGGCAGACTCCGGGGCGGGTTTTGGAATCTTCCCGACCGCCATTCGGTACACCTCTCCCATGTGGGAGGATGGGTCCGGCAAGCTGACCTTCGAAGCCACACTGGCCACCCACGATCGCAACACCTATTTGGTGGATCAGCAAAGAACCACACAGACGCTGGTGCCCTTCTCGCCCAACCCGACCACGCCCAAAGCGCTCGAGTTGTTTCTGCAGTACTCCAACGAGAAAAACCTGATCGAACTGACGTTCCAAACCGCGCAAGGTGCGAAGCAAACGTCTTTTGGCAAGTCCGCGCTGGTCGGCTGGATCGGGGACCCCGATACGCTGTCGTATCAGCAAGCCACCGCCAGAAACGCTGCCAAACCCAGCCAAAGCGTCATCATTCTTCAAGGTAATCACTGGGCCAACACCCAAAACATGTACACCTGGGGAATCAAGCGCAGTCAATGGTCAGGCTCGGCCGCCTCCTGCAATTACAACGTAGCTCTCGGCTCCTGCGTATTTGGGCTCGATCCGGGGTTCAACTACGGCTCGGGCACTGACTCTTACCTCGGCTACCAGGCCACCACCGTTGATGCGTTATTGGGTTGGAGTTACTACCGCGGCTTTTACACCTACACCGTCGGTGGCGTGTTGTTCGGACGGGCCAGTTCCAAGAATCCGATCGAGTGGGGGCAAAACAACTCGGCTGTACATCTGAACTTCGGGATTGCGCGCAAGGTGCCCGAAATTGACAAGGGCTTGATCGTCACCTTCGGCATTGGAAAAACCCAGTTTGAAAAACTCGGGCCCGCACCTGTCAGCATGCCCAACAACAATTTCCTCACCGCCAATCCGCTGTTCGACAAATCTGGTCAGAGTGCCACACTGGGCATGACCTGGGTCTTTTGATGAGCGGGCTGCTTCCCTGCCGCCAAGCGGTTGCGTTATTCGGATTTTTGTTGGGACTGTTGAGCGTGATGGGGGGCTCACCAACCACCGCCCAAGCGCAGACTGCGACGGTGGGCGATGGTTTGGTATGGTTGGCTCCCAAACCTAACGAGTCCGTCAAGCCCAAACCCGCCCAGTACCGCAGCGGCGACATGCTCAAGCGAGCGGTGACCACCAACACCTGGTATTCGTCGGTGGTGTACGAAACCTGGTCTGATGTCTTGCATGCGCACCCCCTGACATTCAAGGCCACCCCCAACGGCATGGAAATGGGCATGCCGCAGGGGCGAACGGGCCCCATTTCGGCCCTGAAAAATTGGGCCCAAGGGTCCACGGGAATTACCGCAGTCACTTACAACCACCGGGCCGACTTCACCCTCAAAGGCGTCGGTTTTCAGCCGGTGGACGCTCGCCTGCATCAAGCTGGCGATTGGAATATTGCCGTGGACATGCGACAGGATCAGAATTACCTGCGCAGCCACATCCTCCACGGCAGCCCCTATGGCGTGTTCGAAGTCAGCAACGGGCGTGTACACCTCCAATGGGGCCCACACGTCAGTCCTGCGGCGTTACCTGTCGAGCGAGACAGCACCAAGCAGGTCCATTACTTTCGCGCTGATCGACAACTATTTGGTGTGTACCTTCCTGCAGACGCCCAGATCACTGCCACCCCAGGCTCCTTAGCCATTGAACTCCCACCCCAAGCTCGCTTTATGTCGATTGGCGCTTTGCCCAATGCCGAACCCGCCACCCGCCAGGCCTATGCCACCGCCGCCTTTGTCCGGGTGGACAACACCGAAGCTCAATGGCACTACGACGAAGACCAAAGCCTGGTCACGACCCGTTATGTATTGACAACTCAAGCACTGGATGGTGTGCCGGCACAGGCCTTGATGGGCTTGTATCCGCATCATCAACAGGCGTTGGCACAAGGCGCAGCAGCCCCGTTAGGAACATTGCCGTCCGTCAGAGGCCCCATCGCCATCACGCCCGGCGACCATTTCACGACCCAACTGCGCTTCAATGGCTTGCTGCCGTTTTGGCCCAAGCTGCAAAATCCGGCATCGGCGGACATGTTGAAGGAGTTGCTGGTGGGCGATCGACGTCGAGCCAACAGCATGTTTGGAAAAATGGGGAATGGCACTTACTGGACGGGAAAGTCCTTGGGGGCTATTGCTCAAGTCATGTCCATCGCCGAACAGCACGGGGAGGAAGCTAACGCGGCCGAACTTGAAAAAATTCTCAAGCAGCGAATGGAGTCCTGGTTTTCAGGCCGCTCCCTGACTTACTTTGCGCACGAACCGGGCATTGGCACACTGCTGGGCTACCCGGAAGAATACTTCAGTGTGTCGGCCATGAACGACCACCACTTTCATTACGGCTACTGGATCATGGCAGCAGCCCACCTGGCCAGGCGCGACCCGCAGTGGGCGTCCAAAGCGCAATGGGGCGGCTGGGCACGCGGCAATAGCGAGTTTTTTGGACTGGGCAACGACCAGGAGTCTTCCTCCGAAGCCATCCATGCCTGGGCGGCCATCGCACAGTGGGGCGAGGTCACCCAACAACCTCAGTTGAAAGCCCTGGGGGTGTACCTTTACGCCACGGAAGTGTCCTCGGTGTTGAACTACTGGTTTGACATGCACCGAACGGTGTTCCACCCTGACTATGGCAAACCTATCGCCAGCATGGTGTTTGGGGGTGGCTACGGTTACAGCACCTGGTGGACAGAGGAGCCCAGACAAATCATGGGCATCAACCTCTTGCCCATCACGCCAGCCTCCACCTACCTGGCCAAGTTACCTACTGGGTTCGTCGAAAGCTATGCCTCTGTAGCCGAGGATGCCAGGAAGGCCTACGATCAATCCGGGCAATCCGATGGCACCCCCAAGGACATCTGGCAAGATATCTATGCCTCTTTGGTGGGACTCAAGAACCCGGCCCTGGCCTTGAAAACATGGAACAGCAAAGGTTCTGTCGAACTGGGTGAAACACGTTCTCACACCCACTTCTGGATTCATGCCTTGAATGAACTCGGGGCACCCGATACCACAGTGTGGGCCAACACCATGACCCATGCGGTTTTCAAACATACCCAGACAGGTCAGCGGACCTATGTGGCCTACAACCCTTCCGACAAAGCCGCAGTGGTTCGCTTTTCTGATGGGGTAATCATGAGGGTGGAGCCGAAGAAGTTGGAGCGGTTTCGTCCCCAGTAAGGGCAGTCTCAACCGAAAGGTTTTAGGCATTTATGAAGCAAAAAACCCTTGTAAATCAAAGATCTACAAGGGTTTTTGGTATTTGGCGGAGTGGACGGGGCTCGAACCCGCGACCCCCGGCGTGACAGGCCGGTATTCTAACCAACTGAACTACCACTCC
>RGCL01000087.1 GCA_009919175.1 Betaproteobacteria bacterium
GACCGCGAACAAATCCACTCCCTCATCAACGACATGGATGACGTGGCCGACCTGATCCAGGACTCTGCCGAAACCATGGCCTTGTACGACGTGCAGCACATGACCGAGGAGATCAAGCACCTCACCAGCCTGAGCCTGCGCTGCTGTGAGCGCGTGCGCGAGGCCGTGCGCCAGCTCAGCCAGATTGCCGAGCCCAAGCATGCCGAGGCGGCGCTCAAGATTTGCGAAGAGATTGACAAGCTCGAGTCCGATGCCGACCGGGTCATGCGCAGCGCCATGAGCCGACTGTTTCGCGAAGAGGCCGATGTGCGCGAGCTCATCAAGCTCAAGGCCATTTACGAACTGCTCGAGAGCATCACCGACCGCTGCGAGGACGTGGCCAACGACATCGAGGGCATCGTCCTCGAAAACTCCTGATCCTGCCGGAGACCTGAATGGAGCCGATTCAGTCCGCACTGTGGGTGGTGATTTTGCTCGTCGCCCTGGCCTTGGCTTTCGATTTCATGAACGGGTTTCATGATGCGGCCAACTCCATCGCCACCGTGGTCTCGACCGGCGTGCTGCGCCCCACCCAAGCGGTGATCTTCGCCGCCATCTTCAACTTCATCGCCATTTTTGTATTCCAACTCAGCGTGGCCGCAACGGTGGGCAAAGGCATTGTGATGCCGGAGATCGTGGACACCCATGTCGTGTTTGGCGCCCTGGTGGGTGCCATCAGCTGGAACGTGCTGACCTGGTATTACGGCATCCCGAGCAGCTCATCGCATGCCCTCATTGGCGGCATCGTGGGCGCGGTCATTGCCAAGGCCGGTCCGTCTGCCCTGATCGGCAAAGGCATCTGGAAAGCCGTGGCCTTCATTTTTGTGTCGCCCTTGCTGGGCTTTTTGCTGGGCTCGCTGATGATGTTGCTGGTGGCCTGGCTGTTTCGCCGCGTGACCCCGTCGCATGTGGACAAATGGTTCAGGCGCTTTCAGCTGGTATCGGCGGGTGCCTACAGCCTGGGGCATGGCGGCAATGACGCCCAAAAAACGATTGGCATCATTTGGCTCTTGCTGCTGGCCACAGGCTACTCCTCCCCATCGGACGCCCTGCCCCCCACCTGGACAATTGTGAGCTGCTACATCGCCATTGCCCTGGGCACCTTGTTTGGGGGCTGGCGCATTGTCAAAACCATGGGGCAACGCATCACCAAACTCAAGCCCGTGGGCGGCTTTTGCGCTGAAACCGGCGGGGCGCTCACCCTGTTCCTGGCCACCGCACTGGGCATCCCGGTGTCCACCACCCACACCATCACGGGTGCCATCGTGGGTGTGGGTTCAACCCAGCGCGCCAGCGCGGTTCGCTGGGGCGTGGCGGGCAACATTGTGTGGGCTTGGGTCCTCACCATCCCGGCCAGTGCGCTGGTGGCCTTTGCGGCCTACATGGCCAGCAATCATCTTTTTTAAAACCCCTGCTTGAAGGGAAATCCCTAGGTTTCCCAGGCCCGGTGCATGGGCGCTTTCTCCTTTGGATTGCACATAATTTGTGGATTCAAACGATGGAGAACAAGATGCGTGTGATTCGTGATGCGGCAGTGGCTTTGGCCCTGGTTCTGGGTGCCATGAGCAGCATGGCCGCCGAGGCGTGCTCAAACCGGGGAGACCTGGATGCGAACTATTGCGACGAGAACAAGGATCTGGTGGCCGACACCCCAAAAGATGCCAAGCGGCTCAAGTCCCCCAACACCATCGTGTTCACCTACACCCCGGTTGAAGACCCTGCGGTCTACGAAAAGATTTTCAAGCCCTTCACCGACCACCTGGCTCAGTGCATGGCCAAGCGGGTGGTGTTTTATCAAGTGCAATCCAATGCCGCCGAAATCGAAGCCATGCGCTCGGGGCGCTTGCATGTGGGTGGCTTCTCAACCGGACCCACTGCCTTTGCTGTGAACATCGCCGGTGCGATCCCCTTTGCGGTCAAGGGCACCGAGAAGGAGTTCCAGGGCTACAACCTGATCCTGATCGTCAAAAAGAGCAGCGCCTTTCAGAACATGGCCGACCTCAAGGGCAAGCGGGTCGCCCACACGGCGCCCTCTTCCAACTCCGGTCACATGGCGCCCATGGCCTTGTTCCCCAAACTCGGCCTGGCACCTGGCAAGGACTACAACATCCTCTTTTCTGGCAAGCATGACCAATCGGTGATGGGCGTGAACTCGGGTGACTACGATGCCGCTGCTGTGGCCTCGGACGTCTTTGAGCGCATGGCCGAACGCGGTCAAATCAAGGCCGATGACTTCCGCATCATCTACCGCAGCCCCAAGTTCCCCACCTCTTCCTTTGCCTATGCACATGACCTCGAACCCAGCTTCCGGGACAAGATGCTCAAGTGTTTTTACGACTACCGCTTCACCCCTGAGATGCAAAAAGCCTTCGCTGGGGCTGACCGATTTGTGCCCGTTTCCTTCCAAAAGGATTGGCAAGTGGTCCGTGATGTGAGCGAGGCCGGTGGCCAGAAATTCAACCGCGCTGCTTACGACGCCGAAGAAGCCAAAGCCAAAAAGCAGTGATGCAATCGATCTGATGGAATCCTGTCTTTCGATTCGAGGCCTGGCCAAAAGCTACGTCCCTGGCAAACCGGTTTTGCAGCACATTGACCTGGACATCCATGCGCGGGAGGTGGTGGCCATCATCGGTCCTTCAGGCACTGGCAAGTCCACCCTCATCCGGTGCATCAACCGCCTGGTCCAGCCCAGCTCGGGCGAGATCTGGTTTGAAGGCGTGAACCTGGCGCAGGTGCGCGGCGCGGCGCTTCGGCACGCCCGTCGCCAGATCGGCATGGTCTTCCAGGAATACAACCTGGTGGAGCGCTTGAGCGTGATGGAAAACATCCTCAGCGGGCGGCTGGGCTACATGTCGGCCTGGCGAGCCTGGTTGAGGCGATATGAACCTCAGGACCTGCAACAGGCCTTTGAGCTGCTCGACAAAGTGGGCTTGCAAGGCCTGGAGCGGCAACGCGCCGACAGCCTCTCAGGCGGTCAGCGCCAACGCGTGGGCATTGCCAGGGCTGTGATGCAACACCCCAAGCTGCTGCTGGCCGATGAACCCACCTCCTCGCTGGACCCCAAAACTTCGGTGGAGATCATGCAGTTATTGGTGGACATGGGCAAGACGCTGGACATCCCCATCCTCATCAACATGCACGATGTGACCCTGGCCAAGAAATTTGCCTCGCGTGTGGTGGGCATGTCGGCCGGGCACATTGTGTTCGATGATGAACCCCAGGCCCTCACGGACTCGGTCTTGCAACAGATCTATGGTGGCGAAGATTGGCTTCAGTAGCCTTTGAGCGCAGACCCTGGCTCTGGCTGGCCTGGGCGGCTGTGATCGGGTATGTGATCTACGCCTTGCAGCGCCTGCAAGTCACCTGGGACCGCTTCGTCCTGGGGCTGGGCAATGCAGGCCAGTTCCTCGACCGGCTCTTTCCCCCCCACATCCTGCAAGCCGACACCATGGCCAAAGGCCTGCTCGAGAGCCTGGAGGTGGCGGTGCTGGCCTCCTTCATTGGCATTGTGTTATCCATCCCCCTGGGGGTGCTGGGTGCGCGCAACCTCATGCCCTGGTGGATCACCCTGCCCGTGCGTTTTTTTGTGGCCTTGTGCCGATCCTTTCACCCCATGATCGTGGCCATCGTCTTCGTCAAAGCCGTGGGCTTTGGTGCCATGGCGGGCATCCTCACGCTGGCGGTGGCCTCCATGGGCTTCATTGGCAAATTGTTCACCGAGGCCATCGAGGAAATCTCAACCAAGCAAGTCGAAGCCATCCGGGCAACGGGTGCTTCGTTCATCAGTGTGCTGACCTATGGGGTCTTGCCCCAGGTCTTGTCGCGCTTTGCCGGGTTCGCCACCTACCAGGTGGACTC
The DNA here is from genome assembly GCA_009919175.1 of Betaproteobacteria bacterium. Classification (GTDB taxonomy): domain Bacteria; phylum Pseudomonadota; class Gammaproteobacteria; order Burkholderiales; family Burkholderiaceae_C; genus Limnohabitans. The sequence continues at coordinate 3,898 of RGCL01000087.1, forward strand.
CAACTTGCGCAATTCGACCATGGTGGGCATCGTGGGCGCAGGCGGCATTGGCGGCACCCTCTTCTCCGCCTTCCAGCGCTTTGACTACGACTTCGTGTGCGCCATGGTGCTGGCCATCGTGGCCATGATCGTGCTGGGCGAAGCCTTGGCCCGGCTCATCCGCCGGCTCCTGGGCATCGATGCCAAATCGGGGGACGAATGACGGCCACCCCAAACCCTGTCCAGTGGCAACGCTTCACGCCCTTGCAGCAGGCGGTTCGCACCTGTTTGATGGTGCTGTGCGTGGCGGGCGTGGTCCTCTCGGCCAGGCACATCGAAATCATCCCCGAATTCTTGCTGGATGCGCCCGAACAGATGCAAGACTTGTTCGAGCGCATGTGGCCCATCGATTTCCATCACTATGCGGGCGGGGTGCACGATGCGCTGGTGGACACCTTGCACATCGCCACCCTGGGCACGCTGATGGCCTTGGTTTTTGCGGTCCCCCTTGGTGTGCTGTCCACGCACAGGCTGGTGCCCTGGTCGGCCATCAATTGGTTCGCGCGGCTGCTCCTGGTGGCCTCGCGCTCGGTGAATTCATTGATCTGGGCCTTGCTGTTCGTGGGTATTTTTGGCCCGGGTTCGTTGGCGGGCACCGCTGCCATTGCCATGCGCTCCATTGGTTTCATGGGTAAGCTCATCGGCGAAGCCCTGGAAGAATGCGATCACAAGCCTGTGCAGGCCTTGCAAGCGGTGGGCGCGAGTTGGTCCAGCGTGCTGCTCAAATCCTATTGGCCTCAGGTACAGCCCAGTTTTTGGTCGGTCCTGCTCTTTCGCTGGGACATCAACATCCGTGAATCCGCTGTGCTCGGGCTCGTGGGTGCGGGCGGCATTGGCATGGCGCTGGACACGGCCATGAACCTGTTTCGCTGGGAACAGGTGTCCTTGATCCTGCTGTCGATTTTCGTGATCGTCCTGGCTGTGGAGCTGATGGTCACCCAGATTCGCAAACGGGTCTTATGAGCCCACTGGCCTTGCATGAGCTTGAACCCAGCTCCGCCATCCGGTTGTTGCTGTTTGATGTGGACGACACCTTCACCCAGCACGCCCAGATCGATGCACAAGCCTTGCATGCGCTTTGGCGATGGCGCGAGGCAGGCCGCATGGCTGTGGCAGTCACGGGTCGCCCGGCCGGCTGGTGCGACCACTTTGCGCGCATGTGGCCGCTCGATGGGGTGATTGGTGAAAACGGTGCCTTCTGGTTCCGCCATCACCCCGCCACCCGGCACATGGAGCGCCAGTACATCGGCCAACCCGAGCCTGGCAGCGCACTGCAAATGCGACTCAAAGCAGCACAGGACCTCATCCTTGCGGAGTTCCCCCATGCGCGAATCAGCCAAGACCAGGCCTTTCGTCTCTACGATCTGGCCATCGATTTTTGCGAAGACGTGCAAGGCCTCACGCTGGACGATGCCCACCGCATCGCCCAGCGCCTGCGTGAGCTGGGCATGACGGCCAAGGTGAGCTCCATCCATGTGAACGCCTGGTTTGGCGATCACGACAAATGCACCACGTCAAGGCGCTATTTGCAGGACTGTCATGGGCTGGATCTCGCCCAGCAGGCGTCTAGCGTGGTGTATGTGGGTGACTCGCCCAACGACGAGCCCATGTTCCAGGCTTTTCCCCTGAGCGTGGGGGTGGCCAACGTCGAGCCCCACTTGCCGCGCATGGCTCACCCGCCCCGCTTCATCACCCCGTCTGCCCAGGCCCAGGGCTTCGTCGAATTGGTGAATCAATTGCTGCGCTGATATTTGTCATTTTTGAAATCATCATGGCTCGCAAGCTAGAATGAAATGAGCCTGTGAGAAGACTCTGGGCACCAAGGCCACCCTACTGTTCCATAAGGAGTTTCAAAATGGAAAGTCAAGCTAAAGAGAGCCAACCCACCGCCGAAGAAGCCAAGAAAGAGCGCTTCCAACAGCAATGCTCCATCGTCATTTCCCTGATTGCCGCTTTGCTGCTGGTCAACAACATGGGCGCGGGCAATGCCTCTTCCCAGGCTGCATTTGAAAATGCCAATGCCATCAACACGTTTGCCTTCTATCAGGCCAAAAACATTCGCCAAAACGATTTGAACTTGTCGGCCAACACCCTCGATGGCATTGCGAACACGGCCTTGCCCCTGGCCAATGAGGACGCGAAAAAACTGTTGCGCGAACAAGCCCAGGCCTATCGCACCAAGGCCGCCAGCTATGAGTCCGAGCCCGATACCGGCGAAGGCAAAAAGGAATTGCTGCAAAAAGCCAGACAAGCCGAGGCCCTGCGTGACCTTGCCCTGCGCCAAGGCCCCTACTTTGATTTCGCCAGCCTCCTGTTGCAGTTGTCCATCATCCTGTTTTCCATTGTGTTGATCACCAACCGCAAGACCCTGTTTGCCTCCGGCATCATTGCCGGCGTGCTGGGAACCTTCCTCAGCATGAACGGCTTTTTCCTGTGGATCACCATCCCTGGCCTAGGCTGACCTCATGAGCGCCACCTCCCGACTGATTCATCAAAAGGAGGTGTCTGCCCACCAAAGGGTCTGCGTCTGGCAGGAATCCAGGCCACAAGGCCAGATCACCGACATCCTCTACCGCAAAGCCTGGCAAAGCGATGTGCCCCAGCAGGCTGAGGCCTGGCTCTCCTGGGCCAAGCATGAGCATGTGCTGCTGTCCTTGCTGGCCGAGGGTGGCGCGACCCATGCAGTGGCGGTGTCTGACCTGCATGTGGACAGCCAGGCCATCGAACTGGTCACCCGCGATGCCGGACCTGAGCTGCAACGGGATTGGCTGAACCAGCAACCTGGCCTCTTCCAAAGCGATCGGTCCTTGCTGGAGCTGACCCAAGCCTGCCTGGTTGCCCTGCATGAAATCCATCAATTGGGCATTGTTCATGGCGACCTCAAGGCCGACAACATCTGCATTCCCCGCCAGGCTCAGGGCAACTCGCCCGACTGGTCCAGGCTCAGGCTGATTGACTTTGCGTTTTCGCTCTCGCGCAGCAAACCCTTGCGCTTTGTGTTGCCCACGGATCCCGATCGCATCGATTACCTGCCCGAGTTTTATAAGTCTGCAATCCGCAAGGCGCAAAGCCAGAACCGGCCCGAGTGGATTCAAAAAGCCTGTTGCGCACAAATTGACGTGTTCAGCCTAGGGGTCATGCTGGACAAATTCATGCAGACTCAATCGGCTCAGGTGAGCAGCTTTTGGCCTGTCACCAGCCGCCTGGTCCACACCTTCAAAGCCAAAGGAGCGCAAGCACCCAGCGCCTTCAAGCGTTGGCTGAGCGAGGATTTGTCCTTGCTCAGTGAAGACATGCTGGAGTTGGTGCGCTCCGAGATCGAGCAGTTGGGTCGCACAGGCCGTGATGCTGCAGCGCGCATCGAGCCCATGGCGGCACCGCTGGATGAGCTGCTTCACACGCCAGTGTCTAAGCCCATGTCAACGCCACTCTCGACACCCCTGGCGACACCGCTGACCACTCCACCTGCAACGCCCTTGGCCACCCCCCTGTCCACGGCGCTTC
>RGCL01000088.1 GCA_009919175.1 Betaproteobacteria bacterium
CTCCCGGATGGTGATGGGCGCGGGGGGCGGGTCTTCGATCAAGCCAGCCGGGCGCGCCTGCACCTGAACCAGGGGCTCGGCGAGCAAGGCCGAGGCCACGATCCCTTCGGATTGCGGCGGGTGATAGAGCAGGGCCAGGTCCAGCCGCCCTTGCTCCAGCCCGTCTTGCAAGGCCATGCTCAAGTCCTCGCGGATGGTGAGGTGCACCGAGGGCAACTCTGCCCTGAAGGCGCGGGTCAGCGGCACCGTCAACACCCGCGCCACACTGGGCGGCATGCCCAAGGCCACAGACCCGGATTGACCGCCGCGCAACTGCGCCATGTCTTCGAGCGCGCGGTCCATCTGGTGCAGGATGCCGCGCGCGTGGTCCAGCAAGCGTTTGCCCGCCAGCGTGGGCTGTGCGCCGCGCCCGTTGCGCTCGAGCAGGGTCTGGCGCAGCTCCAGCTCCAGCGCGCGCACCAGCCGGCTCAGTGCGGGCTGGGCGCATTGGAGTTGCTGGGCTGCTCGGGTGAAGCTGCCCAGCTCGGCCACGCTCACAAAGGCCTTGAGTTGCCGGATGTCCATAGAGATATGTGAATTTTGTATAGCTGGTAGTCTGATATGTGAGTTTATTCTTGTTTGCAGGCTGGTGAAAATCCGCCCATGAACCCTGTCCAGCCTCCCCAGCGTCCCCTCAAGGCCTTGTCGTCCATGGCCACCAAGGCTTTGCTCAAAGACCTCTGCGGCGAGTTCGCGCCCAGCCAGGCCTGGCCGTTGGAGGTCGAATCCACGGGCGGCGTGGATGCCGCCAAGCGCGTGGCCGCAGGTGAAGCCGTGGACCTGGTGTTGTTGGCCAGCGATGCCATCGACCGCCTGATGTCTGCCCAGCAGGTGATGCCCCACAGCCGAGGCGACTGGGTGTTGTCCTCGGTGGCGATGGCGACCCCCGCATCGGCACCGCGCCCAGACATTCATGACGAGGCCTCACTCAAGGCGGCCGTTGCTGCCGCGCCCAGCATTGGGTATTCCACAGGCCCCAGCGGTGTTTACCTGGAGCAGCTTTTTGCGCGCTGGGGCATGAGCGAGGCCGTCAAGGCCAAGCTGGTGGTGCCGCCACCGGGCACGCCGGTGGGCGCACTCATTGCCAGCGGCCAGGTGGCCTTGGGCTTTCAGCAAAGAAGCGAATTGATCCACCTCCAAGGCATCACGGTGTTGGGCGACTTGCCCAGCGATGTGGCCTACACCACGATTTTTTCTTCCGCCCTGGGGCTGTCGCTCGCGCAGGACCCGCAACGCCTGGCTGCGGCGCAGGCCTGGCAACAGCATTTGATGTCGTCCGCCACGGCTGAGGCCAAGCGCCGCCATGGCATGCAGCCCGTCACCCCTTAACCCTTTTCGTCATCGTTACAAGGAAAACCATGTCCCTCATCATCGATGTTCACGGCCACTACACCACGGCCCCCAAGGCGCTTGAAGATTGGCGCAACGCGCAGATCGCCGGCATTGCAGACCCCAGCAAAAAGCCCAAGGTGGCTGACTTGCGCATCAGCGATGACGACATTCGCGAATCCATCCTCAACAACCAGTTGGCCAAGATGAAAGAGCGGGGCAGCGACATCACGCTGTTTTCACCCCGTGCCAGCTTCATGGCGCACCACATTGGCGACTTTGAAGTCTCCAGCATCTGGGCGGCCATTTGCAACGAGCTGTGCTTTCGTGTGTCCCAACTCTTTCCCGAGCATTTCGTGCCCGTGGCCATGCTGCCGCAGTCACCCGGCGTTGACCCGCGCACGTGCATCCCCGAGCTGGAGAAGTGCGTCAAGGAATACGGCGCGGTGGGCATCAACCTCAACCCCGACCCCTCCGGCGGTCACTGGAAAGAGCCGCCCCTGACCGACAAGTGGTGGTACCCCATCTACGAAAAAATGGTCGAGTACGACTTGCCCGCCATGATCCACGTGAGCACCAGCTGCAATGCCTGCTTTCACACCACGGGGGCGCACTACATCAATGCCGACACCACGGCGGTGATGCAGCTCATCCAGGGCGATTTGTTCAAGGACTTCCCCAGGCTCAAGTTCCTCGTGCCCCACGGCGGGGGCGCCGCGCCTTATCACTGGGGTCGCTACCGGGGCCTCGCGCAAGAGCTCAAAAAGCCGCTGCTGAGCGAACATTTGCTCAACAACGTCTACTTTGACACCTGCGTCTATCACCAGCCCGGCATTGATTTGCTCAACACCGTCATCCCGGTGAAGAACGTTTTGTTCGCCTCCGAGATGATTGGCGCAGTGCGGGGCATTGACCCCACCACCGGCCACTACTACGACGACACCAAGCGCTACATCGAGGCTTGCCCCTTGCTGTCGGCGCAGGACCGTCACCAGATTTACGAAGCCAATGCCCGCCGCGTGTTCTCCCGCCTGGATGCACGCCTCAAGCATTGAATCGCACCCCACAGCCTCAGGAGACCTCCATGTTTGAACTCGGCGTTGTGTACCGCAACATCACCCGCGCAGACCGCGCAGCCACCGATCAACTCGCCGCCCTGGGCAGTGCCACCGTGCACGAAGCCATGGGTCGTGTGGGTTTGATGAAACCTTATCTGCGCCCCATCTACGCGGGCGCGCAAGTCTCGGGCACTGCTGTCACCGTGCTGCTGCACCCGGGCGACAACTGGATGATGCACGTCGTGGCCGAGCAGATTCAGCCCGGCGATGTGGTGATCGCTGCCATCACCGCCGAGTGCACCGATGGCTACTTTGGCGACTTGCTGGCCACCTCCTTCATGGCACGCGGTGCGCGCGCACTGGTCATCGATGCGGGTGTGCGCGATGTCAAAACCCTCACCGAGATGGGCTTTCCCGTGTGGAGCCGCGCCATTTCCAGCAAAGGCACCATCAAGGCCACGCTGGGCTCGGTGAACATCCCCGTGGTGTGTGCCGGCATGTCGGTGCAGCCGGGTGACGCCATCGTGGCCGATGACGACGGCGTGGTGGTCGTGCCCAAGGCCTTGGTGGCCCAAACCCTCAAGGCAGCGCAGGCGCGCGAGGCCAACGAGGGCGACAAGCGCAACAAGCTCGCCAGCGGCGTGCTCGGCCTGGACATGTACAACATGCGTGAGCCCCTGGCCAAGGCCGGTTTGCGCTACATCGATTGAGGCAAGCGGCATGAGTAAACCCACTACTGGCGACTTCACCAAAACCGCAGGCTGGCTGGACTGGTTCGACGGTCCGAGCAAGCCCGCCTTCGTGCTGCCCCAAGGCGCTGTGGACGCCCATTGCCACGTGTTTGGCCCGGGCGCGCAATTCCCCTACGCGCCCGAGCGCAAGTACACGCCTTGCGACGCGAGCAAGGCGCAGCTCTTTGCCTTGCGCGACCACCTGGGCTTTGCGCGCAATGTGATCGTGCAGGCCACCTGCCACGGCGCTGACAACCGCGCCCTGGTCGATGCGCTGATTCATTCCGGTGGCAAGGCGCGTGGCGTGGCCACCGTCAGGCGCAGCGTGAGCGATGCAGAGATCCAGGCCATGCACGATGCGGGTGTGCGCGGTGTGCGCTTTAACTTCGTCAAACGCCTGGTGGACTTCACCCCCAAAGACGAGTTGATGGAGATCGCTTCGCGCATCAAAGCCTGGGGCTGGCATGTGGTGATTTACTTTGAAGCCGTAGATCTGCCCGAGCTGTGGGACTTTTTCACCGCCTTGCCCACCACCGTGGTGGTGGACCACATGGGGCGACCCAGCGTGGACAAGCCCCTGGACGGACCGGAGTTCGAGCTGTTCCTGCGCTTCATGCGCGAGCACTCCAATGTGTGGAGCAAAGTCTCGTGTCCCGAGCGCCTGAGCGTCTCAGGCCCGCCTGCGCTGGCGGGCGAGCGCCATGCCTATCGCGATGTCATCCCCTTTGCCAAGCGGGTGGTGGAGACCTTCCCCGACCGCGTGCTCTGGGGCACCGACTGGCCGCACCCCAACCTCAAGAACCACATGCCCGATGACGGCCTGCTGGTGGACTTCATTCCCCACATTGCGACCACCGCCGAGTTGCAGCGCAAGCTGCTGGTGGATAACCCCATGCATTTATATTGGCCAGAGGAGATTGCACATGGCACTCGATAAACCTTACCTGGACGTCCCAGGCACCATCATTTTTGATGCTGAGCAAAGCCGCAAAGGCTATTGGCTCAACCAGTTTTGCATGAGCCTCATGAAGGCGGCCAACCGCGAGCGCTTCAAAGCCAATGAGCGCGCCTACCTGGACGAATGGCCCATGAGCGAAGAGCAAAAGCAAGCCGTGCTCGCGCGCGACCTCAACTGGTGCATGCGCACGGGCGGCAACATTTATTTCCTGGCCAAGATCGGTGCCACCGATGGCAAGAGCTTTCAACAGATGGCGGGCTCCATGACTGGCATGACCGAGCAGGAATACCGCGACATGATGATTTCGGGCGGCCGCTCCGTTGAGGGCAACCGCTATGTGGGCGAAGAGGGCGACGCGCAGGCGCATCGTCAGCCCCAAGGTTCAGCAGGAAAGAGAGTTTGAAAATGGCACGCATCACCGCCTCGGTTTACACCAGCCACGTACCCGCCATTGGCGCCGCCATGGACTTGGGCAAGACCCATGAAGACTATTGGAAGCCTGTGTTCAAGGGCTACGAATACTCCCGCCAATGGATGAAGGACAACAAGCCCGATGTGATCTTCCTGGTCTTCAACGACCACGCCACGGCCTTCAGCCTGGACATGATCCCCACCTTTGCGATTGGCACAGCCGCCCAATACCAGCCCGCCGATGAGGGCTGGGGACCCAGGCCGGTGCCCCTGGTGCAAGGCCACCCGGAGCTGGCCAGCCACATTGCACAAAGCGTGATCCAGCAGGACTTTGACCTCACCATCGTCAACAAGATGGACGTGGACCACGGCTTGACCGTGCCCTTGTCGCTCATGTGCGGTGAGCTCGACCCCAAGACGGGCAGCTGGCCTTGCCCGGTGATTCCGTTTGCCGTCAATGTGGTGCAGTACCCCGTGCCCAGCGGCCAGCGCTGCTTTGCGCTGGGGCAAGCCATCCGCAAAGCCGTGGAGAGTTTTGACCAGGATCTGAACGTGCACATCTGGGGCACGGGCGGCATGAGCCATCAGTTGCAAGGTGCACGCGCTGGCCTCATCAACCGTGAATGGGACAACCACTGGCTGGACCTCATGATCAACGACCCCGTGGCCTGCGCCAACACCCCGCACATCGACTACGTGCGCGAGGCGGGCAGTGAGGGCATCGAACTGGTGATGTGGCTGATTGCCCGTGGTGCCATGGCTGACGTGAGCCAGGGCAAAGTCACTGGCCGCTTGCCCAAGGTGGCACATCGCTTCTATCACGTGCCCGCCAGCAACACGGCGGTGGGGCATGCGATTTTGGAGTGTGCCTGAGTCGGATTGCCATCCCTCACTGGTTCCCTCTGTGGAACATGGCCTTTTACGGAATTCATCAAAGGAAACATCATGACCATCAAAGTCGCCCTCGCTGGTGCCGGTGCATTCGGCATCAAACACCTGGATGGGATCAAAAACATCGCCGATGTGGAGGTGGTGAGCCTCATCAGCCGTGACCTCGACAAAACCAAAGAGGTGGCGGCCAAGTACGGCATCCCCCATGTGACCACCAACCTGGCCGACAGCCTGGCCATCAAGGAAGTCGATGCGGTGATCTTGTGCACGCCCACGCAGATGCACGCCCAGCAGTCCATCGCCTGCATGAAGGCGGGCAAGCATGTGCAGGTCGAGATCCCCTTGTGTGACATCCTCAAAGAGGGGCAAGAGGTGCTGGCCGTGCAAAAGCAAACCGGCAAGGTGGCCATGTGCGGTCACACGCGCCGCTTCAACCCCAGCCACCAGTGGGTCAACCAGAAAATCAAGGCGGGTCAATTCAACATCCAGCAAATGGACGTGCAGACCTATTTCTTTCGCCGCACCAACATGAATGCCCTGGGTCAGCCGCGCAGCTGGACGGATCATCTGCTGTGGCACCACGCTGCCCACACGGTGGATTTGTTCGCCTACCAGTGCGGCAGCCCCATCGTCAAAGCCAATGCGGTGCAAGGCCCCATCCACCCCAACCTGGGCATTGCCATGGACATGAGCATCCAGCTCAAGGTCGCCAACGGGGCGATTTGCACCCTGTCACTGAGTTTCAACAACGATGGTCCGCTGGGCACTTTCTTTCGCTACATCGGCGACACGGGCACCTACATTGCCCGCTACGACGACTTGTTCAACGGCAAGGAAGAGAAGATCGATGTGAGTCAGGTGGCGGTGTCCATGAACGGCATCGAATTGCAGGACCGTGAATTTTTTGCAGCCATCCGCGAAGGCCGCGAGCCCAATGGCAGTGTGGCGCAGGTCTTGCCCTGCTACGAGGTCTTGCACCAGCTCGAGCAGCAGCTTCAGTGAGCGGGCGTGGCGGGTGAGGCATGGGGGTCCCGGCGCACCGGGCCGCATGCCAGTTCGATTTCACTTTGGAGGTCTTTGAGCAGACCCAGCTTGAACGCCAGTTCGCACACCACAAACAGGGGACCTTGCAGCAGACCGCGCAGGTCGTCTACAAAGGCGGGCTTGCGGCCTTCCCATTTGTGGCCGAGGAACTGAAGCGTCCAGCCCAGCACAAACAAGCCCACGCCCCAGATCCACACGCCGCTCTCACGCTGAGCCAGCTCATGCCCCACCAGGTTGGAGAGGGACAGCAGCGTGGCCATGGTCAAGCCCACGCGCCAGCCCATGGGGAAGTAATACGCGGCGCACACCACGGTGATGAGCACCCAGGCGGGGGTCAAGTACAGATCGCCAAGATGCCTCACGGGCTGAGCCAGCAAGACCGAGACCGCCAGCACGATCATGGGGATGCCCAGCAAATGGGTGGCAATGTTTCTGGGGTCGCGGTGATAGTGCGCGTAGCTGATCAGTTGTTCAACCAAAACCATGTGGCTTCCCTCCGTATTCATGCATGGAGCGAGATTACATGAATTGGGATTCGTTTTCTACCCTGTCTACCCTGTCAACCGGTTCAGGGTTTGAGCGCAAACAGGCTTTGGCGCAGCCATTGGTGCACCGGGTCGTCCTGATGGCGAATGTGCCAGATGACGTACATGGGCAGCTTGGGTGTGGGCAGGGGAACAGGCGCATCGGCAAGACCTGCCAGCAAGCCTTGCCGCAACAAACCCGGCAAGGTGGCGATGCGGTCTGTGCCCCGGATGAAGGCGGCGACCCCGGCAAAGTTCGACACATTCACATCCACCTTGCGGGTGACGCCTTCTTTGAGGAGTTGGTCATCGATGTCCATGTGCCGCCCATTGGGGTAGGTGATGGTCACATGGCGGGCTGCCTCGTAGGCCTTGCGGCTTGAGGGCGCTGGGCCTGTTTGGGGGTCATGAAAGACGCGATAGGTGTCGGTGAGCAGTCGCCGGTGCACGATGT
>RGCL01000089.1 GCA_009919175.1 Betaproteobacteria bacterium
TGCAAGCTGGCAGCTTGACCATTGAGCCCCTCTTTGGACAGGTCCAACGTCACTTCATGCACTTGACCGTCACGCTCGACCTCCAGCGTCAGGGGAACCTGTTGTTCGAGCGCCCGCGTCCACACCTCGAGCAACTGCTCAAGGCCATGGATGGCGACGGGTGATTCATCAGCCTGCGCGACGGAGCGCACCCAGTCGCCCGAGCGCATCGCAGCGCGGTCGGCCACACTGCCAGACAGGGGCTGGGCCAATTTGGGCACCAGCACGGTTTGCCCCCACAGGCCCAAGGCCAGCCAAATCATCATGGCCAGGATGAAGTTGGCGACGGGACCTGCCAACACCGTGATCAGCCGAGAACGAAGCGGCATGGCATCAAATGTGGCGGCACCCTCACCTTCGGTCTGCTCGAACGACACATAGCCACCCAGCGGGATGGGGGCCAAAGCAATTTCAAGAGGTTGAGTCTGGGTCTTGAGCCTGACCTCGCGCATCAGCAAGGGTTTGCCAAATCCGATGGAAAAGCGTTTGACGGGGATGCCGCAAGCAATGGCCGCCATCAAATGACCTGCCTCATGGATGGTGATGACCAGCATGGCCGTGATCAGGAACCAGAACAGCTCAATCATTGCCAATCCTGCACGCAGGCTTGCGACCACTGTCTCGCCCGGGCATCGAGTTCGAGCAAATCATCCAGGTTGGCGATGCCTTTGGGCATGACCTGGTCCATGGCCTTTTCGTTGAGCGCCGCAATGCGGTCAAAGCGCAGGCGACCTTCCAAAAAGGCGGCCACCGCCACTTCATTGGCGGCATTGAGCACGGCAGTGGTGCCCACAGGGCCTTGCAGGGCTTGCCAGGCGAGCTGCAGCCCTGCAAACCGCTGGCGATGACCAGGCGCATCAAAGGTTTCAAAAGTCAAGCCACCCATGCGAGAGAAATCCACCTCGCTCGCCCCCGACATCATGCGATCGGGCCAAGACAAGCCCAAGGCAATGGGCATGCGCATGTCGGGTGTGCCCAATTGAGCCATCACAGCGCGATCGCGCAACTGAACCATGGAATGGATCACGCTTTGAGGATGGATGAGGACCTGGATCTTCGAGGGCTCGAAACCAAATAGATAGTGGGCCTCAATGACTTCGAGGGCCTTGTTCATCATGGTGGCCGAATCCACCGAGATCTTCCTGCCCATGACCCAATTGGGATGCGCGCAGGCCTGCTCGGGGGTCACCGCCTTGAGTTGGTCCACGGGCAAGGTGCGAAATGGTCCACCCGATGCGGTGAGGATCACATGATCGACGGCGTCTTGCCAGGTGCTGCGGTCCACAGGCAGGCACTGAAAAATCGCCGAGTGCTCGCTGTCAATGGGCAAGAGGCTGGCACCGCCCGCTTGGACCGCCTCCAAAAAAACCCCTGCTCCCACCACCAACGCTTCCTTGTTGGCCAGCAAGAGTCGCTTGCCCGCGCGAGCAGCCGCCAGGCACGGCGGCAGGCCAGCCGCCCCCACGATGGCCGCCATCACCATGTCCACTTCGGCATCCTGACTGATGTCCAACAATGCCTCGGGACCTGACAAGACCTCGGTGCGCACGGCATGGCCTTTGAGCCGGGTCTTGAGCGCTTGGGCGTGCGCGGGGCTGGTCATGACGGCGTAGCGCGGCTCAAAACGCAAGCACTGCGACAAAAGCTCATCCACTTGCTGATGCGCCGAGAGTGCAAACACCTTGAATCGTTGGGGATGCAGGCTCACCACATCCAATGTGTTTTTCCCAATGGATCCCGTGGATCCGAGGATGGTGAGTTGTTGCAGGCGGGACATGTGATTCACCTCGTCAATACAAACAAGGCCAAAGGCAAGCTTGGGAGCAAAGCGTCCACGCGGTCGAGCACCCCACCATGACCCGGTAACAAGCCACTGCTGTCCTTGACGCCGGCCACGCGCTTCATCATGGATTCAAACAAATCGCCCATCACGCTGTAGGCCAGCATCAACATCCAGACTCCCACGCTCCAGCCCCCCCATCGCAGCCAGGTCTGGGTGAAAAAGCTGGGCGCATCCATGGCCATGTGCTGGTCCAGAAGTCGCCAAAGCCCTCCGAGCAAGAGCACCGCCATGACGGCGCCGGCCACCCCTTCCCAAGACTTACCTGGGCTGATGGTCGCTGCCAGCTTGCGTCGCCCAAAGGCGCGGCCAGCGAAATACGCACCAATGTCGGCCACCCACACCAGGCAAAAGATCGACAACAGGAAATTCACCCCAATGACCTTGGCATGAACGATGGTGAGCCAGGTGGCCACCAAAGCCAACACGCCCCAGAGCCAGCGCAGGGACATGGGCATTTTTTGCCACAACTCAAGACCCAGCCGACCCATGCCGACAAACAAGGCCAGCCAGCCCAAGCTGATGGCCGCGGTCATCCAGGGCATGACCTCAAAGGATTCTGAGGCGAAATGAAGCAGCACAGAGAGGGCACACACCCCCACGGCACCCACACGGGCGAGCCATGCGCTCACTCCCATGATGGTGCACCACTCCCAAAAAGCCACCCCCACCATGATCAAGGCCAGCAAAGCCAGCCAGATCGGGTTGGGATGAAAGAGCGCGGGCAACAGCACCGCCACCAGTAACAAGGCCGTGATGACGCGTTGCTTGAGCATGCCTGCGGTGACTTAGACCGCCAGCAGGTCCTGCTCTTTGGCAGCGACGGTTTTGTCGACCTCGGCAATGAACTTGTCGGTCAGCTTTTGAATATCAGCTTCGGCCCGCTTTTGCTCGTCCTCAGAGACCAATTTGTCTTTGACGAGTTTTTTGATGGCCTCGTTGGAATCGCGACGAAGGTTGCGAATGGCGACCTTGGCGTTCTCGCCCTCAGACCTCACCACCTTGGTGAGCTCCTTGCGGCGCTCCTCGGTCATGGGCGGCATGGGCACGCGAATGAGGTCGCCCATGGAGGCCGGGTTAAGACCCAGATCGCTTTCACGAATGGCCTTTTCGATCACTGCACCCATGCCCTTTTCCCAGGGCTGAACACTCAGGGTACGGGCATCCAGCGAGGACACGTTGGCCACCTGGTTAAGAGGTGTGGGATTGCCGTAGTAATCCACCATCACATGGTCCAGCAAGGCGGGATTGGCGCGACCCGTGCGGATCTTGGTCAGGTGTTGTCCCAGCGTCGCTAGGGATTGCGCCATTTTTGCTTCGGCATTCTTTTTGACATCGGCAGTGCTCATGTGTGTCTCCTCAACCAATCTGCTTCAAACGTGCACCAGTGTGCCTTCGTCTTCGCCCATGATGACGCGCTTGAGGGCGCCGTTTTTGAAAATGGAAAAAACCTTGATGGGCAGTTTCTGGTCCCTGCACAGGGCGAAGGCTGTGGCATCCATGATGCCCAAATTCTTGATGATGGCCTCATCAAAGCTGATGCTACCGTAGCGCGTGGCATGGGGATCTTTGCGGGGATCAGCCGAGTACACGCCATCCACCTTGGTGGCCTTGAGCACGCATTCGGCACCAATCTCGGCACCGCGCAGGGCGGCAGCCGTGTCGGTGGTGAAAAACGGATTGCCCGTGCCCGCCGCAAAAATGACCACCTTGCCCTCCTCCAGGTACTGGAGGGCTTTGGGACGCACATAGGGCTCAACCACCTGCTCGATGCCAATGGCCGACATCACGCGGGGCGTGAGGTGTGCCTTTTCCATGGTGTCGGCCAAGGCCAGGGCATTCATCACCGTAGCCAACATGCCCATGTAGTCTGCCGTGGCGCGGTCCATGCCCACAGAACCACCTGCCACCCCACGAAAGATGTTGCCCCCACCAATCACCACCGCCACCTGAACGCCTAGTCGAACCACTTCGGCCACTTCATTGACCATGCGGACGATGGTGTCGCGGTTGATGCCAAAGGCATCGTCGCCCATGAGGGCCTCGCCAGAGAGTTTGAGCAGGATTCGGTGGTGGTGTGGTTGGGTCATGGCTGGATGTGTGATTTCGGTTCAAAAAAAAGGGGACCGAAGTCCCCGATTGATCAGGCCGATTGCTTGGCCGCTGCAACCTGAGCCGCCACCTCGGCGGCAAAGTCATCAGCTTTTTTCTCAATGCCCTCACCCACCACATACAGGGTGAATGATTTGACCTGGGTGGATTCGGCCTTGAGCATTTGCTCAACCGTCTGCTTGTCGTTCTTGACAAACGGCTGATTGAACAAGGACACCTCCTTGAGGTACTTTTGCACCGAGCCTTCAATCATCTTGGCGGCGATGTCTGCGGGCTTGCCCGATTCGGCAGCCTTGGCTGTGGCCACCGAGCGCTCGCGCTCGATCAGCTCAGCGGGGACATCCTGGCTGGTCAAGGCCACTGGCTTCATGGCGGCAATGTGCATGGCCACGTCGCGGGCGGGCGATTCATTGCCAGAGAATTCCACCACCACACCGATGCGGGTGCCGTGCAAATAGCTGGTCACGCCAGCAGCGTGGTCGAATTTTTTGAATCGACGAAACGACATGTTCTCGCCGATCTTGCCAATCAAGCCCTTGCGAACGTCTTCGAGGGTAGGACCAAAGCCGTCTTGCTCGTAAGCCACCCGGCCCAGGGCCTCGAGGTCATTGCACCCTTGCTCGACCAGCAAACGGGCAGCGGCGTTGGCCATGGCCAGGAAGCTGTCGTTTTTGGTCACGAAATCGGTTTCGCAGTTCACTTCGATCATGGCGGCCTGATGACCGACGCGGTGAACGGCGATCACGCCTTCAGCGGTGATGCGCGCAGCAGCTTTACCCGCCTTGCTGCCCAATTTGACCCTCAGGATTTCCTCTGCCTTGGCCATGTCGCCATCGGCTTCTGTCAGGGCTTTTTTGCACTCCATCATGGGTGCGTCGGTCTTTGCCCTCAGTTCTGCGACCATGCTCGCGGTGATTGC
Organism: Betaproteobacteria bacterium; assembly: GCA_009919175.1. Classification (GTDB taxonomy): domain Bacteria; phylum Pseudomonadota; class Gammaproteobacteria; order Burkholderiales; family Burkholderiaceae_C; genus Limnohabitans. The sequence continues at coordinate 4,911 of RGCL01000089.1, forward strand.
GGCCATTGGTGATTACTCCTCACTCGATTCAATCGGTATTCGGTTAACAAAAGGGGGCACGAGGCCCCCAGGAAACAGGGGAACGACCTGAATCAGGCCTTCGCACCGTCCTCAACTTCCACAAATTCGTCGTCGTCGGTCTCTTGGACAGACTTCACGATGTCTTGCACCGCATTGGCACGACCTTCCAAGATGGCATCGGCAATGCCACGGGCGTAAAGGGTCACGGCCTTGGAGGAGTCGTCGTTGCCGGGAATGACATAGTCGATGCCTTCGGGGGAGTGGTTGGTGTCCACCACGCCAATCAGGGGGATACCCAGTTTTTTCGCTTCGGCGACGGCAATCTTGTGGAAACCCACGTCGATCACAAAAATCGCGTCAGGCAAAGTGGCCATGTCCTGAATGCCACCGATGTCTTTTTCGAGCTTTTCAAGTTCACGGTTGAACACGAGTTGCTCTTTTTTGGACAAGCTGTCCAGACCCGTTTCGAGTTGGGCCTTCATGTCCTTGAGGCGCTTGATGGAGGTCTTGACAGTTTTGAAGTTGGTCAGCATGCCGCCCAGCCAACGCTGGTCCACAAAGGGCACGCCAGCACGCCTGGCTTCGGTTGCAATGATTTCGCGCGCTTGGCGCTTGGTGCCCACCATGAGGATGGTGCCGCGATTGGCAGCCAACTGGCGAGCAAACTTGACCGCCTCCTGGTACAGAGGCAGGGTCTTTTCGAGGTTGATGATGTGGATTTTGTTGCGATGGCCAAAGATGAAGGGGGCCATCTTGGGATTCCAGAAGCGGGTCTGGTGGCCAAAGTGAACGCCGGCTTCCAGCATTTCACGCATGGTGGTACTCATGAATTAACTCCAAAGGTTGGTTCTAAAATCCAGCCCGAATTCCGTCTTGAGACGGCACCTTCAGAGGGCTGGTTTGGGATTGACTTCAAACGATTTTCTCGCTCAAAAGCACACACATTCTAACACGCCCCACGCATGAAGATTGCCATCATTGGCGCAGGAATCATCGGCATCAGCACGGCCTACGAACTCCAGCGCCTGGGTTTCGAGGTGGTGGTGTACGACCGCCACACTTCTGTCGCAGAAGAAACCAGCTTTGCCAACGCCGGCGCCATTGCGCCGGGATACGTCACCCCGTGGTCCAGCCCCGGTATGCTGTGGAAAATCCTCAAGCACTGGCCCAGTCGCCACTCACCCGTTCGGGTCGATCGCCTTTTGTCCATCTCACCCGTATGGGTGTGGCAGTGGCTCAGGGCATGCAGTGAAAAGCGCTACTTGGAAAACCGCAGCCGTGTCCAGCGCCTGGCCCATTACAGCCGCGATGTCTTGCATGAAGTGGCCATGCAGCACGAGCTGGACTATGAACGCAAGTCCGGTTTCACCGTCTTGAGTCGTGGCGTGACCGAGCAGCGCCAGGCCGAGAAAAGCCTGGACTTTCTTCGCTCTGCCGGGGTGCAAGCCAAATGGTTGGACGAACAAGCCATCAGGGCTCTGGAGCCCGGCCTCAACCCTGATCAGCCTTTTGTGGGTGGCATTCATGTGGCCAGCGACGAAGTGGGCAACTGCCGCCTCTATGCCCAGGAGCTCAAATGGCTATGCGCTAAATTGGGCGTTCGCTTTGA
>RGCL01000090.1 GCA_009919175.1 Betaproteobacteria bacterium
TCGGCGCTGCCTGTGCCCACACTCATGGTGTTGCCGTGCGGGAAGATCCAGCCGTAAAAGTCGGGCGATACCGGGCCTTGGTAATACACATCGCAGCGGCCAGGGCCAGCCAGAGTTGCTCAGCGGGATCGAGGAGTTGGAACCACCAGGCCAGCACATACAGGGTGTGCAACACCATCACGCCCATGCTGACCACGTCTTCCCAAAAGAAAGGCGGGGCAAACAAATAACAGTCAAACACCACCTTTTCCCAGATGCTGCCGGTGATCATGATGGCGTAGAGCAGGGCCGTCTTGACCAGCACCGAGGTCTGTGCCCAATCGGCCCGGCCTTGGCCAAACAGGCTGTCGCACACCAGGTAAAGGCTCACCAAAAAGGCCAAGAACTGGACTGGCGCCAGAATGCCTTGCACCACGGTCCAGCGCGACTGGTCGCGGCGGAGTCGTTGTTCGGGGGTGTATAGCGGCACTGCGGGACTGGTATTCACTTCGCGTCTTTCGACTTCCCCAAAGGGGTGTGGACGAATGTAAGACTCACACACCCAAGTGTCAACATCAATTGACGAACAAAATAATTGACAAAACCAGGGTTTTCCCTAGGGTTTGGTGGCCTGAATGGTCTGAAACTTGGTGACACCGCAAGTCATGTACCTTGATGAGGCTCCATGAATCGGTGAGCCGAGTTGTACGAACCCAGCCAGGGATCGTGAAAGGTCAAAGGCAATCACAGTGAATCGCAGTCCTATGGACTTCCATGCCGGTTACACCCCAGTTGGTGGGACCGTGCGTGCCGTGCCTTTGTTTCATGGATCTGCGCCCCATGACCTCATCACCGGCCCTTTTCAACTGGATCAGATTGAAGTCTTGGTCCAAGCCTGTTTGCGGGATCAGGCCACCGCGCGCCAGTGCGTGGTGGGTTGGATGCGCCAAGGGATGAACCTGGCGGACATTTATTTGCATGGCATTACCGCCGCCGCCCGTTTGGTGGGGCGCTCCTGGGCAGAGGATTGCCTGGATTTCGGTGCTGTGACCATTGTCTCGGCGCGCTTACACCGCCTGCTCTACGACTTCAGCCCCCAGTTCCAAACTGATGCCCAGCCCCACCATGGCGGCACGGTGTTGATCTTTCCCGAGCCGGGTGCACAGCACACCATGGGCAGCTTCATGCTGACTGAATTCTTCCGCCGCGAAGGCTGGTATGTCACGGCTGCTCAGCCCCTGCGTGTTCAGGATGCATTGGGCCTGGTGAGTGGCAACTGGATTGATCTGGTGGCGCTCTCGGTGAGCTCGGATCGACATTTGGTCACCCTCGCAGACTGGGTGACTCAGATGCGCCAGGCCAGCACCAACCCGGACCTCAAGATCATGGTGGGGGGACCCATGGCCTGTGTGGACCCACAGTGTTTGAGCCCCATGCAGGCCGATGTCCTGGGCAAGGATGCCTTGCATGCACTCGACTGGGCCAAGACCCATGTCTTGAGTCAGCTTGCGTTGACGCAATAAATTGTCAAAAAAAGAGCGCTAAACCCCTTCCCTTGGGGCATGGGGTCTTTATACTGCCTCGCATTCTTTGTCGAACAGGCCTTCCCACACATTGCCATGAAGTTCGCTCCCACTACACCTGAGTTTTTGGCCCGTCTGATCGGTCGAACCTGCGATTTAGCCCTGGTGCTTGATGCCAACTCGGTGGTGGTGGACGTTTCACTGGGTAAATCAGAACTGACGGTATTGGGTTGTCAGGACTGGCTGGGTCGTCCCCTGGCCGAAGCGCTCACCAGTGAGAGCCTGCCCAAACTCAAAGCCTTGATGGCCGATGCCAAAAGCACGGCTGACCCGGTGTGGCGCCACCTCAATCATGTGGTGCCGGGCGCCGATGACTTTGCGATGCAATACACGGCGCTCTCGCTCGACGACCAGGGGCATGTGTTCTTGCTGGGGCGCGACCTTGAATCGGTGGCCCAGGTGCAGCGCCAGCTGGTGGAAACCCAGCAGGCCATGGAACGCGACTACGTGCGGCTGCGCCACCTGGAGTCCCGTTACCGATTGCTGCTCGACACCAGCCGCGAACCCGTGCTCGTGGTCGATGCCAATTCCTACATCGTCATCGATGCGAGCGTGAGCGCCCAAGCGGTGTTCAAAGACCCGCAACGCCGACTCGTTGGGCGCGAAGTCTTTGATTGCTTCGAGGGAGAAGGTCGCCAGGAGTTGCGTGCTGCCCTCAGCATGTCCCTGGCCACGGGCCGCATGGAGATGTGCCGCTCGCGCATGCTGGGCGCCACCCAGGACTGCACGGTCACAGCCTGTGTTTTCCGTCAGGAGGGTGGGGCACAGTTTTTGTTGCGCATGCACGCGCAAGACGCGCGCGGCGATGCGCCCGTGTCTGTGGACGAAAGCCAGGGCAACGTCCTGGTGCAAAAAGCCCCCATTGGCATCGTGCTCACCGATCGCCAGGGCCGCATCCAAGGTGCCAACGAGGAATTCCTCAGCCTCATTGGTGCCATGTCGGTGTCTCAACTCAAGGGGCAATCCATGGATGCCTGGTTGCAGCGCTCGGGCGTGGATTGGGGCGTGCTCAACACCCACTTGCGCCAGCAGCAAACGGTGCGTGGCTTTGCCACCGAGTTGCTGTCCCTGTCGGGTCTCACGCTGGCCGTGGAGATTTCGGCGGTCACGCTGGGGCCTGCACACAGCGACGTGCCCTATGCCCTCTTTGTGCGCGACATGGAACGTCAGCGTCAAAACGCCAATCCGGCCTCGTCGGTGGGGATGGCCGGATCGGTGGCCGAGCTCGCTGGCCTGGTTGGCCGCATGCCCATGAAGGACATCGTGGGCGAAACCATCGACATGATCGAGCGCCAGTGCATCCAGTCTGCCCTGACCCTGACCCAGAACAACCGCGCCTCGGCCGCCGAGATGCTGGGGGTCTCCCGCCAGAGCCTCTATGTGAAGCTGCGCCGATTCGGCATGGCCTCAGACGAAGAAACGACTGTACAAAATTAACTGTCACTTCTGATTGACACTTTGAGGGATTGCGTCCAATAATGGACCATGAGCCTGCCCAGCCCCAAAGTCGTTGCCGAATTGCTCAAGCCCATCACCTGGTTTCCACCCATGTGGGCGTTTGCCTGCGGTGTGGTGGCCTCTGGCCAGGCCTTGAGCGACCACTTGGGCTTGCTGTTGCTGGGTTTGCTGCTCACCGGTCCTTTGGTTTGTGCAAGCAGCCAGGCGGTCAACGACTGGTTTGACCGCCACGTCGATGCCATCAACGAACCTCACCGTCCTATTCCATCGGGCCGCATGCCTGGTCGATGGGGCTTGTACATCGCGGTGTTGTGGACGCTGTTGTCGGCACTGTGGGCCTGGCAACTGGGCACCTGGGGCTTTGGGGCCACGCTGCTGGGGTTGGCGCTGGCCTGGGCTTACAGTGCGCCGCCCTTTCGGCTCAAGGCCAATGGCTGGTTGGGCAATGCCGCGTGTGCGCTGAGCTACGAGGGGCTGGCCTGGATCACGGGTGCAGCGGTCATGCTCGGCGGTGTCTTTCCCGGTCACGAATCGCTGGCGCTGGCCTTGCTCTACAGCCTGGGTGCGCACGGCATCATGACCCTCAATGATTTCAAGTCCATCGAGGGCGATAGCCAGCTGGGCATTCGTTCTTTGCCTGTGATGCTGGGTGCGCGTCGCGCTGCCTGGACGGCCTGTGCATTCATGTTGCTACCCCAGGCGGTGGTGTGTGCACTGCTGTTGGAATGGGGCATGCCCACGCACGCACTGGCCGTGGGGGCGCTGGCGCTCGCCCAAGGTCCGCTCATGCAGCGTTTTGTACGGGAGCCTGTGGCTTGGGCCTTGCGCATGAGCGCCTTCGGGGTGCCGCTGTATGTGAGCGGCATGATGGTCAGTGCCTGGGCCTTGCGCGGCCTGTCCATTGCAGGAGCAGCTTGATGCAACACCCATTGCGCCCCTTTGGCTGGCTGGATGTGATTCGACTGGGACTGGTGCAAGCCTGCCTGGGCGCGATGGTGGTGGTGGCCACGTCCACCCTCAACCGCATCATGGTGGTGGAGCTGGCCTTGCCCGCTTTGTTGCCGGGTTTGCTGGTGGCATTCCACTACCTGGTGCAAATGATCCGGCCCCGCTTGGGCTTTGGCGCAGACCGTGGTCGGCGCTGCACGCCCTGGATGATGACCGGCATGGTGTGTTTGGCGCTGGGGGGCAACGTGGCCACCTGGGCCACGATAGAAATGGCTCACGACCGCACACTGGGCATTGCCGTGTGTGCCCTGGGTTTTGCCTTGATTGGCGTGGGCGTGAGCGCCTGCGGCACGTCTCTACTGGCTCTCATGGCCAAGCGGGTGCCGCAAGCGCATCGAGCCCCCGCAGCCACCACGGTGTGGGTGATGATGATCATGGGTTTTGCCATCACGGCCTTCAACGTGGGGCAAATGATTGACCCCTACAGCCCCGAGCGCCTGATGCAAGTCACCCTGGGGCTGGGCGCACTGATTTGCGTGATCACGGCCCTGGCCGTGTGGGGCCTGGAGCCTGCCCAGGCGCAGGCCGCAGTCGGCGCATCCGCCAGCGATGCACAGCCAGTGCAAGAGGCGCCCATGAACCGGCACGCCTTTGGCGAGGCCTTGCGGTCGGTGTGGCAAGAGCCGCAAGCCAAGTGCTTCACCGTGTTTGTGTTTTTATCCATGCTGGCCTATAGCACCCAAGACTTGGTGCTCGAGCCGTTTGCTGGGGCAATTTTTGGCTTATCTCCCGGGCAAAGCACCAAGCTCTCCGGCGTGCATCACTCGGGCGTGCTGGTGGGCATGTTGCTCGTGGCCATGGCGGGCAGCCGCTGGGTGGCCGGCCGCATGGGCAGCACCCAGACCTGGATGGTGGGCGGTTGCGTGCTCTCGGCCTTGGCCATGGCGGGCTTGAGCCTGGCGGGCTGGCAAGCGCCGGGTTGGCCACTCAAACTCAATGTGGTGGTGCTGGGCGTGGCCAACGGGGCCTTCTCCATCGCCGCCATTGCCACCATGATGCGCCTGGCCAATGCCTCGGGCGCGCAAAGTCAGGGCATTCGCATGGGCTTGTGGGGTGCAGCCCAGGCGATGGCATTTGGCCTGGGCAACTTGCTGGGCACTTTGCTCAGTGACCTGGCCCACTGGGTGCTGACCGCACCGGCCTGGTCTTACGCCACGGTCTTCCTGTTTGAAGCGGTCATGTTTTTATTGGCAGCGCGCTTGGCCCTTCAAGTGGGGCAGATGGATGCGCAATCGCAGGCGGCAGCTCAGCCGTTGAACACCGGACTACAAAGGATTCGTCATGAACATTCAAGCCTATGACGTGGTGGTGGTGGGAGGTGGGCCTTCTGGATCCACCGCAGCCCATGATTTGGTGCGGCAGGGCTGGAGCGTGCTCTTGCTCGACCGTCAGGGGCGAACCAAGCCTTGCGGGGGTGCGATCCCGCCGCGACTGATCCAGGACTTTGACATCCCCGATCACTTGCTGGTGGCCAAGATCCGTTGTGCGCGCATGGTGTCGCCGCGCGACAAGAAAGTGGACATCCCCATTGATGATGGCTTTGTGGGCATGGTGGACCGCGACGTGTTTGACGAGTGGTTGCGCGAGCGTGCCGCACAAAGCGGCGCTGTGCGCGCCAAAGGCCGCTTTGAGCGGCTGGAGTGGGACGAGCAAGGGCGAGTGCAGGTGCGATACACCGCCTTGGGTGCGCATGGAGCCGAGACCGACACGCTGGTGAGGGCCAGGTTGGTGATTGGTGCGGATGGCGCGCGCTCCGAGGTGGCGCGTCAGGCTGTGCCCGGTTCGGACCGCACCCGCTACGTGTTTGCCTATCACGAGATTTTGAAGACCCGCAAGGACTGGTCTGGCCACGACCCTGACCGCTGCGATGTGTATTACCAAGGCCCGGTATCGCCCGACTTTTACGGCTGGATCTTCCCGCACGGCAACACCATGAGTGTGGGCACAGGCAGCGCCGA
>RGCL01000010.1 GCA_009919175.1 Betaproteobacteria bacterium
GATCGCCGCCGTCAGCGTCGTCTTGCCATGATCCACGTGACCAATCGTGCCCACGTTCACGTGCGGCTTGGTCCGCTCAAACTTGCCTTTTGCCATTTGCTTCGACTCCGAAAGAAATCAATGTTCAAGGCGCACAATGCGCCGATCCAAAAAATGGTGCCCATGGCGGGAATCGGACCCGCGACCTCTCCCTTACCAAGGGAGTGCTCTACCACTGAGCCACATGGGCGAAATTCAACACCAACGCAAAACAGCCTGGAGCGGGAGACGGGAATCGAACCCGCGTCATTAGCTTGGAAGGCTAAGGTTCTACCATTGAACTACTCCCGCATTGGTCACTTGTACCCATTCGGATGCAGTTCACCTCAACGCTTGTTGTCCATCTTGCGTTTTCGCTGGTGGAGGAGGCTGGATTCGAACCAGCGTAGGCGTAAGCCAACAGATTTACAGTCTGCCCCCTTTAGCCACTCGGGCACCCCTCCGGCGAACCATCAACTATAACAGATCCAGGGCCTATAACGCCCAATCTACCTTCAATCAAACGCCCAAGTCCAAGCCACGCCTTGGTCTTGCAGCCATTCCCGGGTAATTCGAAAGTGGTCACAGCCCACAAAGGGGGTGGGTGGCCGTCTGGCCGACAGGGGCGAGGGGTGGTTGGCCTGCAGGACCAGTCTGGCTGCGCGGTGGCCGGGGTTGCGCTGAGCCACCTGCGCCACGACGTGCTGGGCATGTGCCCCCCAGGCCAGGCACACCAGGGGACCCGCGGATTGCCAAACGGCGTCGAGCACACGATGGGTGAGCGCATCCCAGCCCCATTTGGCATGGCTGGCCGGCAGGGCCTCAGACACCGTCCAAGTGGTGTTGAGCAGCAAAACGCCTCTTTTGGCCCAGGCGCTCAGATTGCCGTGGCTGGGCAGGCTCACGCCTTCGGTGCGCTCACATTCCTGCCGGATGTTGCGCAAGGACGGGGGAATGGGCACGCCATGGGCCACTGAAAACGCCAACCCGTGGGCTTGACCAGGGCCGTGGTAAGGGTCTTGCCCCAACACCACCACACGAACCGCAGCGAGATCGGTCAGGGTCAGTGCTTGCCATGGCTCAGGGGGATACACGGTTTGCCCTGCGGCGAGGGCCGCATCGAGTTGGAAGGCCAAATCACGCCCCTGCGCCGACGAAGCCCAACTCTGCCAGATGTTCACCCAGCCCGGCTGAAGACCAGGAGGGTTCGCCCAGTGCGCCCAGGTGGAGCGGCTCAGGGTGTCGCCGCCGGTGGCAGCCGCAAACAAGTCCGTCTGCGCCATGCGTCAATCAATTGGCAAACAGGCTGGCCAAGGCCTGCCCCGGGTCATCGGCGCGCATGAACGCCTCGCCGACCAAAAAGGCATGGACCTGCGCCGCGCGCATGCGTTGCACATCGTCGCGATGGAGGATGCCGCTTTCCGTGACCAGAATGCGCCCATCGGGCACCTCGGGCAAGAGGTCCAGCGTGGTCTGCAGGTTCACCCCGAAGGTCCGCAAGTTGCGGTTGTTCACCCCCAGCAATGGGGTTTGGAGTTTGAGAGCGCGGTGCAACTCCTCCCGATCGTGCACCTCGACCAGCACCGCCATGCCCAGGCTGTGCGCCAAGGCTTCGAGTTCAGCCATTTGCCCATCGTCCAGGCATGCGGCAATCAGCAAGATGCAATCCGCACCAATCGTTCGTGCTTCATAGACCTGATAGGGGTCGACCATGAAGTCTTTGCGCAACACCGGCAAATCGCAGCTGGCACGGGCTTGTTTGAGAAAGTCGTTGCTGCCTTGAAAGAACTGCTGGTCGGTCAAGACCGACAGACAGGCCGCGCCTGCTTGGGCATAGCTTTGCGCGATGTCGGCGGGGATGAAGTCCTCGCGCAGCACGCCCTTGGAAGGGCTGGCCTTTTTGATCTCTGCAATCACGGCCGACTCGCCACGCGCAAGCTTGGTGCGCATGGCACCCACGAAATCGCGAGAGAGCACCCGGCTTTGCGCGTCGTCGCGCATGGCGGCCAGGGACTTCTTTTTGAGCCCCGCAGCCACTTCCTCGCGCTTGACAGCCACAATTTTGTTGAGGATGTCGCTCATGCTGCACTCCCACCTGCCGCCTGGGTAAAGGCCACAAATTGCTCAAGCTTGGCTTTGGCCGCGCCGCTGGCCAGGGTCTGCGCCGCTCGCTCAATGCCCGCCGCAATGGAGGAGACCACGTTGGCGGCATAAAGGGCGGCTCCCGCATTGAGCAAGACCACATCGCGGGGTGCACCTGGCTCGTTGTCGAGCACGGCGTTGAGCATCTTCACGGACTCTTGCGGGGTTTGCACGCGCAAGGCGCGGTGGCTGGCCATGGTCATGCCGAAATCCTCGGGGTGAATCTCATATTCGCGAATTTCACCATGGACCAACTCACCCACCAGGGTGGCTGCGCCCAGGCTCACCTCGTCCATGCCATCGCGCCCATACACCACCAGCGCGTGCTTGGCTCCCAGCCGTTCAAGCGCGCGCACCTGAATGCCCACCAGATCGGGATGAAACACCCCCATGAGGATGTTGGGCGCACCGGCAGGGTTGGTCAGCGGCCCCAGGATGTTGAAGAGGGTTCGCACGCCCAGCTCCTTGCGCACTGGCGCCACGTTTTTCATCGCCGGATGGTGGTTGGGCGCGAACATGAACCCAATGCCTGTGGTCTGTATCGACTCAGTGATGCGCTCGGGCGGCAAATTGATGTTGACCCCCAGCGCCTCGAGCACATCGGCACTGCCCGACTTGCTGCTCACGCTGCGACCGCCATGCTTGGCCGTGCGCGCGCCAGCAGCCGCAGCGACGAACATGGTGCAGGTGGAAATGTTGAAGGTGTGCGAGCCATCGCCCCCCGTGCCCACGATGTCCACCAGGTGGGTGTCGTCGCTGACTTGGACCGGAGTGGCAAATTCGCGCATCACCTGGGCGGCGGCCGTGATCTCGCCAATGGTTTCCTTTTTCACGCGCAAACCCGTCACGATGGCCGCGGTCATCACAGGCGACATCTCGCCGCTCATGATCAACCGCATGAGGTGCAGCATTTCGTCGTGAAAAATTTCGCGGTGCTCAATGACACGTTGCAACGCAGCCTGGGGGGTGATTTTTTGGGTGCTTGGCATGGGGTGATTCTCCAATCAGAACGGGTGCACGGGCGTGCAGCCCGTTGAGAGATTCAAAAAACGCTGGAGCAAGGCATGACCATGCTCACTCAGGATGGACTCGGGGTGAAACTGCACCCCTTCAATGGGCAACTCGGTGTGGCGCACGCCCATGATTTCACCGTCCTCGCTCCACGCAGTCACCTTCAGGCATGCGGGGCAAGTGTCCCGCTCAATGGCCAGGGAGTGATAGCGGTTCACCGTGAACTGCTCGGGCAGCCCCTCAAACACGCCCTCTTGCGTGGTGGAGATGACGCTGGTCTTGCCATGCATGAGTTGCTGGGCACGAACGATGCGCCCCCCAAATGCCGCGCCAATGCTTTGGTGACCCAAGCACACACCGAGGATGGGCAGTCGACCTGCGAAGTGCCGGATGGCAGGCACAGAAACCCCCGCCTCGGCGGGTGAACAAGGCCCAGGAGAAATCACCAAGCGATCGGGTGCCAGGGCCTCGATCTCGCTCAAGCTGATTTCGTCATTGCGGTGGGTGATCACCTCGGCGCCCAACTCGCCCAAGTACTGAACCAGGTTGAAGGTGAAGCTGTCGTAGTTGTCAATCATCAGCACTTTCATTGCAAGCCCTCCTCGACCAGCTCTGCCGCGCGCAACAGGGCTCGCGCCTTGTGCTCGGTTTCCTGCCATTCCATCTCCGGGATGGAATCGGCCACCACGCCAGCGGCGGCTTGCACATACAACATGCCCGACTTGACGATGCCGGTTCGAATCGCAATGGCCACATCCATGTCACCACCAAAACTCAGGTAACCACAAGCGCCCCCATAGAGACCGCGCTTGCTGGGCTCGAGTTGATCGATGAGCTCCATGGCGTGAATCTTGGGCGCGCCGGTGAGTGTGCCCGCAGGGAAGGTGGCCTTGAGCACATCCATGTTGGACAGCCCCGGCTTGAGCAGCCCCTCGACGTTGCTCACGATGTGCATCACGTGGCTGTAGCGTTCCACCACAAACGCCTCGGTCACCTTCACCGTGCCCACCTGGGCGATGCGGCCAATGTCGTTGCGCGCGAGGTCGATGAGCATCACATGCTCAGCACGCTCCTTGGGGTCGCTCACCAATTCCTGCTCGATGGCGACATCGGCCTCGGGCGTCGCTCCCCGTGGACGCGTGCCCGCCAGCGGGCGGATGATGACCTTGCGCCCCTGAGGGGTTTGCTCCTGGCGCACCAAAATCTCCGGCGACGCCCCCACCACCTGAAAGTCGCCCAGCTGGTAGTAGTACATGTAGGGGCTTGGGTTGAGCGAGCGCAAGGCGCGATACAGGCTCAGCGGGTGACCCTCGAAGGGCTTTTTCAAACGTTGCCCCACTTGCACCTGCATGAAGTCGCCCGCCTCGATGAGCGACTTGGCCCGCTCCACCGCACGCAAGTAATCGGCCTTGTCGAATTCGCGCACCACAGCCTGCGGCACAGTGGCTTGCACGGGGTCGAGGTGAACGGCATCGCGCAACCGGGCCTTGAGCACCTGCAAGCGCTCGCGCCCTCGTGCATAGGCCTGGGCCTGCGCCGGGTCGGCATAAACGATCAGGTAGAGCTTGCCCGAGAGGTTGTCGATCACGGCCAGCTCTTCGCACTGCAACAGCAAGATGTCGGGACAGCCCAGGGTGTCGGGGGGGCAACTGTCTTGCAGCTTGCGCTCGATGTGGCGCACCGTGTCGTAGCCAAAGTAACCCGCCAGACCGCCACTGAAGCGGGGCATGCCTGCTGGCAAGGCCACCTTGAAGCGCGCTTGGTAGTGCTCGATGAAGTCCAGGGGATTGCCCACATGGGTCTCGGTCACCACATCGTCGGTGACGACCTCGGTGCGCGCTGCTGGCCCAAATCCGTTGGAGCGCAAGAGGGTGCGCGCGGGCAAGCCAATGAAGCTGTAGCGCCCAAATCGCTCACCGCCCACGACCGACTCGAGCAAAAAACTGTACCTGCCCACGCCATCGGCCATGGCGAGCTTGAGGTAGAGGGACAAAGGGGTTTCCAGATCCGCAAAAGCCTGTTCGACCAATGCGATGCGATGGTGGCCACTGGCGGCCAACGCGTTGAATTCAGATTCCGTCATGATGAGGAGGCCTCCAGGCCTGACTGGGAGAAAGGGGTAGAGCGCAGGACCAGGTCCCAACCACTCAGCGTAGGAGGGCGGCTCAGTGAATCAGTGGGTGTTAGACCCGCACCACGGCAGCCCGGCAAGCGCAGGCTCGCCAGGGCCAAGCTCCCCGGTCATTGCAACCTGTAACGATGGAATGGTGCAAAAACATGAGGTCAGTTTATCAAAGGCAAAACTGGGTCAGACCTCAGGCGGCCAGGGCCTGTCGCATGGCATCGATCACGGCCTTGTAGTCGGGCTTGCCAAAAATGGCGCTGCCCGCGACAAAGGTGTCTGCGCCCGCATCGGCCACGCGCCGGATGTTGTCGGCCTTGATGCCGCCATCGACCTCCAGGCGAATGTCCTTGCCACTGCTCTGGATGCGTTTGCGGGCTTGCTCCACCTTGCGCAAGGCGCTGTCGATGAACCCTTGCCCACCAAATCCGGGGTTCACGCTCATGATGAGGATGAGGTCGATGTCGTCAATCACCCAATCGAGCACGGTGAGGGGTTCGGCCGGATTGAACACCAGCCCCACCTGACAGCCAGCCGAACGAATGGCCTGGATGCTGCGATGCACATGGGTGGAGGCATCGGGGTGGAAACTGATGAGGTCTGCGCCCGCCTGAGCAAACGAAGCCGCCAAGGCGTCCACCGGGCTCACCATCAAATGCACATCCACTGGCACGGCCACCCCGGCAGGCGTTTTGGCGTGCGGCTTGATGGCCTGACACACCATCGGACCCACCGTGAGGTTGGGCACATAGTGGTTGTCCATCACGTCAAAGTGGATCCAGTCAGCGCCAGCGGCGATGACCTCGCGCACCTCCTCGCCCAGGCGAGCAAAGTCAGCCGAGAGGATGGAGGGTGCGATGCGGTAAGGAGATGAGGCAGGACGATTCATGATTCGGATTATGGTGTGAGAATTCGAGCTCCCTAATGGATTCATCGCATGCCCGATCAGAACCCCATGTCCAAGGCCTTACTTCGAGTTGAGGTGAGTTGTCGGCACGTGCCCCATGCCGAGCCCGACGACGACGAGCTCTACGTGTTCGAGTACACCATCGTCATCCGCAACATCGGCGATGTGCCCGCTCAGGTCATCGCCCGCACCTGGCACATCAACGATGCCAATGGCGTTCACGAAAAAGTGCGCGGCCTGGGGGTGGTGGGTCATCAACCACTCATCCAGCCCGGCCAATCCTTCGAATACAGCAGTGGCACGCGCTTGCGCACGTCCACGGGCACCATGCACGGGCGCTACCTGTGTGTGACGCTCGAAGGCGAGCCCTTTGAAGTGGACATCCCCATGTTCGTCCTCGACGGCCTGAGCGACAGCGCCTCGCGCCGCCTGCACTGACGCTGGGCTTGCATGGGTGAGTTCGACCTCATAGCCCGCTATTTCCAGCGCCCGGCGCGCCGCGCCAGCCTGGGCATCGGCGACGACTGCGCGATCATGCGCGTGCCCTCGGACATGGAGTTGGCCATCTCCACCGACCTGCTGGTTGAAGGGCGGCACTTTCTGAACACCGTCAACCCAGAGCACCTGGGCCACAAGTCACTCGCCGTCAACCTGAGCGATCTGGCCGCCTGCGGTGCCATGCCCTGGGGATTCACCCTGAGCCTGGCTTTGCCTCGGGTGGACGAGCGCTGGCTTGAAGGCTTTTCACAAGGCCTGTTTGCCCTGGCCGACGAGCACCAGATCGAACTCGTGGGCGGCGACACCACCCAAGGCCCCCTGACCATTGGCATCACCATCTGGGGCTTGGTCCCGCCGGGGCAAGCCCTGGTGCGCCACGGGGCACAACCGGGTGACGACATCTATGTGAGCGGCACCCTGGGCGATGCCCGCCTCGCGCTCGAAGTCTTTCGGGGGCACGCCAGCCTCGATGCCGAGGACTGGGCGGCCATGCGCCTTCGCATGGACAAGCCCACCCCCCGCATCGCACTGGGTTTGGCCTTGCGCGGCGTGGCCAGTGCCGCCATCGACCTGAGCGACGGCCTGGTGGGTGACCTCGGTCACGTGCTCAAGCGCTCGCATGTGGGCGCCACCCTGAACACCGACTGGATCGACACCGCGCAAGGCCTCAGCGCCCCCGTGGCGGCCTTGCCCTGGTCACAGCGTCTGGAGTGGGTGCTCTCGGGCGGCGATGATTACGAATTGCTGTTCACTGCGCATGCCGACCATCGCGCCGAGGTGCAAGAAGCCGCCATGTCTGTGGGCGTGCCCGTCACACACATTGGCCGCATCGAGCGCGAACTGGGCTTGCGCGTCATGGATCGCAACGGCGAGCCCTTGTCGCGCCGCTTTCAAAGCTTTGACCACTTTGCCTGACCCATGATTCATCACCGTTTTTTACTCAGCCATCCCGCCCATTTCATTGCCCTGGGGTTTGGCAGCGGCCTGTCGTGGTGGGGTCCGGGTACGGTGGGCACCTTGTGGGCCTGGGTGTCCTACATGGCCATGGACTTTTGGCTCAGCCCCGCGCAAATCGGCTGGGTCTTGCTGGCCGCCTTGCCCATTGGCTGGTGGGCAAGCACCGTCACCGCCGAGCACCTGGTCGATGCCGACCCCTCGGCCATCGTCATCGACGAGATCGTGGCCTTTTGGGCGGTGCTGTGGATTTGGATGCCCGCGGGCTTGTGGGGGCAGGTCGCCGCCTTTTCGCTCTTTAGAACCTTTGATGTGCTCAAGCCCGGTCCTGTGCGCTGGGTGGATCGGTATTTCCATGGATGGGGATGGCGAGGCGGCTTTGGCATCATGGCTGACGACATCGTGGCAGCGTTTCTGACGCTGCTGATCCTGGCCCTCTGGCAAGCGACCCAATGACATCCCCTACCCCCAACACCCTGGTCACCTCTTTGTCGGAGGTGTTGTTGCACCATGGCTGGATGCTCACCACAGCCGAAAGCTGCACGGGCGGGCTGATTGCCGCCGCCTGCACCGACCTGGCCGGATCGAGCCAATGGTTTGAGCGCGGCTTTGTCACCTATTCCAACGAGGCCAAGCACGAAGCCCTGGGGGTCAGCAATGCCTTGCTCGAGTCACATGGCGCGGTGAGTGAAGCCGTGGCGCAGGCCATGGCCTTGGGTGCCTTGCGTCATTCCGCCGCACAAGTCTCGGTGGCGGTCACAGGCATTGCCGGCCCAACGGGCGGCAGCGCCGACAAGCCCGTGGGCACGGTGTGGATGGCCTGGGCCATGCCCAGCGATGCTGGCCCCACCTTGGGCGCCCAAGCGGCCTGGGTCAAAACCGAATGCCAGCACTTTTCAGGGGACCGCGCCCAGGTGCGTCAAGCCACCCTGGTGCACGCCCTCTCCACCCTGATTGAATTGCTCTCACCCAAAGACACGCCGTCGAGCATCGTGTCCTGAGCCCCTACGGCCACTGCGCCTGCACACTCACCCCAGCCTGTGCCAGCCGCTTGGCCATGCGCAAGACTTCAAAGTCTTTGCTCACCAGTTGCGCGCCGTGCGCCACGGCCAGGTCCACGAACTTCTGGTCATCGGGGTCTTTGCACACCCAGGGTGCACGCGGCGCGGCGGGCACGGTGCGCGAGGCCGCATCGAATGCAGCCATCAATGGGTCCAGGCTCAACGCCTTGCGCGCCCAGCGCTGGGCAAGGTGCGGGTAGTGCAAGACCCTGAGCCATTCCTCGCGCATCTCGGGGGTGGTGATCCAGTCCACACTGCGCGCCGTGAGGGCGGCATGTAAGGCCTGAGTTCTGGGGTCGTCGAACACCCACACATCCAGCAAGATGTTGGTGTCAAGCACCAGCATGCTCAGGCTCCTCTGCGGTTGGATCCGGCCACCAGTTCAAAGCGGAACAATCGGCACTCGATGGGGCCGTTCCACACCGGCGTGCGGCGCGAGGCCTTCATGCGCATGCGACCGGGCAACTCCAGGTCGGGCGAAAGCACCCAGGCCTGCCAGCCGGCAAAGTGCTGCTTCCAGTGCGTGGCCAATCGCGCCATGAAGTCCTGACCATCGGCCACCTGGGCATGTTGCCGCGCACCAGCCACGCCAGCGGCCTCGATGCGCTCGCCATAGGGCGGATTGAGCACCATCCAGCCAGGTTGCTCGATGGGCGCATTGCGCTGCAAGGCATCACCACCGCGAAACTGCGTGGCCTGTGCCACCCCTGCCCGCTCGGCATTGCGGCGCGCAAAGTCAACCATGCGAAAGGCCACGTCGCTGCCAAACACGGGCGCCAAGGGCGCGTGAATCGCCGCCTGGGCTTGCTCGCGCATCTGCTTCCAGTCGGCCTGGGCAAAGGGCTTCAAGGCTTCAAAACCAAAGCGGCGAAGCAGGCCGGGTGCCATGCCACAGGCCACTTGCGCGGCTTCGATGACCAGCGTGCCGCTGCCGCAGCACGGGTCAAACAAGGGCAGGCCTTGTGAAACACCCGAAGGCGCATCGCCCAAGGGCTGGCTCCAGCCGCTCAAGGCCAGCAGAGCCGAGGCCAGGTTTTCTTTCAGGGGCGCGTCGCCTTTGTCCTCACGCCAGCCGCGCTTGAACAAGGGCTCGCCCGAGGTGTCGATGGACAGCTGCAAGGTGGACTCTTCCAGGTGCACATGCAAACGCACATCCGGCCGGTGCGTGTCTACATTGGGGCGCTGGCCGGTGTGCTCGCGAAACCGGTCGGCCACGGCGTCTTTGACGCGCAAGGCCGCAAAGTGGATGCTCTTGAGCGGGCAACGGTTGGCGGTGACATCCACCTTGAGGCTTCGCCGCACGTCAAACCACGTCTCCCAGGCCACACCCAGGGCGGCGGCATACACCTCGTCCTCGTTGCGATAGGGGCCACTGTGCACCTCAATGAGCACACGCTGCGCCAGGCGCGAATGCAGATTCAGCCGCATGATGCCCACGGCATCGGTGCGCAAGCGCACGCCCGTGCGCTCGATGCGCAGTTGTGACATGGGCAGATTCAGGAGGCTGGCCACCTCCGTGGCCAGCACCTCGGACAAGCCCAAAGGCACGGACACATAAACAGAAAAAAGACTCACAAGACCTTTCGCAATTGGGTCGGCGCGATGCGCATGGCCTCGCGGTACTTGGCCACGGTGCGGCGCGCGCAATCGATGCCCTGTTCCTTGAGCATGTCGGCAATCTGGTTGTCCGACAAGGGCTTTTTCGGGTTCTCGCTGGCAATGAACTGCTTGATGAGGGCGCGCACGGCCGTGCTCGATGCATTGTGGCCGCTCTCCGTGCCCAGGCCCGAGCCAAAGAAGTACTTCAATTCGAAGGTGCCCAGGGGCGTGGCCATGAACTTGGCCGTGGTCACCCGCGAAATGGTGGACTCGTGCATGCCCAGCTCATCGGCAATTTCGCGCAGCACCATGGGCTTCATGGCCAGCTCGCCATGCATGAAAAAAGACCGCTGCCGCTGCATGATGGCCTCGCTCACCCGCAAGATGGTGTCAAAGCGCTGCTGGATGTTCTTGATCATCCAGCGGGCTTCTTGCAATCGCTGCTGCAAGCCTGTGGCCGCCTCGGACTTGCCCGCCCCCTTGAGGGCATTGGCATAGTGGTCGTTGACCTTGAGTCGGGGCAGCACATCGGGGTTGAGCTGGACCTTGAAGCGCATGAGGCCGCTGCGGTCCACACCCGCGCGGGTGACGATCACATCGGGGATGACCTCTTGGCCTTGCACATCCACAAAGCGCCGACCGGGCTTGGGCTCCAGGCGCGAGATCAGGGTCAGTGCGGCCTTGACCAGGGCTTCGCTCGCAGCGGTGAGCTGGGCGAGCTTCTTGATGTCGCGCTTGGCCAGCAAGGCCAAGGGCTGCTGCAACATGGCCATCGCCACATCGCGCACCGCTGCGGCCTCGTCTTGCAGGCTCATGGCTTGCAGCTGCAAGCGCAGGCACTCGGCCAGGTCGGCTGCGCCCACACCCGTGGGCTCGAGGTGCTGCAACAAGCGCCGTGCAACCTCGAATCGGTGCACCAACTCTTCGCGGGTTTCCAGGTCATCGCCCGCGAGGCCTGCGGCCAGCTCCTCCAGCGAGTCGGTGAGGTAGCCGTCCTCATCGAGCGACTCGATCAAGAAACGCAGCGCCGCCTGGTCCTCTGCGCTCAGGCGCAGGGACAAGGCTTGCTGGTGCAGGAAATCGGTGAGCGACACATGCTGCCCCCTCAGGTCAGAGGCCGACACATCGTCATCGCCGCTGGCGTTTTTGGCGGGCGCGTCGCCGCCCCATTCGGTGTCATTGGGGGACATGTCCACGCTGCCGTCGCCGTCCCAGCTCTCGGCCACATCGGCGGCCTCGGGCGTGGTGTCCGACACCTGGGACTCTGCGCGCGACTCCTCGCGCAAGTCACCCACCCCATCGGAGCTGGGGGTCCAGCTCTCTTCCTCGTCACGCTGGGTGGACGCCGCCGCATCGGCCTGGTTGAGGCCAAAGGCCTCGCGCTCTTCTTCCTCCAGATCCCGCTCGAGGAACGGGTTGTCATCGAGCATGTCCTCGATTTCCTGATTGAGTTCAAGGGTGGAGAGCTGAAGCAGCCGGATGGATTGCTGCAACTGGGGCGTGAGAGCCAGATGCTGTGAGACGCGGAGGGATAGGCCTTGCTTCATGGTCGAATGACAACGTCACATTCGGAAATGTTCGCCCAGATAGACCCGGCGTACATCGGGGTTCTCGACGATTTCAGTGGGCTTGCCCGCAGCCAGGACACGCCCTTCGTTGATGATGGCCGCGCGGTCACAAATGCCCAGGGTTTCACGCACATTGTGATCGGTGATGAGCACACCAATGCCCCTGGACTTGAGAAAGGCAATGATGCGCTGGATCTCGATGACCGCAATCGGGTCAATGCCCGCAAAGGGTTCGTCGAGCAAAATGAATCGGGGGTCGGTGGCCAAGGCGCGGGCGATCTCGACGCGGCGGCGTTCGCCGCCTGAGAGCGCCACAGCCGGCGAAGCCCCCAGGTGATCCACGCGCAAGTCTTTGAGCAACTGCTGCAAGCGGTCTTCCACCCAGTCGGGTGAGCGCAGCTGCCCTTGCTCGTCCCTTTGCAGCTGCAAAACGGCCCTGACGTTGTCTTGCACATTGAGCTTGCGAAAGATGGATGCCTCTTGCGGCAAATACCCCAGCCCCATGCGGGCACGCTGATGAATGGGCATGTGCTGAATGGCTTGGCCATCGATGGTGATTTGCCCGCCATCGGATCGCACCAGACCCACGATCATGTAGAACGATGTGGTCTTGCCCGCGCCATTGGGGCCAAGCAAGCCCACCACCTCGGAGGGGCTGACTTCAATGGAGACATCATGGACCACGGTGCGACTGCCATACGACTTTTTCAGGTTGCGAGCCTGCAAGGCGTGGGAGCGGGGGGTGGCCTCGGTCATGGCTGGTTTTGACGTTTGGGGGTCAACACGGCACGCACCCGGTTGGAGGCTTTGTCGCCGCGATTGTCGTTGCCCGAAAAAATCGAAAACTGGTCTTTGGGGTTTTCGTAGACGATGCGCTCGCCGGTGAATTCGTCGTTGAGTTGCGTGCCCATGTAGCGGCGCAAGCGCGCATCGCGGATGAGGGTCACCACATCGGCTTTGCCGTCGTATTCGATGCGATCGGCCTGGCCTTCAATCCACTCGTTCACACCCTCGCGCTTTTGGCGATAAAAGGCTTTCTCGCCTGGCTTGGGAATCACCAGACCAAATTGAAAACCCTGGGGATCCTCGCGCACTTCGATGCGGTCGCCCTTGAGGATGAGCGTGCCCTTGGTGAGCACCACCCGCCCCACAAAGACGCTGACTTGACGCAGGTCGTCGTGATCGAGCCGGTCGGACTCCACATTCATGGGTTTGTCGCGGTCAGCCCGCTCGGCCCAAGCAACCACGGGCGTCAAAGCAACCAGACCTGCGAGGGTGAGGCACGCTAGAAAAATACGCGGCACAGAATTTGCTCGAAGTTTCACGCCGCCATTGTAGGTGGGGAAACGCAGCCTGGAACGGGAATTGCGTAGGGCTTATCGAATTTGTTTGACCAGGTGGTCCACCACCTGCAAAGCCCGGCTCATGCTCCCTGCCAAGCCGCCGTCGACATAAAAGCGCCCGGCCACGCCCAGGGCGGGAACGCCCTCGACCTGATAGGCCTCCTGGAGCTGGGCAGCGCGCTTGGCTTTGCCCGCCACCCCAAACGAATTGAAGGTGGTCTCGAAGGCGGCGCGATCCAGGCCTTGCTTGGCCACCCATTCAAAAATCGACTGGGGGGTGGTCAGGGGATTGCGTTCCACGTGGATGGCGTGAAAGACCTTGCCATGGAGCTTGGGCAATTGGCCCATGGCATCGAGGCTGTAATACAGGCGTTGCTGGGGCTCGAAGTCGGCACGGAATCGCACGGGCACGCGCTTGAAGTCCACCGTGGGGGGGAGCTTGCCCAGCCAGGCATTGAGCTCGGGCTCAAAGGCATTGCAGTGCGGGCAGCTGTACCAGAAGAACTCCACCACCTCCACCTTGCCTTTGTCCGACTCCACCGGGGCGCGCTGCTTGAGGGCCAGGTAGTCCTTGCCCTCCTTGAATGCCTCAGGCGCAGACCAAGCGGGTGCGGTGGCACAGGCAGCCAGAGCAGACACCACAAATTGACGACGTTCCATGTGAAAGGCTCCCCAGTTGACGGTTAACGCTGCACCCTGACCAGGGCGGCGTCGATTTTGATGGACTTGAATTTGACTTGCACTGCCTCGGCCTCTTCTTTGGTGGACAAGGGACCGACGCGAACCCGATACACCATGCGGCCGGCTTGCTCACGTTCGGTGACCTTGGTGTCAAAGCCTTGTTGCTGCAATTTGGCACTCAGGGCATCGGCATCGGCCTGGGTGCGGAATGCGCCCGCCTGGACAAAGTAGTTGAAGGGGTCAGAGGCCTGGACCCGCGAGCGCGCGAACGCGCCCAAAGGATCATTGGCCGCATCGGGGTCAGAGGCATTGGTGGGGGCAGGCGGCACATTCGCCCCATCGGGCGGCAGCACCGGACCAGCAGCCGGGGCTGGCGCGGGCGTGGGTGAACTGGCAGGGACGGGCAACTTGGTGGCCTGGGCATCGGCCTCACTGCCCTCATCGCCTTTTTTCTGCGGGCGGGGCGCATTGCGACCATAGAGGGGCGCATTGGGGTCCCAATCCTTATTGCGCTTGGCTTCGGCGGCTTCTTCGCCAGGATCCCGACTCACGCCCTTGTCCACGAACGGGATGGGCACTTTGCTCACATAAATGGCCACCACAAACGCCACAGCCAAGCCCACCAGCAAACCAATCACGAGGCCGAGAAACGTGCCGCCGCGCTGATTGCCAAAGAAAGAGTGGGATGGTGAAGAGCTCATGGTGGGTCTGTTGCTGGGCAGCCTGATCACTGAAACGTGCTTGCGTGGCGCGGGTCACATCCGATCGGGCGCCGAAACGCCCAACATGGCCAATCCGTTTCGCAAGACCTGCGCCGTGGCGGCAACCAGCGCCAAGCGGGCCGACTGCACCTGGGCATTGTCCACCAGAATGCGTTCGGCGTCGTAGTAGCTGTGATAGGCCGCAGCGAGGTTGCGCAAATAAAAAGTCACATCGTGCGGCGCCACATCGGCGGCGGCCTCACGCAGCATGTCGGGGTACTTGGCCAGCTCCAGCATCAAGGCCTGGGCGGCAGGCGAGTCCAGCGGCGAGAGGTCCACCTCGGCCAAGGCAGTGTTGGCCTGGACGCCTTCGGGCAAGCCCTGGCGCAAGACCGAGCCAATCCGTGCGTGCGCGTACTGCACGTAGTAGACGGGGTTGTCATTGTTCTTTTGCACCGCCAGGTCCACGTCAAAGACGTATTCCGTGTCGGGCTTGCGGCTGAGCAGGAAAAACCGCACCGCATCTTTGCTGGTCCATTCGATGAGGTCGCGCAAGGTCACATAGCTGCCCGCGCGCTTGGAGATCTTGACCTCTTGCCCGCCGCGCATGACACGCACCATGGTGTGCAACACATAGCCGGGGTAGTCGGTGGGCACCGCCAGCGATAAGGTCTTGGCCGCGGCCTGCAAGCCCGCACGCACCCGCGCAATGGTGCCGTGGTGGTCTGTGCCCTGGATGTTGACGACCTTGGTAAAGCCACGGCGCCACTTGGAGAGGTGGTAGGCCACATCGGGCACAAAGTAGGTGTAGCCGCCATCGCTTTTGCGCATGACGCGGTCTTTGTCATCGCCAAAGTCGGTGCTGCGCAGCCACAGCGCGCCGTCTTGCTCGTAGGTGTGGCCCGAGGCCTTCATGGCGTTCACGGCCTCTTCCACCTGCCCCGAGGTGTACAGGCTGGACTCCAAATAGTATTGGTCAAAGCGAACCGCAAAGGCCTGCAAGTCCAGGTCCTGCTCGTGGCGCAGATAAGCCACGGCGAACTGGCGAATGCCATCGAGGTCGTTCACATCACCGCTGGCGGTGAATGCGCGGTCGTCGGCCTGCACGGTTTGTTTGGCCAGAAAGTCGTTGGCAATGTCCTGGATGTAGTCGCCGTTGTAGGCCGCCTCAGGCCATTGGGGGTCGCCAGGCTTGACGCCTTGCGCACGCAACTGGGTGCTGCGCGCGAGGGTGTCGATCTGCACGCCCGCATCGTTGTAATAAAACTCGCGATGCACCTGCCAGCCCTGGCTTTGCAGCAGATTGCAAATCGCGTCCCCCAGCGCAGCCTGCCTGCCATGCCCCACATGCAGTGGCCCCGTGGGGTTGGCCGAGACAAACTCCACCAGGACACGTTCACCACGCGGCGCTTGAAGCCCATAGGCCTCGCCCTGGGCCAGGACCTCGCGCACGACGTGTTGCTTGGCGCTGGGCTTGAGGCGCAAATTGATGAAGCCCGGTCCTGCGATCTCGGTGTGCTCGACCCAGGCCTTGAAGCCCTCGCAGGCAGTCAAGGCCGCGATGAGCTGCTCGGCCACGGCACGCGGTGGCAATTTCAGGGGCTTGGCCAGCGGCATGGCCGCCGTGATGGCCCAGTCGCCATGCGCGGCCACCTTGGGGGATTCCAGTGCGGCTTGCGCCCCGGCGCCCGGGTGGAGTTGATCAAGACAAGTGGCCAGATCGGCCAGGAGTTGGGCTTTCACACGTTGCATGCGGGCGATTCTAAGGTTGGGGTGGACCTCAGCCCCATGGCATGATTGCGCCATGCAAACGCCAGACCGCACCGCCTTCACCCCCAGCCTCACTTGCGTCATGCCGGCCTACAACGAAGCGGTCAACCTGGACCGTGTGGTGCCCCTGGTGCTCCAAGCCCTCCTGGCCCTCTCGCCCAGGGTCGAAATCATTTTGGTGGACGATGGCAGCTCCGATGCCACCGGCGAGGTGATGGAGCGCCTGAGCCAGGCGCATGCCCAGGTGGTGTCGCTGGGCTTGTCGCGCAACTTTGGCAAAGAAGCGGCCTTGTCAGCGGGCATTGATGCCGCAGCCGGCGACGTGGTCTTTCTCATGGATTCAGATGGCCAACACCCGGTGAGCCTGCTGCCCGAGATGCTCAGCCACTGGCGACAAGGGGCCGATGTGGTGTATGCCGTTCGCCATACCCGACACGATCAGTCTTCACTGCATGCCTGGCTCACGGGTTGGTTTTACCGTTTGATCAACACGGGCTCGCGGGTCAAGATCCCAGCGCATGCGGGCGACTTTCGTCTGCTCGACCGCAGTGTGGTCAATGCCCTCAAGACGCTGCCCGAGACCAATCGCTTCATGAAAGGCTTGTATGCCTGGGTGGGGTATCGCAGCGTGGCCTTGCCCTATGAGCCGTTGGACCGAATGGGCGGGACCACCTCGTTTGGCCTCATGGGCGGTTTGTCGCTGGCTGTCACCGGGTTGGTCTCGTTTTCTGTGCTGCCTCTGCGGCTGCTTGCGCTGGTGGGCTTGCTGGTGTCGCTCTTTGCGCTGGGCTACGGCGCCTGGGTGATCTTTGAATATTTCTATTGGGGCATTGATGTGCCCGGCTATGCCACTTTGGTGGTGGCACTGATGTTCTTCAGCGGGGTGCAATTGCTGGGGCTGGGCTTGCTCGCCGAATACATTGGCCGCATATATGAAGAAGTCAAACGGCGACCCCGTTACCTGGTGCGCTCCCGCAGCGGCCAGGGCCTGACGGACCACACACCGGACTGAACCCCATGCGCATGCTCTCCTCCGGGCTGCTGTTCCTGGCCGTGGGTCTTGCGGCGGCTGTGGTTCATTTCGCCTGCTTTTGGGTCTTCACCCGTGGCGCCTCGCTCAACCCCTTGCTGGCCAACGCCCTGGCCTTCACTGTGGCCTTTGCCGTGAGCTTTGTGGGGCATCGTCGCTTGAGCTTTGCCGACCACGATCAGCCCCTGCTGCAAAGCCTGCGACGCTTTGGGGTCACCGCCTTGCTGGGCTTGCTCACCAGCGAAGGGGTGCTGGCCCTGGTCTGGCATGCGCTGGGCTGGCCAGACTGGATGGGCGTGGTGATGGGGCAAGGCGTGGCGGCGGTGCAAACCTTTGTGCTGGGGCGCTGGTGGGCATTTGCCCGCACCCACCCCGGCACCGATCAACCGCAAGCCACGCCGTAGCGTTGGGCCAGGTCAGGCCACTGGGCGCCCGAGAGGAATTCCCATTCGTGCACGCGCGCGGCGCCAATGGCATCGTCGGCATCGGCCACCAGTGCCGGGTGCACCATCAACACCGCACTGGGCGACTGCACCGAGGCCTGCAGCCACTGCTCCATGTGCGCGGCAAACACGCCAGGTGTTGGGTCAAAGTCGTAAACCCCGAGCAGCGGGCCACGCAAGCGCAGCGCGCAGGCCTGGGCGCGCTGAGCCAATGCGTGCGCGCCCCAGGCATCGATGACCGAGGCCTTGAGGCGCTCAGACCACGACGCGGATTGCGTCACCACCACACGGGACCACCGCAGCCAGGGTGCCTGGCTGCCATAGCGGTGGCTGAGGGTGTGCAACAAGGCCTCACGGATCACCGGGAACTGATGAATGTGCTGATGCCCATCCACATGGCCGGGCGGGGCTTGCCACACCGATTCAAAGGCATCGAGCTGGCGCCCGATCTCGCGCTCGACGTGAGGCCGGGACAAGCCACGCACAGCAGAGCGCCCCATCAACGCACCCAGGCCCAGGCCATGACCTTGCGCCTGGGCAAACGCACTGGTCCAGTCCAGATGCAAGCCGATGCTGGCTTGCTGTGCGAACGGCTTGAGGGCGTGGGCATCGCTGGACCAGCGCGGTGAACAGACCATGACGCTGGTGGCATGGATGCGCCGCTGCGCGAGCAAACGCACAATGGCCTCGCTCACCGCTTGGCTCGCGGCGTAATCGTCGGCGCACACGCACAGGCCCTGGGGCGCGCAGGCGTTGGCAGTAGAAGGCGAAGCAGCAGGGTCGGGCATGAGGGTGTCACAGGTGACGCGTTGGCCGCATTTTCACCCCTAGACTTGCGGCATGAATGATTCCTCTGCCATGCCCTCTTCCACCGCCAGCGCTTCGCAGCTGGCGCACCTGTCTGTGGTCTGGTTCGTGCCCGTGATGGGCTGGGCCGGCCTGGCCTTGGCCTGGCGGGCTGCCGGACTGCACTGGCCCTGGGCGCACACCGTGTCGACCGTGGCGGCTTCGGTGGCCGCAGCCTGGCTGGGCTTCATGCTCCTGGCTCAGGCGCTGCGGCTGTTGCGCCATCCGCAGGCCATGGCCGCCGATGCGGCACATCCCGTGCGGCGCAATGCCTTTGCGGCCGCGCCCATCTCCCTGGCCTTGCTGCTGGCCTGGACCGAATCGGCCTTGGCCTTGCCGCGCGAGGGGCTGGTGGTGGGCTTTGTCATCGCATCGGTGTGGCAATGGCTCACCACGCTGTGGATCCTCAGCCGCTGGCTCAAACCCGGTCCCGCCAGCGAACAACCCTGGGTACTCATCAACCCCATGCTGATCATCCCCGTGGTGGGCAATGTGATCATGCCTCTGGTGGGGCTGCCCCTGGGTTTGAATGCCTGGTCATGGGCGCACCTGTCGATTGGCCTCTTCTTGTGGCCTGTGGTGGTGAGCCTGTTGCTGGTGCGCGTGACGCTGGCTGGCGGTCTGCCCCCACCTTTGCAACCGACTTGGTTCATCCAGTTGGCCCCACCATCGGTGTTGGGCGCCTTGGCCCTGTCATCGCAAGCCCCCAGCATCTGGGTGTGGCTGTGCTGGGGTTTTGCGCTGTTCGTGCTCACCTGGGTGCTCACCACCTGGCAAAGCCTCAAGGCCTTGCCTTTTGGCATGCCGCATTGGGGCATGAGCTTTCCAAGCATGGCCTTCACCGCCCTCACCTTGCGCCTGACCCAAACCCCTGAAGGTGGTTGGCTCTTGCCCCTGGCCATGCTGCTGTTGGCCCTGGGCAGCGCCTTGCTGCTGTGGCTCACCGCCATGAGCTGGCGCCAGCGCGCCGCCTTGCTCAGGCCAGAACAAGCCCATGCCAAATGAATGGGAACGCTTATCATCTTTGTTTTCCCTAAACCAAGCTCATTGCCGCGCTGGTGTCTGATCGGTGCGCGCGCAGGGCGATTCGAGTAAGAGGCTTTCCATGACCGCACGCACGACCGAACACCGTTTGCACGTCGCCAACGAACTGCATCAATTCATTGAACAACAGCTCTTGCCCGCCGTGGGTGTGAAAAGCGCTGCTTTCTGGAAGGGCTTTGATGCCATCGTGGCTGACCTCGCCCCCCGCAACATCGCCTTGCTTGCTGAACGCGACCGCCTGCAATCGGCGCTGGACGATTGGCACCGCGCCCACCCCGGCCCCATTGCCAAGGCCGCTGACATGAAGGCCTATCAAAAGTTCCTGCATCAGATTGGTTACATGGTGCCCGAGCCCAAATCAGCCCAGGCCACCACACAGAATGTGGATGACGAGCTGGCCAAGCTCGCTGGCCCGCAATTGGTGGTGCCCATCCTCAATGCCCGCTATGCCCTCAATGCGGCCAATGCACGCTGGGGGTCGCTCTACGACGCGCTCTACGGCACCGATGCACTCTCCGAGGCCGATGGCTGCGAGCGGGGCACGGGCTACAACCCCAAGCGTGGCGCCAAGGTCATCAACTACTGCCGCCATGTGCTGGACCGCTGCGCGCCGCTGAAAAAAGGCTCCCATGTGGACAGCGTGGGCTATGCCATGGTCAAGGGTGAGCTGGTGGTGAGCCTCAAAGATGGCAGCCGCAGCAAGCTGGCCGATGCCAAACAATGTGTGGGCTACCAGGGCGATGCGGCCAAACCCAGCGCCGTGCTGTTTGTCCACCACGGCCTGCACCTGGACCTGCAATTCAACAGCCAGCACCCCATTGGCAAGACCGATCCCGCTGGCGTGTGTGACCTCGTGGCCGAATCCGCGCTCTCCACCATCCTGGACCTGGAAGACTCGGTGGCTGCGGTGGATGCCCAAGACAAGGTGCTGGCCTATCGCAACTGGATGGGCATTCTGGACGGCAGCCTGAGCGAGACCGTGAGCAAGGGCGGCAAGTCCTTCACCCGCACCCTCAACCCCGATCGCCACTACACCAAGCCCAGTGGCAAAGGCCAGGTGAGCCTGCACGGCCGCTCGCTGCTGTTCGTGCGCAACGTGGGTCACCTGATGACCAACCCGGCCATCCTCTACACCGATGCGCAAGGCCAATCGCGCGAAATCCCCGAAGGCATCCTCGACGCCGTCATCACCACCACGATTGCCCTCGTCGACTTGCACAAGAAAAAGGATCACCCCTTGCGCAACAGCCGCACGGGCAGCGTCTACATCGTCAAGCCCAAGATGCACGGCCCGGCCGAAGTGGCCTTTGCCGACGAACTCTTTGGGCGCGTGGAAAAGATGCTGGGTCTCAAGCCCTCCACCGTCAAGCTGGGCATCATGGATGAAGAGCGCCGCACCAGCGTCAACCTCAAGGCCTGCATTGCCGCTGCCAAGAGCCGCGTGGCTTTCATCAACACCGGCTTTTTGGATCGCACCGGCGACGAGATGCACACCTGCATGCTGGGCGGTCCCGTGATGCGCAAGGGCGACATGAAAACCAGCGCCTGGCTCACCGCCTACGAGAAGAACAACGTCATGGTGGGCTTGCAGTGCGGCCTGCGCGGGCGCGCCCAGATCGGCAAAGGCATGTGGGCCATGCCCGACCTCATGGCCGACATGCTCAAAGCCAAAATCGCTCACCCCATGGCGGGCGCCAACACCGCTTGGGTGCCCAGCCCCACAGCGGCCACCTTGCACGCCATGCACTACCACCAGGTTCATGTGGGTCAATTGCAAAAGCAAATGGAAAAAGGCTTTGCCAAGCAAGATGCCAAGGCTGCCCGCCAGGCGGTGCTCAACGACTTGCTCCACTTCCCCGTGGTGGCTGCGGCCAATTGGACCGCCGAGCAAAAGCAGGCCGAACTCGACAACAACGCCCAGGGCATTCTGGGCTATGTGGTGCGCTGGGTGGACCAGGGCGTGGGCTGCTCCAAGGTGCCCGACATCAATGGCGTGGGCCTCATGGAAGACCGCGCCACGCTGCGCATTTCCAGCCAGCACATGGCCAACTGGCTGCACCACGGCGTGGTGAGCGAGCAGCAGGTGCGCGAGACCTTCGAGCGCATGGCCAAGGTGGTGGACGGACAAAACGCGGGCGACGCGGCCTATCACCCCATGGCTGGCCACTTTGCACAAAGTGCGGCCTACAAGGCGGCCTGCGATCTGGTCTTCAAGGGCAAGGAGCAGCCCAGTGGCTACACCGAGCCTTTGCTGCACGCCTGGCGTCTGAAGGTCAAGGCCGCTTGAAGTTGGCCTGAATCGGCGGGGGGTTAATCTGGGCCAGCATCAGACCCAGGTTGCGCCCCGAGCGGTTGACCGCGTTCCACCATTTGCTGAACGAGGGCATGGGTTCCTCGAGTGTTGGCCACAGCCTGGGCCATTCGTGAACCACCCAGTTCACGCCCGGCCACAGGTTCATGTGCGGGTGCGCGTACACATGCACCTGCTTGGCGGCTGACAAGGCCTTGGCCCATTCTTGGGCATTGGCCATCCACACCTGATCGGCCATGTCTTTCATGCGCGCGCCCACAAAGCGCCAGCGCGCATGCCGCCAAGGCCATCTCTGCATGATGTGGGTCTCAAAGCCTGCCACCCGCACGGCATCGCTGGGCAAGCTGGCTGGCGCATGCCCCAGGCTCCAGGGATGAATGAACCAGACGTCGCGCTGCATGATGGCCTCTGGTGACACCGCGCCCGTCGTGATGGCCACATCCTCAGGCGGCAGCGCACTCACCTTGGGACACACCATGGGCTCGCGCGAGCCATCGCGTTGCGCAAAGGTGGCCTTGCTTTGTGCCATCCATTCGATGGTCTCCATGTCCTTGTCGATCACGGTGTTGAAGCTGTGCCAGTGCGATGGGGCATGCCTGGCCACGTTCTCGGCATTGAACAAATACGGCTTGCTGCTGGCCGTGCCCGTCACCCATTGCCAGCTCAGGTGGTTGCTCGCCAACTCGCCGTCGAGCAGCAAGGCATGCATCCAGTCGGCGCCAACTCGCCAATGGACTTTGCGCAAATGCACCAGGTAGCTCGCCAGCCACAAGCGCGCGTGGTTGTGCAAATAGCCCGTGTCATACAGCGCCTGAATCGACTGGTCGATCATGGGAATGCCTGAGGTGGCCGTCACGATGTCCTCGGGCATGTGATCGAGCAAGGTCATGGGGGGCAAAGGGCCGGCATGCAGGTCTTGCAAGATGCCGTCGCCCAGGTGGGCTTGCACATGCAGGTGATATTCGCGCCAGCCCAGTTCGTAAATCAGCTTGTGCTGGATGGCCAGGCGATGTTTGCGGTGCAGGTACTCCGCCAACTGCGGCACGCTCACCAGGCCATGCGTGAGATAGGGCGAGAGGCGAGTGACCGCGCCTTCGATGTGATTGCGGCTTTGGGCATAGCGATACGGGTGAATGGCCTCCAGCCGCATCTCCACCCCCTCGAGTGCGGGCGCGAACCAGTTGAAGTCCTGCAACTCACGCAGTCCGTCCTGGAGGCTAGGGCTCTCCAAGGTGTGCTCCTTCAGGATTGAAGGCATTGAGTCAGTCCATCCCAGAACAGCGCGCCCACATCGCAGCCCGTCTGATCCATGATCTCGCGAAAGCAGGTGGGGCTGGTGACGTTGATCTCGGTGAGGCAAGCGCCAATGATGTCCAGCCCCATGAGCAGCAAACCGCGGCCTTGCAGGCGCTGGGCCACCGTCTGGGCAATGCGCAAATCGGATTCGCTCACCGGCTGGGCCACGCCCTTGCCTCCGGCAGCCAGGTTGCCGCGCACCTCCCCGCCTTGGGGAATGCGTGCCAGGCAATAGGGCACCACCTCGCCCGCGATGACCAGCACCCGCTTGTCGCCCTGGGTGATCTCGGGGATGTAGCGTTGCACCATCACCGATTGCGCGCCATCGCGATTGAGGGTTTCGATGATGCCGCCCAGATTCAGACCGTCTGGCCCCACGCGAAAAATGCCCATGCCTCCCATGCCGTCCAGGGGCTTGAGGATGATGTCGCCATGCTGTCGATGGAAGGCGCGGATGTCATCGGCCTGGCGCGTCACCAGCGTCGGGCTGATGAGGTCGGCGCAGGCCATGATGGCCAGCTTTTCGGGGTGGTCGCGCAAGGCGCGCGGTGAATTGAAGACCCGAGCACCCTCTCGTTGGGCCTGTTCGAGCAAGTGCGTGGCATAGAAATACTCGCTGTCAAACGGTGGGTCGGCGCGCATGAGCACCACGCCAAAGTCGCGCAAGGCCTTGGTCTTGCTCGCTTGCACCTGAGCCCATTGCTGGGTGTGGGCATCGGCTGCGACATCGAGCAGGTGCAGGCGTTGCACCTGGGCTTGCACCGTCTGGCCGCTTTGCCAGAACACGTCACGCGGCGTGGTTAACCACACGGCATGGCCACGGCGCTGGGCCTCGCGCATCATCACATAGGTGGTGTCCTTGTAGACCTTGAAGTCTTCAACCGGATAGGCAACAAAGAGGACATCCATGGGGGCTTTCTGGCTCAGATCTCGATCTTGCTGCCCAACTCCACCACGGAGTTGCTGGGCAGCTTGAGGAAGTCAGCCGCCGCGCTGGCGTTGAGGTGCATTTGGGCAAAGAGCTTTTCGCGCCAGGTGGCCATGCCACCGCCCACGCGGGGAACGATGGAATCTCGCGAAAGAAAGTAGCTCGTGGTCATGGGGTCCACCTCGAAGCCCTGGCCGCGAATGAGCGACAGCGCCGAGGGCACATCGGGGTCATTCTTGAAACCGTAGTGAATGATCACGCGCCAGCAGTCGTGGCCCAGGGGCTCCACCACCAGGCGCTTGTCCATGGGGATCCAGGGCACTTCGTGGTTTTGCACGGACACAAACAAGTTGGTCTGGTGCAGGACCTTGTTGTGCTTGAGGTTGTGCAGCATGGCATTGGGCACACTTTCCGGGTCCGCATTGAGGAAGACCGCCGTGCCCGCCACACGGGTCGGTGGCGCAACAAAGACGGCATCCAGAAAGTCCGACAGGCTCAAAGCATCCTGGCGCTGCTTGTTGGTGAGCAGCTCACGGCCATCGCGCCAAGTCAGCATGAGGGTGAGCACGGCCCCGGCAATGACCAGCGGGAACCAGCCGCCGTCGGCCAGCTTGAGCAGATTGGAAGCCCAGAAGAAAAAGTCCACCACGAAAAAGATGGAGGTCGCACCAATGCACAGCCACAGGGGGTACTTCCAGGTGTAGCGGATCACAAAGAAGGTGAGCACGGTGGTGATGAGCATGTCGGTGCACACCGCAATGCCGTAGGCCGCTGCCAGGTTGCTGGAGGACTTGAACATCAGCACGGCGAGCACGATGGCCACAAACAGGCCCCAGTTGACGATGGGCATGTAGATCTGACCTGTGTCGCGCACACTGGTGTGCTGGACCTGCAGGCGCGGCAAAAAGCCCAGCTGAATGACTTGCTTGGTGACGCTGAATGCGCCCGAGATCAAGGCCTGCGAGGCAATCACCGTGGCCGCCGTGGCCAAGCCCACCAAGGGGTAGAGCAGCCAGTCGGGCGCCATCAGGAAGAAGGGGTTTTCCTTGGCTTCGGGGTTGGAGAGCAGCAAGGCCCCTTGGCCAAAATAGTTCAGGGTGAGCGAGGGCATGACGATGACAAACCAGGCCAGGCGGATGGGTTGGCGACCAAAGTGCCCCATGTCGGCATAGAGGGCTTCACCACCGGTCACGCACAAGACCACCGCACCCAGGATGATGAAGGTGGTGCCGGGTTGCTCAACGATGAACCGGAATGCGTAGTAGGGGCTGATCGCCCACAGGATGCCGGGGTTGGCAGCGATGTGATAGATGCCCAATCCTGCAATGACGATGAACCACACGGCGGTGATGGGGCCAAAGAACTTGCCAATGCCCCCCGTGCCGCGCTTTTGCACCCAAAAGAGCAAAAACAAAATCACCAGGGTGAGTGGGATCACATATTTGGAGAAGCCCGGGGAGATGACCTGCAGGCCTTCAACCGCCGAGAGCACCGAAATGGCCGGGGTGATCACGCCATCGCCATAGAACAGACAGGTGCCAAAAATCCCCACCAGCATCAACACAGACCTCAGCCGGGGTTTGTCTCGCACCGAGGAAGAGGCCAAGGCCAGCATGGCCACCAGGCCACCTTCGCCATTGTTGTCCGCGCGCAGCACCAGCGTCACATACTTGATGGAAACGATGGTGGTGAGCGTCCAGAAAAACAGCGACAAGATGCCAAAGACGTTGTCGGGCGTGAAGGCCACATGCCCGGATGCAAACACTTCTTTGACGGCATACAGCACCGAGGTGCCAATGTCGCCATACACGACGCCCAGGGCGCCCAGGGTGAGCCCTGCCAGGGCATTCTTGTTGTTCGAACTCATGTCAGTCGTACTGCTCGGCTTGCGGGTCATGGGCTTCAAGCTCGAGGCTTGCCGCCAGCATGGCCAATCGGCCAATCACTCCATACATGTAAAAACGGTTGGGGGTGCTCAAACCCGGCTTGACACCGGGCTGGGGCGTGTGCGCACTTTGCTCAAACGCCAGGGGCACAAAGCTCGATCCCGGCGCATTGAGGTTTTCATCCACACCGCGCTCGGCATGAACGCGATAAAAGCCGCCGACCACGTAACGGTCCATCATGTAGACGACCGGTTCGGCCACGGCATCGTTGAGGCGTTCGTGCGTGATCACGCCTTCTTGGATGATGACTTCATTGACGGCCTGCCCGTCTTTGATGACGCTCATCTTGTTGCGGGTGCGGCGGTTGAGTTGATCGACCTCTTTGGCATCGCGCACCGTCATGATGCCCATGCCATACGTTCCGTTGTCGGCCTTGATCACCACAAAAGGCTTTTCGAGGATGCCGTATTCCTTGTACTTGCGGCGAATGCGCGTGAGCAAGGCATCGACCTCTTCTCGCACGCACTCAAAGCCCGTGCCTTCATTGAAGTTGACCTGGCCGCATTGAGAAAACATGGGGTTGATGAGCCAGGGGTCGATGCCCAGCATCTTGCCAAAGCGCTTGGAGACCTCTTCGTAGGTGGTGAAGTGGTGGGTCTTGCGCCGCACATGCCAGCCCGCATGCAAGGGGGGCAAGAGGAACTGCTCGTTGAGGTCTTCCAAAATGCCTGGCACCCCGGCGCTCAAGTCGTTGTTGAGCAAGATGGTGCAGGGGTCGAAGTTCTTCAGACCCAGGCGGCGCTGGGTGCGAATCACCGGCTCGAGCAACACGCTGTCGCCCGAGGGCAGGTCGATGGTGGTGTCGGTCTTGATGTCCGGATTGATGGAGCCAATGCGCACATTCAGGCCAGCCATGTGGAAGATGCGCTGCAACTGAGCCACGTTGCTCAGGTAGAACAGGTTGCGCGTGTGGTTCTCGGGGATGAGTAAGAGGTTGCGCGCCTCGGGGCAGATTTTTTCAATGGCCGCCATGGCCGCCTGGACGGCCAGGGGCAGCATCTCGGAGGTCAGGTTGTTCCAGCCGCCAGGATAGAGGTTGGTGTCCACGGGCGCGAGCTTGAAGCCCGCATTGCGGATGTCCACCGAGCAGTAAAAGGGGGGCGTGTGCTCCATCCATTCCAGGCGAAACCAGCGCTCGATGGCGGGCATGGAATCGATGATGCGCTGCTCGAGTTCGTTGATGGGACCGGTGAGGGCCGTGATGAGATGAGGCACCATGGGAATAACCGCTTTTCAGTGACGGGTTTGGCCTTCGCCCAAAACCACATATTTCAGGGAGGTCAGGCCTTCGACCCCTACAGGGCCACGGGCATGGAATTTATCGGTCGAGATGCCGATTTCGGCACCGAGCCCATATTCAAAGCCATCCGCAAATCGCGTGCTGGCGTTGATCATGACGCTGGCCGAATCGACTTCGCGCAAAAACCGCTGCCCATGCACATGATCGCGCGTGAGGATGGCATCGGTGTGATGCGAGGAATAGTGATTGATGTGGGCAATGGCTTGGTCCAGGCCAGCCACCACCTTGATGCTGATGATGGGCGCGAGGTATTCCTCGTACCAGTCTTGCTCGGTGGCATCGACCACCTTGGCGCCTGGCACGCCTTGCAGCAAGGCCTTGGCCTCGGGGCAACAGCGCATCTCCACCCCTTTCTGAGCGAACACTTGAGCGATGCGCGGCAGAAAGCGCGCAGCCACGCCCTTGGCCACCAGCAGGCTTTCGGTGGCGTTGCAGGGGCTGTACTTCTGGGTCTTGGCGTTGTCCACCACGGTCAAGGCCATGTCCAGATCGCAGGGGTCATCCACATAGGTGTGGCAGTTGCCATCGAGGTGCTTGATCACCGGCACCTTGGCTTCGCGGCTGATGCGCTCGATCAGGCCTTTGCCGCCGCGCGGGATGATGACATCCACCCACTGGGGCATGGCAATGAGCAAGCCCACGGCTTCGCGGTCGGTGGTGGGGATGAGTTGAACGGCCTCGGGGGGCAAGCCGGCTTCGCCCAGGGCTTGCTGCACACAGCGGGTCAAAGCCTGGTTGGATTCGATGGCCTCGGAGCCGCCGCGCAGGATGCAGGCATTGCCCGACTTGATCGACAGGGAGGCGGCCTCGATGGTGACGTTGGGGCGGCTTTCGTAAATCATGCCAAAGACACCGATGGGCACCCGCATTTGCCCCACGCGAATGCCGCTGGGCAATTGGGACAGACCGCTCACCTGGCCAATGATGTCGGGCATGGCGGCGAGTTGTTCGCAGCCTTGGGCACAGGTTTGCAAGGTTTTGGCATCCAGCTTGAGTCGATCGAGCATGGGGCCTTGCAAGCCGTTGGCCGCCGCACGCTGGACTTCCTGTTCGTTCACGGCCTGCAAGGCCGGGCTTTGTTCGCGCAACAGGCGCGCGAGCGCATGCAAGGCACGCTGGCGCTGCGCGGCGCTGGACTGCGCCATGCGATGGGACGCTTGCCGAGCTTGCGCGCCCAGGGCTTCAAGCGTGTCGTGAAGGGTGTGCACCGTCATACGGCTCATTTTGACAGACTCGGGTCATGCGCTGTGCCCAGTCCGCCAGGGCTGACCAGGCATCCTGGGGCCAATTCGGGTGGCGCAAGCCCTTGACCACCCCGTCCACCTGATGGGCCATCTGCAACCACTGCCGCAAAAGGGCGGGGCTAAGCCGGGGCAGGATGCGCTCAAAGAGGCGCTCGCGCACACCCCAGATGCGTTGTTCCCTCAAGGCCATGGCCATGGGCTGCCCGTCTTGCACCGCCTGCTTGAGCCGGTAGAGGGCGCGCACATCGTCAGCCAGGGTGTAGTGCACCAGCACGGCGGCCACGCCTTCGCCTTGCAGACCATCGAGCATGCGCTGCACGCGGGCGCTGCGCCCCGTCCAGACGGCATCGCGCAGTTGGAACACGTCGTAGCGCGCCACATTGAGCACGGCTTGCTCGACGGCCTCCAGGCTCAACTCGCCTGCGGGGTGCAGCAAGGCGAGCTTTTCTATTTCCTGATGGGCAGCGAGCAAATTGCCCTCCACACGGTCAGCAAAAAAGGCCAGGGTTTGGGCACCAGCCTCGCCATCGGCCACGCGCTGGCCGTGGCGGGCAAGGCGCTGGGCTATCCAGGCTGGCAAGGCCTGACGCGAGACAGGGTCCACCTGAATCCAGGCGCCGTTGTGCACCAGGGCATTGACCCAGCCCGATTTGCGCTGGGTGGCGTCCAGCGCTGGCACCACCACCATGCCCATCACCGCGTCGTCTTGCTGGAGTTGTTCAGCCCAGTCCTGCAAGGCCTGGCTGCCCTCTTTGCCAGGCTTGCCCGTGGGGATTTGCACCTCGATGAGCTTGCGATCGGCAAACAAGCCCAGACTGGCCGTTTGCTGGGAGAGCACCCGCCAATCGAAATCATTGCCCGAGGCGATGACCACCTCGCGCTCGGCCACGCCCTGGGCACGCGCGGCCTGACGAATCGCATCCTGGGCTTCCATGGCTTGCAAGGGCTCGTCGCCACACACCACATAGAGCTTGCGCAAGCCCTTTTGCAAGTGCTCAGGCAAGCGTGAGAGAAGGACATCCATGGGCGCGGTCGCCGGCGCTCTTAGCGCAGCTTGACGTTGGCCAATCGGCGCAAGAGTTGCTGCAACACGTCGTCGCGCATCTCGGCATAGAGCATTTGCTCTTCGGTTTCCTTGGACAAGGCCGCCGATTCAGAGAAGGAGATGTCGCGGCGCTGGGTGAGGGTGGTGTTGGGCAACAGCTCCACGCCACGGCGGTCCACCACCCTGAAAGAGACGCTCAGGCGCAAATTGAATTCGCGCACTGCGCCAGTGGCGGTGCGCCCCGTGATCTCTTTGAAGGGCACTTCATTGCCCAGGATCAGCACCACCTGCGCCTGCTCTCGCTCGCGCGAGTCGGTGGTGACCTTGAGGCCGTCTATGCCTTGCAGGTTGCGCACCACAGACTGGAACATCACCGAGCTGCTGGGGCCATCGAGGTGCAGGTGCTGGAAGTTGAAGCTGGGCGGCTGGCGCAAGGCAAAACCGCAGCCCGCGAGCAAGGCCAACCCCAGCGAACACAAAACCCACAGGGAGCAGCGCAATAGATGTCGGCGCATTGGCATGTCAGATCACCACATTGACCAGGCGGCCAGGCACCACGATCACCTTTTTGGCCGACGCGCCGTTGGATTGCTTGACCCAGGCCTCGCTGGCCAGGGCGACGGCTTCGATGGCCGCACGGTCCGCCTTGGCGGGCACGAGGATGCTGCCCCTGAGCTTGCCATTGATTTGCAGCATCAACTCGATCTCGTCTTGCACCAGGGCCGTGTCGTCCACCTCGGGCCACGGCGCATCGAGCAAGTCGCCCCACTGGCGGCTGTAGCCCAGCTCCTGCCACAAGCAGGCACTGATGTGCGGACAAGCGGGATAGAGGATGCGCAAGAGGATGGACAAGCCCTCGGTTAGCGCCGCCGTGTCGCCCGCACTGCCATCGCACTCAAAGGCCTCCAGCGCATTGAGCACCTTCATGCAACCCGACACCACGGTGTTGTATTGCATGCGCTCGTAATCGTGGCTGACTTGTCGCAGCACCACATGGACCTCACGGCGCAAGGCCTTGGCCTTGGCCCCCCATTGGGGCTGAGTGGCCGCTGCGGCATTGGCGGCCACCAAGGCCGCTTCATGCTTGTGGGCAAAGTTCCACACGCGGCGCAGGAAACGGTAACTGCCCTCCACGGCCGCGTCATTCCACTCGAGCGTGGCTTCGGGCGGCGCGGTGAACATGGTGTAGAGGCGCGCCGTGTCAGCGCCGTATTTCTCGATCAGGTCTTGCGGATCCACCCCGTTGTTTTTGGACTTGGACATGGTGCCCACGCCCTCATAGGTGATGGCCGTGCCCGCAGGCAAGTCGCCCACGGCCTGCTTGAGCTTGGCGCCCACCACCTTGCCCGCCTCGTCGAGCACATGCTCCACGTCCTGAGGCCAGAAATATTCAATGCCCCCCGCTTCGCCGCGCCGGGAATAAATGTGGTTGAGCACCATGCCCTGGGTCAGCAAGCGCTTGAAGGGCTCGTCGATTCTGACCAGACCCAAGTCGCGCATGACCTTGGTCCAGAACCGCGCGTAGAGCAGGTGAAGAATGGCGTGTTCAATGCCACCGATGTACTGGTCCATGCCGCCGTTTTGCATCCAGTAGCGGGTGCCCTCGGCCACCATGGCCTGGTCGTTGGTGGGATCGCAATAGCGCATGTAGTACCAGGACGAATCGACAAAGGTGTCCATGGTGTCGGTTTCGCGGCGGGCGGGCTTGCCGCACACCGGGCAGGTCACGCCGGCGTGAAAGCCCGCGTGCTTGTTCAAGGGATTGCCAGAGCCATCGGGCACGCAGTCTTCGGGCAGGACCACGGGCAGGTCTTTTTCGGGCACAGGCACCGCGCCATGCTCGTCGCAGTGGATGATGGGAATGGGTGTGCCCCAGTAGCGCTGGCGGCTCACACCCCAGTCGCGCAAACGCCAGGTGGTTTTCTTTTCGCCCAGGCCTTTGGCGGCCAGCAACTCGGCCACCTTGGTGACGGCGGATTGACAGCCCAGGCCATCAAGCTCGCCGGAGTTGACGCACACCCCGTCCTTGGTCGAGTACCACTCTGCCCAGGCGCTGGCATCGAATGCGGGCGCAGAGGCAGCCTGCCCAGCACCTGCGGCCACCACCTGCTTGATGGGTAACTGGTACTTGAGCGCAAACGCAAAGTCACGCTCGTCGTGCGCGGGCACGCCCATGACTGCGCCGTCGCCATAGCTCATGAGCACATAGTTGCCCACCCAGACCTCGACTTGCTCGCCCGTGAGCGGGTGCCTGACATGAAGGCCTGTGGGCATGCCCTTTTTCTCTTGCGTGGCCATTTCGGCCTCAGTGGTCCCACCGGTTTTGCATTCTTCGAGGAAGGCTGCCAAGGCCGGATGGCGGGCTGCGGCGTGCAAAGCCAGGGGGTGTTCAGCCGCCACGGCGCAAAAGGTCACGCCCATGATGGTGTCGGCGCGGGTGGTGAAGACGTACATCTTGCCGTCGCCGATGAGCTGGCCGTCGGCACCCCGGATGTCGTGCGGGAACGCAAAGCGCACGCCTTCGCTCTTGCCGATCCAGTTCTCCTGCATCAGGCGCACCTTGTCAGGCCAGCCGTTGAGGCTGGCCTTGTCGTTGCCAAGCTGCACATGGTCGAGCAGCTCTTGCGCGTAGGCGGTGATGTTGAGGTAGTAGCCGGGGATTTCACGCTTTTCGACCAAGGCGCCCGTGCGCCAGCCACGGCCATCGATGACCTGTTCGTTGGCCAGCACCGTCTGGTCCACCGGATCCCAGTTGACGATTTGGGTCTTGCGGTAGGCAATGCCTTTTTCGAGCATCTTGAGGAACAGCCACTGGTTCCACTTGTAATAGGCGGGCGAGCAGGTGGCGACTTCGCGCGACCAGTCGATGGCCAGGCCCATGGCCTGCATCTGCCGCTTCATGTAGGCGATGTTGTCATAGGTCCACTTGGCTGGCGGCACCTTGTTCTTCATGGCCGCGTTCTCGGCGGGCAGGCCAAAGGCGTCCCAACCCATGGGCATGAGCACGTTGAAGCCCCGCATGCGCAAGTGGCGCGTGAGCATGTCGTTGATGGTGTAGTTGCGCACATGACCCATGTGCAGCTTGCCGCTGGGATAGGGCAGCATGGAGCAGGCGTAGAACTTGGGCTTGCTGGGGTCTTCGGTGACGCGGTAGGCATCGCGTGCGCGCCATGCGGCATGCACGCTGGCTTCGACCTGCGAAGGGGTGTAGAGGTTGTCCATGGTGAGAATCAGCGCAGGCCCAACACGTCAAACATGTCGTAGAGGCCGTGGGTCTTGTCGGTCAAAAAGCGCACAGCGCGAAGGCTGCCCTGTGCGTAGGTCTCGCGCGAGGCCGAGCGGTGGGTGATTTCGATGCGCTCGCCCGTGCCCGCAAACATGGCGGTGTGGTCTCCCACGATGTCGCCGCCACGGATGGTGGCAAAGCCAATGGTGGAGGGGTCGCGCTCGCCGGTGTGACCTTCACGGGCGTAGACGGCACAGTCTTTGAGGTCGCGCCCCAGGGCGCTGGCGATGACTTCGCCCATCTTGAGGGCTGTGCCCGAGGGAGCATCCACTTTGTGGCGGTGGTGGGCTTCAATGATTTCGATGTCGTAACCCGTGGCCAGGGCCTTGGCAGCGGTCTCCAGCAGCTTGAGGGTGACGTTCACGCCCACGCTCATGTTGGGGGCCATGACCACGGCAATGCGTTGGGCGGCCTGGGCGATCTCGGCTTTTTGGGCTTCGGTGAAGCCCGTGGTGCCAATGACCATGTTCACCCCCATCTGGGCGCAGACCTTGAGGTGCGCCATGGTGCCCTCGGGGCGGGTGAAGTCGATGAGCACCTTGGATTTGGCCAGGCCAAGCGACAAATCGGAGTGGATGATGACACCGCTGGCACGGCCCAAAAAGCCCGTGGCATCGTTGCCCACAGCGGGGCTGGCGGCGACATCGAGCGCACCCGCTAGGCGCAGGTCATCGGCGCGGTTGACGGCCTCGATCAGCATGCGGCCCATGCGGCCACTGGCCCCAGCAATGGCCACCGGGTGAAGAGAGTTCTTGCTCATGGTGTTTTATTTGGGTTCTTTCCAGTTTGCCGGGGCATCCAGCGACGGATAGGTTTTGGGCTCGGCCTGGACCATGCCCGTGGGCTGAGGCGCTTTGGCCGTGGGGGACTGCACCTTGCTCAGCTGCTCGGGGCTGGCGGTCAACACGGGCAATTTGGTTTTCTTGTCCCCATCCTTTTTGATGGCCAGGGCCAGGGTGGAAGTGAACTCGGACTCAGAGGGCATGGTGTCTCCCTCGTGGCGCTCAAAGCGGCCGTCCTTGAAAAAGACCGACAAGTGACGCTGCTCGGCGGTTTTGCCGTCGCGGCGAATGGTGTAGGCATAGTCCCAGCGGTTTTGGTGAAACACGCTTTGCACCAGGGGCGTGCCCAAGATGTCGCGGACCTGGATGGGCAGCATGCCGGGCTTGAGGGCGTCGACCTGTTCTTTGGTGATCACGTTGCCTTGCAGGACCTCGGCGCGATAGCGCGTCATGGCTTCGGCTGCCCGCTCGAGCGGACGCTCGACGGTGGTGCATGCCGTGAGGCCGCCCCAGCTCAAGGCCATGATGGCCAAGCCCGCAAAAGTGGAAGGAGTACGCATGTTGATGGCCAAAAAGCAAAGTGGATATGATGCCGTTTCATTGTAATGGTCGCCCATGCGGCCAGCTCTTCATCCCCCTTTTTGCCCATGCCCACCCAAGACGATCTCAAGGACACCGGACTGCGCGTGACCGCGCCCCGCGTCAAGATCCTGAACCTGTTCCAGCAGGGTCAGCGGGTTCACCTGAGCGCCGAGGAGGTGCACCGCCAACTGTTGCTGGCCGATGCCGATGTGGGTTTGGCCACGGTGTATCGGGTGCTGTCGCAATT
Source organism: Betaproteobacteria bacterium (assembly GCA_009919175.1). Classification (GTDB taxonomy): domain Bacteria; phylum Pseudomonadota; class Gammaproteobacteria; order Burkholderiales; family Burkholderiaceae_C; genus Limnohabitans. Next base: position 34,706 of record RGCL01000010.1, read on the forward strand.
CGAGCAGGCGGGCTTGCTCACCCGCAGCCACTTCGAATCGGGCAAGTCGGTGTATGAGCTCAACGAGGGCGACCACCACGACCACCTCGTGTGCCTGGACTGCGGGCGGGTTGAAGAGTTTGTGGACAGTGAAATCGAGAAACGGCAAAAAACCATTGCCAAACAGCGCGGCTTTGACCTGCGCGATCACGCCCTGAGCCTGTACGCCAACTGCACCAAACCCCAATGCCCCCACCGTTGAGGGGGGGCCTGATGGCGGGTTCAGCCCGTGCGGTCCATGAGGTCGCGGTGGCGGCGCACAAATTCGGCGTAGGTGTCGATGCCGCGCAATTGCAAGATGGTGTTGCGCACGGCGGCCTCGACCAGCACGGCGATGTTGCGCCCCGCCACCACCTGGATCACCGCCTTGCGAACAGCCAGGCCCAACACCTCCTGCGTCAAGGGCTCGGTGGGCAGGCGCTCGTAGTCGCGCTCCATGGTCTCGCGGCGAACCAGGTGCACGATCAGCTTGAGGCGCATTTTGCGGCGCACGGCGGTTTCGCCAAAAATGGCGCGGATGTCGAGCAGGCCAATGCCGCGCACCTCGAGCAGGTTTTGCAGCAATTCGGGGCATCGCCCTTCGATGGTGGTCTGGTTGATGCGGTAGAGGTCCACCGCGTCATCGGCCACCAGGCCGTGTCCGCGTGAAATCAGCTCAAGGCCCAACTCGCTCTTGCCCAAGCCGGATTCACCGGTGATGAGCACACCCATGCCCAGGATGTCCATGAACACGCCGTGCATGGTGGTGCGGTCGGCAAAGTGCTTGGACAGGTAGGCGCGCAACAAGTCGATGACGAACGCCGCCGACTCGCCGGTGGTGAACAAGGGGATGTTGGCGCGATCGCACAGGGTGACCAGTGCGGGCGGCGCGACCTGGCCATCGGCCACCACCAGCATGGGGGGCTCGAGTTGCAAGATGCGGTGAATGCGGCGCTCGCCATCCTCGGGCGAGACATCGGTGAGGTAGCGCACCTCGCGCTCGCCCAGCAATTGCAGGCGATAGGGGTGGATGTAATTGAGGTAGCCCACCAGGTCTGCGCCGGAGCGGGCGGCCTTGACGGCCACTTCGTCAAAGCGCCGCTCGGATGCACCCAAACCCGCCACCCACGCCCAGCGCAGGCGCTCGCGGAAATGCTCGAAGAGGACGTCCGCGCTGACCGATGAATGCTTCACCCGGCCGCTCCGAGCAATCAGGCTGGCTGGACCGAGGTCCAGGTGGCGATGGTGCGATGAAGGGCGACGGCCTCAGCGCAGGACTTGAGTCGCTCGCGAAGGCTGGAGTCGCTGAGCATCTCGGCGATTTCAGAGAGGATTTCCAGATGCTTTTGGGTGGAGGCCTCGGGCACCAGCAAAAAAATCATGAGGCTCACGGGCTGTTCATCGGGGGCATCAAAGCCAATGGGGTTGAACAGCCTGAAGACCGCCGCCATGGGGGACTTGAGCCCCTTGATGCGCCCGTGCGGGATGGCCACGCCGTGGCCCAGTCCAGTGGAGCCCAGCCGCTCGCGGGCAAAGAGGCTATCGGCCACCAAGGCGCGGCTGATGCCGTGTGCCTGCTCGAAAAGCAGGCCGGCTTCCTCAAATGCCCTTTTCTTGCTGGTGGCGTCAACGCCGACCAGGACTTGTTCGGGGGGCAGAATGGCAGCTAGGCGATTCATGGTGGGCGGATTATGCATCCTTTGGCCGTAAAGCCTAGGGTTTACCACAGGCCGGGCCAACCCGATGCCACGCGGCCTCAAAAGACATGAAAAAACCGCCCCGGGGGCGGTTGAGTGGGTTGAAGTGTTCGTTCAAGACATCAGTTGACGTTTGTGCCCTTCGTGGTGGTGGTCCTGCATGCGGGTTTTGTGCTTGCTCACCTGGCGATCGAGCTTGTCAACCAGTTCGTCCACCGCGGCGTACAAATCCTCGTGGGCGCTTTCTGCAAACAAGTCGTTGCCTTTGACATGGATGTTGCATTCGGCCCGCTGTCGCTTTTCCTTTTCCTTTTGCTTTTCCACTGTCAGCAAGACCTTGATGTCCACCACCTGGTCAAAGTGCCTGGAAATGCGATCGAGCTTTTGCGTGACATAGGTGCGCAAGGCCGGCGTGACTTCCAGATGATGGCCACTGATTGTCAAGTTCATACAAACCTCCATTCCTGTGCCGCTGCCCTTGTGTCCGCGACCCAAACAAGCAACGGCAGCTTGACTATGCCCATCGCGGCCTGAAAAAGCAATTGGTCTGGATCAAGCAAGGGTTTATCTGGACTTGGGCTGACCCTGGCCAGCGCGGGCACCAGCCCCCAGGGCTGCATCAGGGTGGTGGACATCAAGGGGACGATGGAGACCAGCAGCATGACCCTGAGCATCTTGAGTTTGCCCACACGATCGGCCAAGCCGCCAAACCAGCGCGAGGTGAACAGCGTGGCCACGCCACCGCACAAATAAATGGCTGGCAATTGGTCGCTGGTGAGGATGCCATTGCCCTGGTAATACAAGGTGATGTAGGGGATCACACAAAAGGACGAAAACATCATGCCCGCACTCACAAGCAATGCGCGCTGGTGGTTGTCGTCCTTGAGGGTTTGACCCACCACCACCAGCACCGACTGCTGGCGCACGGCGTGCACATGGTGATTGAGCGGCGGCAGGAGCCAGCCCGCCATGGCCAACAAGACCAGGCTAAAGGCTGCCACCGCAAAGAAGGGGGAGTGCCAACCAAAGTGATTGGCCAGCATCAAGGCCGTGGGCACGCCCGCCACCGTGCCCAGGGCAAAGGAGGTCATGACCACGCCCATGGCACGTCCGCGCCGCTCAAAGGGGATGACATCGGCGACGATGGTTTGCGACAGGGCACTGAGCACGCCGCCAAAAAACCCCGCACCAATGCGAGCCGCCATGAGGCCAGCAAAGCCGCTAGACCATCCGCACAAGGCCGTGAACACCGCAAACAGGAAATACAGCACCATCACCAAGCGCTTGCGGTCAAAGCGGTCGATGTAGGAGGAGGCCAGCACACCCGAGATGCCAGCGGAAAAGGTGTAGGCCGACACCAGCAAGCCAAACTCGGCGGGACCAATGCCAAACCCACTGGTGATGAACGGCCCGAGGGGCATCATCATCATGAAATCAACGATGTGGGAAAACTGAATGCCAGCCAGCGTGAAGAGCAAGGCGCGCTCGCGGCCAGGCGTGAGGGAAACGGTCATGGGATGGGCTTCTTGGGCAAGGGAATACTCTAACAGCCATGCGCTGAATGTTTGGCGAAATGATCCCTGGATCCCACCCCACAAGGACCAGACCCTGGGGGCGTTGGCTTGAGCGATTCAGGTGTTCAAGGTCGGCATCGGCAACCCTGCGCGGGTGCTCAAAACCACCATGAACGCCTGAGATCTGGCTTGGGCAGATGGGGTTGCGGTGACATAATCGCGCATCCCGAAACGGCGCTGCGCCACCCGACCGCTCACTCGTCATGCTCAACGTCTTCACCCTGGTCAACGGCCGCCTGTTCCAAGAGGAAATCGATTCCTTGGAAGAACTCGCCATGTTCCAACCCATCTGGGTGGACTTGGAGTCGCCGACCCTGGAAGAAAAGCAGTGGGTGCGTCAACATTACGGCCTTCAGATCCCGGAAGACGCAATTGACGACGACCTGGAAGAGTCGGCGCGCTTTTACGAGGAAGACAACGGCGAGCTGCACATCCGCAGCGACTTTCTGGTCTTTGAGGACGACACCCCAGCCTCTGCGCGCGTGGCCTTCATCCTCAATCAGCACAACGACCAGCTCAAAAGCCGCGGGGTGCTGTTTTCCATCCATGACGCCAACATCCCGGTGTTTCGCCTGCTGCGTTTGCGCGCCCGCCGCGCGCCAGGCCTGATTGCAGACGCCAAGGAGGTGTTGCTCAAGCTCTTTGACGCCGACGCCGAATACTCCGCCGACTCGCTAGAAGACATCTACGACGAACTCGAAGACGTGAGCAAGATGGTGCTCTCTGGCGACGTGACCGATGCCCTGGCCAGCGAGGTGCTGGGCGAGATTGCCCGCCAGGAAGACCTCAACGGGCGCATCCGGCGCAACGCCATGGACACCCGCCGTGCGGTGAGCTTCATGATGCGCGCGAGGCTGCTCAATGCCGAGCAGTTCGAAGAGGCGCGGCAGATCCTGCGCGACATCGATTCACTCGATAGCCACACCGCCTTCCTCTTTGACAAGATCAACTTCCTGATGGATGCCACGGTGGGTTTCATCAACATCAACCAGAACAAGATCATCAAGATCTTCTCGGTGGCCAGCGTGGCCTTGTTGCCTCCGACCCTGATCGCCAGCATCTATGGCATGAACTTCCGCCAGATGCCCGAGCTCGACTGGTCGCTGGGCTACCCCTTTGCGTTGGGCCTGATGGTGGCCAGCGCCCTGGTGCCCATGTGGTACTTTCGCCGGCGCGGCTGGCTCAAGTGAACCGCCTGGCCTGAACCGCCCGGCCTGAACCAGCGCAAGGCGCATTCACGTCAAGCCTTGGCTGGGCTTTCCTCGCGCAACAACCGCCTGAGGATCTTGCCCACCGGCGTTTTGGGCAGCTCGGTGCGAAAGACCACGGTGGTGGGATTTTTATAGGCCGTGAGGTTGTCACGGCAGTGCTTGCGAACAGCCTCTTCGGTGAGGCCGGGGTTGGACTTCACCACGTACAGGCACACCGCCTCGCCGGTGCGCTCGTCGGGCACACCCACAGCCGCGCACTCCAGCACGCCAGGCAGGGTGGACACCACGTCCTCGATCTCGTTGGGATAGACGTTGAAGCCGCTCACCAGAATCATGTCCTTTTTGCGGTCCACGATTTTGAAAAAGCCTTTGTCGTCCATGAAACCCACATCGCCTGAGCGGAACCAGTTGCCGGGCAACATGACCTTGGCGGTTTCGTCAGGGCGTTGCCAATAGCCCGACATCACCTGGGGTCCCTTGATGCACAACTCCCCCACCTCGCCCGTTGGCAAATCGCGGCCATCGTCATCCACCACCTTCATCCAGGTGCTGGGAATGGGCACGCCGATGTTGCCCGAATAGGCTTTGGAGTCCACCGGGTTGCAACTCGCCGAGGGGCTGGTTTCCGACAAGCCATAGCCCTCGCAAATGGGGCATCCGGTCTTGTCCAGCCACAGCTTGGCCGTGCCCGATTGCACCGCCATGCCACCCCCGAGTGAGAGCAAGAGGTGCGACCAGTCCACCTTGTCGAAATCGGGATGGTTGGCAACGGCATTGAACAAGGTGTTGACCGCCGGGAAGCCATGGAAGCGGTGCTTGCTCAAGGTTTTGAGCATGGCGGGCAAGTCCCTGGGGTTGGGGATGAGCAGCAGCCTGTCGCCGCCCCTGAGCTGCTTGACCATGCCAATGGTGAACGCAAAGATGTGATAGAGCGGCAAGGCACACACCATGGTGAACTGCTCGCCTGCGGGCAAGCGGTTCATCACGGGCAGATTCCAGATCTCGGACTGGGCCGCATTGGCAGCCAGATTGCGATGCAGCAAGGTGGCGCCCTTGGACACGCCCGTGGTGCCGCCGGTGTATTGCAAGACGGCAACGTCGTCGGGGGTGACGGTGACGGGCTTGAACACCAGACCACGCCCACGCTGGAGCAGATCGTTAAAGCGCATGGCGCCATCGAGTGAGAAGTTGGGCACCATCTTCTTGACATGGCGCACCACGAAATTCACCAGCGCCCCCTTGAGGCCAGGCAGGCGATCGCCCATGGCACACAGCACCACATGCTGCACGGCCGTCTTGCTCTTGCAGGCTTGCAAGACATGCGCAAAGTTTTCCAGGATGAAGATGGCCTTGGAGCCCGAGTCCTTGAGCTGGTGCTCGAGCTCGCGCGCGGTGTACAAGGGATTGACGTTGACCACCACATAGCCCGCGCGGATGATAGCCGCCGCCGCCAGAGGGTATTGCAAGACATTGGGCAGCATGATGGCCACACGGTCGCCCTTTTGCAGCCCCAGGGCTTGCAGGCTTGCCGCCAGGGCTCGGCTATCGGTCTGCCACTGCGCATAGCTCATGTCGCAGCCCATGAAATGGTGGGCGGTGCGATCGGCAAAGCGCTCAAACGCGGATTCAAGCAAATCCACCAGCGTGCTGTTGAGCTCAACTTCGCTGATGTCGGCCGGGACTTCTTTGGGATAGGCGGCCAGCCATGGGCGGTCTGCAGTCATGGGTCTTCCTTGATAAAAAAATGCCCTGGCAAGCCAGGGCGGTTGATGGGGTGGGCGAGGGTCACTCGACTGCTTTGACCATCTCTTCCACTACCTTCTTGGCGTCACCGAACACCATCATGGTTTTATCCATGTAAAAGAGCTCGTTGTCCAGACCGGCATACCCTGAGGCCATGGAGCGCTTGTTGACAATGATCATCTTGGCCTTGAAGGCTTCGAGGATGGGCATGCCGTAAATGGGGCTGCCCTTTTGCAAAGCCGCAGGGTTGACGACGTCATTGGCGCCCAAGATCACGGCCACATCGGTTTGCCCGAATTCGCCGTTGATGTCTTCCATCTCGAAGACCTGGTCGTACTCCACCTCGGCCTCGGCCAGCAAGACGTTCATGTGGCCTGGCATGCGGCCAGCCACGGGGTGAATGGCGTATTTGACCGAGATGCCTTTCTCGATCAGCTTGTCGGCCAGCTCCTTGACCGCGTGCTGCGCACGCGCCACCGCCAGGCCATAGCCTGGCACGATGACCACGCTCTCGGCATTCATGAGGATGAAGGCCGCATCGTCGGCACTGCCGCTCTTGACTGAACGCTGATGGCCGCTGCTGTCGGTGACGGCGCTGCCCTCGCCGCCAAAGCCGCCCAGGATCACGCTCAGGAAAGCGCGGTTCATGGCCTTGCACATGATGTAGGACAGGATGGCGCCCGAGGAGCCCACCAGCGAGCCGGCAATGATGAGCATGCTGTTGTTCAGGCTAAAGCCAATGCCCGCTGCCGCCCAGCCGGAATAGCTGTTGAGCATGGACACGACCACAGGCATGTCAGCGCCCCCAATCGGGATGATGATGAGCACGCCCAGCACAAACGACAAGGCCAGCATCGCGAAGAAGGAGGTCCAGTTCTCGGTGAACATGAAGTGCAAGCCCAGGCCAATCGTGGCCAGACCCAGCACCAGGTTGAGCAAGTGTTGGCCAGAAAAGACCACCGGGGCGCCCTGGAACAGACGGAACTTGTATTTGCCCGAGAGCTTGCCAAAGGCAATGACCGAGCCGCTGAAGGTGATGGCGCCGATGGCCGCCCCCAGGAACAGCTCCAGCCGGTTGCCCGCCGGGATGGCCTCGCCCTTGGCCACGATGCCAAAGGCATAGGGCTCGGCAACGACGGCCACCGCGATGAACACCGCGGCCAGACCAATCATGCTGTGCATGAAGGCCACGAGCTCGGGCATCTTGGTCATTTCGACGCGCTTGGCCATGATGGCCCCAGCGCCACCGCCCAGGACCAGACCAGCCAGCACATAACCCAAGCCCAGGCCAGAGCCCGAGAGCTTGACGATCAGGGCTGCGGTGGTGAGCACGGCAATCGTCATGCCCACCATGCCAAACAGGTTGCCCCGGATGGATGTGGTGGGGTGGGACAAGCCCTTGAGCGCCTGGATGAAGCAAATGCTGGCGATCAGGTACAGCAGGATGACAAGGTTCATGCTCATGACTGTCTCTCTTTGATGGATTTCATTTCTTTTCTTTCTTCTTGAACATGTCGAGCATGCGCCGGGTGACCAAGAAGCCACCAAACACGTTCACTGCCGCCAACGCAACGGCCAGCACGCCCATGGTCTTGCCCAGGGTGGTTTCGGTGAGCGCGGCTGCGAGCATGGCGCCCACGATCACAATGGCCGAGATGGCGTTGGTCACCGCCATGAGCGGGGTGTGCAAGGCCGGGGTCACATTCCAGACCACGTGGTAGCCCACGTAAATGGCCAGCACAAAAATGATGAGGTTGATGAGGGTGGGACTGATGAATTCCACGTTGCGCTCCAGTTCTTGAGGGGCTCAGGTGCCGCGCTTGACCTGACCGCCTTGGGTCATGAGGCAAGCGGCCACGATGTCGTCGTCCATGGGCACTTGCACGCTGGCAGCGTCCTTGGGCAGCACGAGTTTGAGAAAGTCCAGCACATTGCGGGCATACAGGGCCGATGCATCGGCAGCCACCAGCGAGGGCAGATTGGTTTCGCCAATGAGGTTCACCCCATGGACCTGAATGGTTTTGCCCGGCTCGGTGAGCGGGCAGTTGCCGCCCTGGGGCGCAGCGAGGTCCACGATGACCGAGCCGGCCTTCATGCTCTTGACCATGTCTTCGGTGACCAGCACCGGTGCGGGGCGACCCGGAATGAGGGCGGTGGTGATGACCACATCGGCCTGAGCCACGCGCTTGGCCACCTCCGCCTTTTGGCGGTCCAGCCAGCTCTGGGGCATGGGGCGGGCATAACCGCCCACACCTTCGGCGGCCTCTTTTTCTTCGGTGGTCTCGTAGGGCACGTCAATGAACTTGGCACCCAAGGACTCCACTTGTTCCTTGACGCTGGGGCGCACATCGGAGGCCTCGATCACTGCGCCCATGCGCTTGGCCGTGGCAATGGCCTGCAAGCCGGCCACGCCCACGCCCAGGATGACCACGCGCGCGGCCTTGACCGTGCCGGCTGCCGTCATGAGCATGGGGAAGAAGCGCTGGTAGCGGTCTGCGGCAATCATCACGGCCTTGTAGCCCGCGATGTTGGCCTGGCTGGAGAGCACGTCCATGCTTTGCGCGCGGGTGGTGCGCGGGGCCGCTTCAAGGGCAAAACTCGTGAGTCCCGCCTGGGCCATGCGCTGCAAGCCTTCGGCATCGAAGGGGTTGAGCATGCCCACCAGGGTGGTGCCGGGCTTGGCGAGGCTGAGCTCCTGAGGCTGGGGCGCGCGCACCTTGAGGACCAGCTCGCAAGCCCAGGCGCCCGCGGCGTCGGTGAGGGCGGCACCGGCAGCCTCGTAGGCCGCATCCGTGACGCTGGCTCCCAATCCTGCACCGCGCTGCACCAGCAGGCTGTGGCCCTGGGCGACGAGTTTCTTGACCGTTTCGGGCGTTGCCGCCACGCGAGATTCGCCCGAGAGGGTCTCTGCGGGGATGCCAATGCGCATGCGCGTCTCCTTGGAAAAACCTGCCAAATGCCATCCCAGCATGCGGGCAGCACTCACTTATTGATCGGTACAAGCTTACCCGATTCGATTTTCCCTCTCAGCGCAGGACTGTGTGGCCTAGCGCCTCACCCCGCTGGGCGATACTTGCCTTCACCCCTGGTCTTGATCTCCCCATTCATCATGAGCATTCGCTGGAAACCCAACGTCACCGTGGCCGCCATCATTGAGCGCGATGGGCGCTATTTGCTGGTTGAAGAGCGCACCTCGGGCGGGCTCAGGCTCAACAACCCTGCCGGTCATCTGGAGCTGGGCGAGTCGCCCGCCCAGGCCTGCATGCGCGAGGCACTGGAAGAAACCGCCCACGCGTTCACACCCACGCACCTGGTGGGTGTGTATTTGTCGCGAACGATCCAGGATCAGGACGACATCACCTACGTGCGCCTGGCCTTTGCCGGCGAGCTGGGTGCACTGGAACCCCAGCGCGCCTTGGACGATGGCATTGTTCGCACCGTCTGGATGAGCCTGGACGAGGTGCAAGCCAGCCAGGCCATGCATCGCAGTCCCCTGGTGTGGCAGTGCGTGCACGACCATGCCAAGGGGCAACGTTTCCCCCTGCAAGCGGTGTTCACCCACGCGTCTGTTTCGGCCAGTTGACCAGCACAATGCCCAGGGTCACGCCCAGCAAGGCCAGCACATGGGCTGCAGCCAGGGTCTCGCCAAACAAGCCCACCCCCAAGACCGCTGCAAACACGGGCGTGAGGAACACAAAGGCGCTGAGCAAGGTGGCCGGGTATTGGGTGAGCAGCCACATCCAGATGAGGTAAGACAGGAAGGCGCCCCCCGCGCTTTGCAAGAGCAGCGACCCCCACACCAGGCCGCCACTGGGCCAAGCCCAGGTTTCGCCCAAAGCCAGGGACACGCAGGGCAAGATCAGGGCGCTGGTGCCCACCTGATAGAACAGGATCTTCTCGGGTGAAATCCGAACCAGCCCCAGGGTGCGAATGACCACCGTGGTCAGTCCCCAGCTCAGTCCCGCCATCAAGGCCAGCACATTGCCCAGGCCCTGGCCCACCAAGTCCCCGCTCACCATCACGTCTTTCCACAGGGCATTGGCCAAGGCGGCAAAGGCCAGGATCAGGCCAGCCCATTGGCGCAGGTTCAAATGCTCGGACTTCACCACCAGCGGCACGATCAAGGCCACCCACAGCGGCGAGGTGTACAAAAACACGGTGACCTGGGCAGCGGGTGCCAGTTTCAGGGCGGGGTACAAGGTGCCAAATTCCATGGCAAACAACACCCCCGAGAGCAAGCCCGCCCAGAGGGTGCCATCGCGTTCAAATAGGGGAATGCGCCGAACACGACACCACACCAGGATGCACAGGCTGGCCAAGGCCAGCCGGATCGAGACCTGAAACACCGGGGGCACAAAGGGCACTGTCCAGCGCACCAGGCTTTGTTGAAAACCCCAAAAGAGGGACAAGCCCACCAGCGTGCCCATGGCCAACCAGTCCAGGTGGTCTTTTCTTTGATTCATGTCGGGGTCTCCTTGGGTGGCAAGCATAACCAGTCGCCCCAGGTGGACACCAGCTCTCAAGCGCCTGGGCAAACCCAAAGAAATCCCTGTGACAACCCGCGCTTGCCCACACGGCTAGACTCGTTCCTCGACCTTCATCTGGAACACCCCCTCACCATGAACGACATGCAAACGCGATTTGGCAGCGGCCAGTCAGTGGCCCGAATGGAAGACGATGCTTTGCTCAAGGGGCATGGCCTCTACGCAGATGATGCACCCGCCCCCGCCCTGCACCTGGCGTTTGTGCGCTCGCCCCATGCCCACGCGCGCATTCTGAAAGTGGACACCGCACAGGCTCAAAGCCTGCCTGGCGTGAAGCTGGTGGTGACCGGAGCCGAGCTCGAAGCCATGGGCATCAAACCCATGCCCGGACCCATGAACTTCACCCGCCCTGACGGCTCGCCCATCAACAGCACCAAGCGGCGCATCCTCGCGCACGAGCGCGTGCGTTACGTGGGTGAGCCCGTGGCGGTCGTGGTGGCGCACACGCTGGAGCAGGCACGCAACGCCGCCGAGGCCGTGTGGGTGGACTATGACCCCCTGCCCTCGGTGACCACCGCCCAAGCCGCCCTGGCCGCCGGCGCGCCCCTGCTGGCCGATGGCCCCGACAACCTGGTGTGCGAGACGCGATACGGCTCCGCACCCGAAGCCCAAGCCCAGTTCGATGCAGCTGCCCATGTGGTCAAGCTCGACATCGACAACCAGCGCCTGGCCGCGTTTTGCATCGAGCCGCGCTCGGTGCTGGCGCAATGGACCAACGACCGCTTGGTGATTCGCATGAGCACGCAAATGCCCACGGGCATTCGCACCATGGTGTGCGACCTCCTGGGTCTGGCAACCGACCGCGTGCAGGTGGTGGTGGGCGATGTGGGCGGCGGCTTTGGCATGAAGACCGGCGCTTACCCCGAAGACGTGGTGGTGGCGCATTGCGCCCACCAGCTCAAGGCCTCGGTCAAGTGGGTGGCCGATCGCAATGAGGAATTCCTCACCAGCGCCCATGGCCGCGATGTGCGCTCCATGGCCGAAATGGCCTTGGCCGCCGATGGCCGCATCCTGGCCTTGCGCGTAATGGGTCAAGCCAACGTGGGCGCCTACCCCACGATGACGGGCGTGGCCATCCAATGCCTCATTGGCCCCTGGGTGCAAACCAGCATCTACGACATCCCGCTGATTGATTTCCGCTTCCAGGCCGTGATGACCCACACCGCCACCACGGGCGCCTACCGGGGTGCCGGGCGACCCGAGGCCATCTACATCATGGAGCGGCTCATGGACGAGGCCGCGCGCCAAATCGGCATGGACCGCGTGGCCCTGCGCCGTCGCAACCTCATCCAGCCGCAACAGTTCCCTTATCGCAACCCCATGGGTCAAATCTATGACGTGGGTGCCTTTGAGCGCATCCTCGACGGGGGCTTGAAGCTGGCCGACTGGTCAGGCTTTGAAGCGCGCGCCAAGGCCTCTGCCGCCAAGGGCTTGTGGCGTGGCCTGGGCATTGCCACCTTCCTCGAGTGGACGGGGGGCAATGCGCTGGAAGAAAACGTCAATGTGCGCATCCTCAACGACGGGGTGATCGAGGTCTTCTCCGCAGTCAACCAAATGGGGCAAGGCATTGCCACCACGCTGGCGCAACTGGTGGTGGATGTGTTTGATGTGCCCTTGTCGCAAGTGCGGGTTGTGCTGGGCGACACCGATCGCGGCAACGGCTTTGGCAGTGCCGGGTCGCGGTCGTTGTTCACAGGCGGCTCGGCGGTTCGTGTGGGCGCGGGCGAAGCGCTGGACAAAGCCCGTGAGCTGGCCGCAACAGACCTCGAGGTCTCGGGGTCAGATCTGGTTTACGAGGCGGGTCGCTTCAAGGTCAAGGGCACGGACTTGCAACGCAGCCTGGCTGAGCTGGCTGCCAAGCAGGCGACAGGCCGCATTGAAGTGGACAGCAAGACAGCGGCCAAAGGCCCCACATGGCCCAATGGCTGTCATGTGTGCGAGGTCGAAGTGGATCCGGCCACGGGCGTGGTGAGCGTGGCGGCATATGCCTCCATGAACGATGTGGGACGGGTGGTCAACCCCACCATCGTGCGGGGCCAACTCGACGGCGGCGCGGTTCAGGGCATGGGGCAGGCTTTGTGCGAAGCAGTACGGTATGACCCCGACAGCGGTCAGTTGCTCACGGGCAGCCTCATGGACTATGCCGTGCCCCATGCCGACGTGGCGCAGACATTTTTCAAAACCGAAATGGATGAGGGCACACCCAGCACCAACAATGTGCTGGGGGTCAAGGGCGTGGGTGAATTGGGCACCATTGGCGCCACCCCTGCGGTGGTCAATGCCGTGGCCGATGCGCTGGCACGCCATGGGCGCGCCGCCGCCACCCCCCATTTGCAAATGCCACTCACCCCCGAGCGGGTGTGGCGCGCCATCACCGGCTGATCATCAAGCGGGGGGGTTCAAGCTGGGCGCATCGCTGGCCAGCAGCGAGCGTGCCCAGCCCACGAGCTTGCGGGTATCGGCGCGCAAGACCTCCTGCTTGACCCGCAACACTTGCGTGGGGTGCATGGAGAACTGGCGCAAGCCCAAGCCCAGCAGCAGCTTGGTGTATTGCGGGTCGCCCGCCATTTCGCCGCAAACGCTCACGGCCTTGCCACTGGCCGCGCCAGCTGCGATGGTGCTGGCGATGAGGCGCAGCACAGCGGGGTGCATGGGGTCATACAAGTGCGCCACTTCCTCATCGGCGCGGTCGATGGCCAAGGTGTACTGGATGAGGTCGTTGGTGCCCAACGACAAAAAGTCAAAGTGCCGCAAAAAGGTGTCGAGCATGAGTGCGGCAGCGGGCACTTCGATCATGGCGCCGATTTGCACGGGGCCAAAGCTCACCCCCTTGGCGCGCAACTGGTTGCGGGCTTCGTCGATGTGATGCAAGGTCTGGCGGATTTCGCCCAGGTGCGCCAGCATCGGGATCATGATCTTGACTGGCCCGTACGCGGCTGCGCGCAACATGGCCCGCAACTGGGTGAGGAACATGTCGGGATCAGCCAGACTCCAGCGGATGGCCCTGAGCCCCAGCGCCGGGTTGAGGTAGGTGGGTTCCTTGGCGCCGCGATCCAGGGGCTTGTCAGCCCCAATGTCGATGGTGCGGATGGTGACGGGCAAGCCCTTCATGCCCTCGATGGCGCGGCAATAGGCTTTGAATTGTTCTTCCTCGCCAGGCAAATCACGATCGCGCCCCATGAAGAGGAATTCGCTGCGAAACAAACCCACACCCACGGCACCCACGCCCAAGGCGGCATCGGCATCGCCGGGCAGTTCGATGTTGGCCAGCAGCTCGATGCGCTCGCCGTCCAGGGTCACGCAAGGCGTGGTGCGCAAGCGCGAGAGGCGCTCGCGATCCAGCGTGGTCTGGCGTTGCTTGAACGCGTACTCCTCCAGCACGATGGGCGACGGGTCCACGATCATGACGCCCGCATCGCCGTCGAGGATCACCCAATCGTCTTGCTGGACGAGTTGGCTGGCGGTGCGTGCGCCCACGATGGCGGGGATGTCCAGGCTGCGCGCCACGATGGCCGTGTGCGAGGTCTTGCCGCCCACATCGGTGATGAAGCCCACAAACACGCTTTGCTTGAAGGTGAGCATGTCTGCGGGCGACAAGTCGTGCGCCACCAGGATAAGGGGGGTGTCGGTGTGATCCACCATTTCAGCCTGTACGCCCGAGGTGCGGGCATGCGCCTGGGTGGCATCGGGCAAGCCCTTCATGTGGCGCAAGATGCGCTCGACCACTTGTTCGAGGTCGCCTTTTCGCTCGCGCAGATAGATGTCGTCCATCTCGTCGAACTGCCGCGCTACGGTTTCGTACTGCGTGCTCAAGGCCCATTCGGCGTTGTAGAGGCGGTCGCGAATCCAGTGCTTGACCCCATCGATCAGGGTCTGGTCTTCGAGCAGCATGAGGTGCACCTCCAGGATGGCGGCCAACTCATGGGGCGCATCCTTGGGCATGTGCTGCAAGAGGTGTTGCAGCTCCTGCACCACGGCATCGCGGGCGTTGGCAATGCGGCGGATCTCCGCATTCACGTGCTCGGGGTCGATGAAATAGTGCGCCACATCCACGCGGCTCGAGGCCACCAGCACGGCACGCCCAATGGCAATGCCACGGGCCACTGCCAAACCGTGGATGGTGAAGCTCATGGCTTATTCACCCTCACCAAATTTGTCGTTGATGAGCGCGAGCAAGGCTTGCATGGCCTCTTGCTCCTGCTCGCCGTCGGTTTCCAGGACGACCTCGCTGCCAATGCCAGCGGCCAGCATCATCACGCCCATGATGCTTTTGGCGTTGACGCGGCGATCGCCCTTGGAGACCCAGACCTGGCACGGGAAACTGCCCGCGAGTTTGGTGAGCTTGGCGGATGCCCGCGCATGCAGGCCGAGTTTGTTGATGATGGCAACCGTTTGTTGAAGCATGGTGTCAGTGAGGATGGAGTGGCTGGGTCACTTGCAACACCCCTTGGGCACCGCCCGAGAGGGCGCGTTGCACCAATTGGGGCAAGGGCTCTTGTCGATAGCACACTGTGCGCAAGAGCATGGGCAGGTTCACGCCTGCAATCATTTGCACACGCTCGGGGTCGATGAGGTGCTGGGCCACGTTGGACGGCGTGGCGCCCAGCACATCGGTGAGGACCAGCCAGGTGGCGCTGGGGTGCTGGTCCATGACGGCATCGATGACGCCGCGGGTGTGCTCGGGTGTCGCATGGGGCTCGACGTCGACGGCGAAGACCTCTTGGGCACATTCGGGGAAGACATGCATGGCGCAGGCCTTGAGGGCCTCGGCCAGGGGAGCATGGGCAATCAGCAGAATGTGCGTGGTCATGATGCGTGCGGCGTTTGGGCTGAATTATCACGCCCGTACCAGAGGAAATGCAGGTAGGACAGGCAACAGCCGCCCAGAAAGACCGCCAGCGCGCTGCGGTAGGCGTCGATCTTGCTCAACCCCAGGCCCTGCAAGCCATCGACCAACAAGCCAAAGCCCCACTGGATCACAAAGACGCCCAGGAAGATCACGAGGTTGTAGGCCGACAAGGCCCGACCCGCCAATCGGGAGTCAAACGCCATCCCCACCGCAGGCTGCGCCACCGACACCACCGAGCAAGACATGCAAAAGGCCACCCAGGACCACACCGATGTCTGGGTGCCCGAGATCACCAATTGCAAGGCCGTGATCAGGATCAATGGGCTTCCCCAGGCGATGAGGCGCTGGGCATCGATGCCTTTTTTGGTGAGCCAGGGGTTGATCAGTCCCCAGGTCCAAAAGGTGCCCAGCATGGCCAGGTTGATGATGAACAGGCCATAGGCGGCATCTTTGGCGCTCGCGCCGCTCACATGCATGAGCCAGGGTGAAGCCCAAAGGGTTTGCATGGCCACGAGCCCGCCATAGCAAAAAAAGCCGATGGGGGTGAGGCGGATGAAGGTGTGATTGCGCCACACCGGTCGATAGGAGGCCCACACGCTCTCTTTGGGCGCGCTGGCGCTGGCCTCGTCCTGATGCCATTCGGGAACTTGCCAGCGAATGAGCAACATGACCAGGACAAACAGCACGGCCATGCCGGCCAGAATGGGGCGCCAGCCCACCAGGGGCAGCAGCCACTGCACGGGCAAGGTGGAGGCCAGCATGCCCAGCGAGCCGGTCATGAGCATCCAGCTGTTGGCACGCAACTGCGCGCCCGGACTCAGCCAGCGCCTGTAGCCGGTGAGGGGCGCCATGAGGCAGGCGCTCACCCCGACGCCGACCATCACCCGCGCAAGCAACAGCACGCTGAATTGCTCCGCCACCGCAAAGAGCAGACACCCTGCGACCGCCATGGTGAGAAAGAGAAGTTGCACGCGGCGCGGTCCGTGACGATCCAGGGCCTTGCCCATGGGCAACTGGGTGAAGGCAAAACCCATGAAGTACCCGCCTGCCAACAAGCCCAGGTCGCTGGCAGACAGGGTGAAGGTCTGCACCAGCACGGGCGAGAGCGTGGCCGTGATGGTGCGCATGAGCGTGGAGAGGAAGTAGGCCAGCGCCAAGGTCAGGAAGACGCGAACGGCATGCGCCGCGAGCAAGGTTTGGGACATGGGTTTCAGGGCCTTTGCTGGATGCTGGAAATGAAGGCGTCGACGGCGTTTTCAAACGACTTCTCGCCAAGGGGTGCGTAAACCGCCAACTGGTGAACCAGGCTGCCCTGGTGCCACCAGACCAGCTGGACTTGCAAGCCGCTGGTGGTCTTGACGCGAACGCCCACACCGGGCGTCACCACACCCGCAAGGGGTTGGGGCTTGGGAGCTTGGGCTTCATGTGCACCCAATGGCCGCAGGCTGGCTTGTTGCCAACGCTCGATCACCACGGCGGGCAGCACGCCGGTCGGCAAGGGCATCTGGGTGTGGGTGAAGTCCATGCCCTGGGCTTGGCAACCAATCATGGTCAATTCGGTGTCTTGCTCACCCAGGCGCACGGCTTCTTTGCGCTCGCTGGGTTTGCACGGCAGCATCAGCGACAGGCCATCGGCTGGCTGGACCACGCGCCAGTTGAGCGCTGGCGCACAGGCCGACAGCATGGCGGCACTCAACACCCCGAGCGCACCTGCGGCACGCCAAGAAAACAATGAAGTCATGCGGCATTATCGGTTGAGGCAGAATGATCTGATGATGATGTCTTTGAATGGGGTCCGCGTGCTGGACCTATCGCGCGTGTTGGCTGGACCATGGTGCGGCCAAACTCTGGCCGATCTGGGTGCCGATGTGGTCAAGGTGGAGCGTTGCAAGACCGGTGACGACACTCGGGGCTGGGGACCCCCGTTTTTGCAAACCCCGGCGGGCGAGGACACCCGCGAGGCAGCCTATTACATGGGCGCCAACCGCAACAAGCGCTCCATCACCTGTGACTTGTCTCGGCCAGAAGGCCAGCAGCTGGTGCGCGAGCTGGCGCGTCACGCGCATGTGCTCATCGAAAACTACAAAGTGGGCGACATGGCACGCTATGGCCTCGACCATGAAAGTCTTCGCCAGGTCAATCCCAGGCTGGTGTACTGCAGCATCACGGGCTATGGGCAGACCGGCCCCTATCGTGAGCGGGCGGGATACGACTACGCTGTGCAAGGCCTGGGGGGGCTCATGAGCGTCACAGGCGAGCGCGATGACCTCGGGGGTGGTCCACAAAAGGTGGGGGTGGCTGTGGCCGATTTGTTCACTGGTCTCTATGCCACGGTGGGCATCCTGGCGGCCTTGCGCCATGCCGAGGCCACGGGTCAGGGGCAACAGGTGGACATGGCCTTGCTCGACACCCAAGTGGCCATGCTGGCCAATCTGGGCGCCAACTACCTCGTCGAGGGGCAGTTCAGCGGCAAGGTGCCGGGGCGCATGGGCAACGCCCATGTGAATATCGTGCCCTATCAGGTGTTTGAAACGGCGCCCAAGCCCAGCGGTGAGCGCGATCACCTGATCGTGGCGGTGGGCAACGACGGTCAGTTTGCCAAGCTGTGCGAGATCATCGGACACCCCGAATGGGCCAAGGATCCGCGCTTTGCACGCAACCCCGACCGCGTGCGCCACCGAGACACCCTCGTGCCCCTGCTGGGCAAGGTGTTCATGCAGCGCAACAAGTCGCAGTGGCTTGCCGAATTCGAGCGGCTGCAAGTGCCTGGGGCACCCATCAACCAGCTCGATGAAGTCTTCAAGGATCCCCAGGTGCAAGCACGCGGCATGGTGGAGACCCTCTCCCACCCCGTTGGCAAAGATGTGCAGCTGGTGGCCAGCCCCATCAAGCTGAGCGAGACGCCCGTGTCCACGCGCCGTCATCCGCCCATGCTGGGTGAACACACCGACGAGGTCTTGCGTGAATGGCTGGGTTGGCCTGATTCACGCATTGACGCGTTGCGTCAGCAGTCCATCATCGACTGAGTGCCCACCCCCCGGGGGAAGGGCATCACTGACGGAATTGGTCGTGGCAGGACTTGCAGGACTTGCCCACGTCTGCCGCCAGACTTTTGAGGTCTTTGAACTGACCGGCTGCCACGGCGGTGTTGAGTTTGCCAATGGCAGACTGAGCCTCGCTGGCGGCTTTCTTGAATTTGTCGGCTTCCGACCAGATCTCGGGCTTGGCCTTGGTTTGGCCTTTGTCAGAGCCTTCGGGGAAGCCATGGAAAGGGAGGCTGGCCACGGCATTCAAAACGGCGGCGCTCTCCTTGACCGTGGCTTCGTTCATGGGAATGCGGCCTTGAGCCATGCCGTTGATTTCTCCAAAGAGGTTGCCCATGAGGAAGAAGGCGCTTTGGCGAAACTTGATGGCGTCTTTTTCAGCGACGGTCACGGCCTGGGTCGCGGCCGTGGCAAGCGCCAGGGTGGTGAACAATGCGAGGTGACGCAAACGGGTCTTGGTCATGGGAAGCCTTTCTGAGGAATGGTGGTGGTTGAGATGTTGTATCGCAATCTCTTGCCCAGGACGTATTTTGTGTTAATTTCCCTTTTTTCTTGTTGCGATTGGTTCATGGATCATTCTTCTCTTTCCTCTTCTCCCAATTTGCGCCGGGTCTGGGATCTGCCCACGCGTTTGTTTCACTGGGTTTTGGTCTTGCTCATGATCGGCATGGTCATCACTGGCAACATCGGCGGGGAGATGCTCCAGTGGCATGCCCGAATGGGTTATGCGCTCTTGGGTACGCTGGTGTTTCGCTTGATTTGGGGCTTTGTGGGTGGCCACTGGTCGCGCTTTGTTCACTTCTTCCCCACCCCTGCTCGGGTTGCCGCCTACGTTCAGGGTCGGCATCGCCCGGGACACAACCCACTGGGCGCCTTGTCCATTTTTGCGGTCCTGGTGTTGCTGGGCATGCAATTGGCCTCGGGCATGATGGCTACCGATGACATCTCGTTCAACGGCCCCTTGAACGCCATGGTGAGTGAGGACTGGGCAGACGCTGCCACCGATTGGCACAAGCACCTGGGCAAACTGCTGCTGTTGGGCTGGGTGGTTTTGCACGTGCTGGCCATCGTCTGGCATAAGCGCAAAGGCCATCGTCTATTGCCCGCCATGCTGCACGGGGATGCGCAGATCGCCAACATCTATCCCGAGAGCAAAGACAACTGGGGGCGGCGCCTCTTTGCACTGGTGTTGTGGCTGGCCTGCATGGGCCTGGCTTTTGCCTACCTGCTGCCGCTCACGGTCTGAGCATGACGACCACCCCCCACATTGAGTTGACCGTGGCCCTCACGCCAGACGAGTGGCAGGCCGCCCGGGGTCTTGTCGAGGAATACAGCCAAAGCCTGGGCATTGATTTGTGCTTCCAGCACTTCGACGCTGAAATGCTTCATTTGCACACGGTGTACGCGCGCCCAGGGGGCACTTTTTTGCTGGCCAAGGTGGACGACGCGTGGGCGGGTTGCTGCGCCCTGCGCGCTTTGCCCGGTACCGACTATCCGAATTCCGCCGAAATGAAGCGGCTTTATGTGCGCCCGGCCTTTCGCCGCTTTGGCTTTGGGCGCAGCCTGAGCGAGGGCATCCTCGATGCGGCGCGGCAACTGGGCTACCACTGCGTGCTGCTTGACACGCTCGATGACATGGAAGCAGCTCGCTCCCTCTACCATGAGCTGGGCTTTAAGAGCATCCCGCCCTACTATCACAACCCCATTGCTGGGGCGCACTACCTCAAAGTGGATTTGTGATCCACCTTGAGGTGGATTGAGGTTTCAGCCCTTGGCCTGAGCCAACAGGGTTTGCGCGTCGCTCACCTCGAACTTGCCGGGGCCTTCGACGTTGAGGGTGACCACCTTGCCGTCTTTGACCAGCATGGAGTAGCGGTTGGAGCGCAAGCCCATGCCGCGTGCGGTGAGATCCAGGGTCAAGCCCACCGCCTTGGCAAAGTCAGCTGAGCCATCGGCCAGCATGCGCACCTTGCCCTGGGTTTTTTGGTCATGCGCCCAGGCATTCATCACAAAGGCGTCGTTGACGCTCAGGCACCAGATTTCGTCCACACCCGCTGCCTTGAAGGCGGCTTGATGCTCCACGTAACCAGGCACATGCTTGGCTGAACAGGTGGGCGTGAAAGCACCGGGCAGCGCAAACAGGGCAATGGTTTTGCCCGCAGCGGCTTTGGCCACTTCCACGGGATTGGGGCCAATGCTGCAACCATTGCCCTCCACTTCAACGTATTCGGTCAGGGTGACGGCAGGCAGGGTATCGCCAACTTTGATCATGTTTTTGTCTCCAGGCTAAAAGAAAAAAGGCTCACGATTGTGAGCCTTTCAGGGACTGCGCGAATCGCACAGGCTCATGGGCATTAAACCAATGTGGCCTTTTGGACCAAACGGGTTGCCACCCAATTCTTGGTTTTGGAAATCGGGCGCGATTCGGTGATCTCGATGATGTCACCGAGGTGGAATTCGCCTTTCTCATCGTGCGCATGGTATTTGCTCGACTTGGCCACGATTTTTCCGTACATCGCATGCTTGACGCGACGCTCGACCAGGACGGTGACCGTCTTGGCACGCTTGTCACTCACCACCTTGCCAATGAGGGTGCGCTTGAGGGAGGGTTTGGTTTCCGTCATGTTCACTCCTTGGCTTGCTTCTCGGCCAGGATGGTTTTGGCGCGAGCAATGCTGCGACGCGTGCTGCGCAGCTGTGCGGTGTTGTTGAGTTGTTGCACGCCTTTTTGCATGCGCAGGTTGAAGTGGGCCTTTTGCAAGGACTTCACTTCTTCAGCCAGTGCGGCCGCGTCTTTTTGGCGGAGTTCAGAGGTTTTCATGTCTTGTTCTCCTTATTGGCCCAAGAGGCGCGACACAAACGTGGTGCGCAAAGGCAGCTTGGCAGCGGCCAGTCGGAATGCCTCGCGTGCGAGCTCTTCGGGAACCCCCACGATTTCGTAGAGCACTTTGCCCGGCTGGATTTCAGCCACGTAGTACTCGGGGTTGCCCTTGCCGTTACCCATGCGAACCTCAGCAGGCTTTTGGGAGATGGGCTTGTCGGGGAAGATGCGAATGAAGATGCGGCCACCGCGCTTGACGTGACGTGAAATCGCGCGACGTGCGGCTTCGATCTGACGGGCTGTGATGCGGCCACGGTCTGTGGACTTGAGGCCGTATTCACCAAAGGCCACGGTGTTGCCACGGGTGGCGACACCCGTGTTGCGGCCTTTTTGTTCTTTGCGGTATTTGCGGCGTGCTGGTTGCAGCATGCTTATTCTCCTTGACCGTCCGCAGCCGTGCCAGTGGCGGCGGGCGCGGCAACCTTGCGGACGCGCTTGACGGTGGTTTTGGGGGCATCAACCGCTTCGGCAGGCTTGTCGCTGCCATCGGTTGGTGCGGCATTGGAAGCACCACGGCGAACACCGCCACGGGCAGGCTTGTCACCAGCACGGGGGTCGCGGCGCGGGCCACGGGGACGACGCTCTTCTTCAGGACGGGGCTCGGCCACCACGGGCGCATCATTGCGACCCAGGGTATCGCCCTTGTAAACCCACACCTTCACGCCAATCACACCATAGGTGGTTTTGGCCGTGGAGATGGCGTAGTCGATGTCAGCACGCAGGGTATGAAGCGGCACGCGACCTTCGCGATACCACTCGGTGCGGGCGATTTCGATGCCGTTCAATCGACCCGACGACATGATCTTGATGCCCTGGGCGCCCAAACGCATGGCGTTTTGCATGGCGCGCTTCATGGCACGGCGGAACATGATGCGTTTTTCGAGCTGCTGGGTGATGCTGTCAGCGATGAGCTGTGCATCGATTTCGGGCTTGCGCACCTCTTCGATGTTCACGGCCACGGGCACGCCCAGGCGAGCAGACAACTCTTTCTTGAGGTTCTCGATGTCCTCGCCTTTTTTGCCAATCACCACACCCGGACGTGCCGAGTAAATGGTGATGCGGGCGTTTTTGGCGGGGCGCTCGATGACGACGCGCGAGACGGCGGCATTTTTCAGCTTGGCCTTGAGGTAGTCACGAACCTTGATGTCTTCAGCCAGCATGCCGGCAAAGTCACGGTTGGTGGCGTACCAGCGGCTGGCCCAGTTGCGGCTGACGGAGAGGCGAAAGCCGGTCGGATGAATTTTCTGTCCCATATCCTCTTTGCCTTTCAGTTGCCGACCGTCACGTACACATGGCACGTGGGCTTGCTGATGCGGTTGCCGCGACCCTTGGCGCGTGCGGTGAAGCGCTTGAGTGTGGTGCCTTGTTCCACGTAAATGGACTTGACACGCAACTCATCGATGTCTGCACCGTCGTTGTGCTCGGCGTTGGCGATGGCCGACTCGAGCACTTTTTTGATGATGCCAGCTGATTTTTTCTGGGTGAAGGTCAGGATGTTGAGGGCCTGGTCCACCTTTTTTCCGCGAATGAGATCTGCCACCAGTCGACCTTTGTCAACCGAGAGACGAACGCCACGCAGGACTGCACGTGTTTCCATAGGTCCTCCTTATTTCTTGGCCTTTTTGTCGGCGGGGTGACCCTTGAATGTGCGGGTCAACGCAAATTCGCCGAGCTTGTGACCCACCATTTGGTCGGTCACATAAACGGGGACATGCTGCTTGCCGTTGTGCACAGCAATGGTCAGTCCGATGAACTCGGGCAGGATCATGGAACGACGCGACCAGGTCTTGATCGGGCGCTTGTCCTTGGTGCTGACCGCCTTTTCCACTTTGTCCATCAGGTGATGGTCAACGAATGGGCCTTTTTTCAATGAACGAGCCATGGCCTACCCCTTATTTCTTGCGACGCGACACGATCATGACTTGCGTGCGCTTGTTGTTGCGGGTGCGGTAACCCTTGGTCAGATTGCCCCAAGGATCAACGGGTGCGCGGCCTTCGCCGGTACGACCTTCACCACCGCCGTGAGGGTGGTCAATGGGGTTCATCGCCACACCGCGAACGGTCGGGCGAATGCCCATCCAGCGCTTGACACCGGCCTTGCCGATTTGGCGCAGGCTATGTTCTTCGTTGGAGACTTCGCCGATGGTGGCGCGGCACTCAATGTGAATTTTGCGAACTTCACCCGAGCGCATGCGAACCTGAGCGTAGGTGCCTTCACGGGCCAACAAGGTGGCGGATGCGCCAGCCGAGCGGGCAATCTGCGCGCCCTTGCCAGGACGCAACTCGATGCAGTGAATGGTTGAACCCACGGGGATGTTGCGAATGGGCAGGGTGTTGCCAGCGCGAATGGGGGCTTCCGAGCCACTGTGAAGGGTGGAGCCCACTTCCAGGCCACGCGGAGCAATGATGTAGCGACGCTCGCCGTCGGCATAGCACACCAAAGCGATGTGTGCGGTGCGGTTGGGGTCGTACTCGATGCGCTCCACTTTGGCGGGGATGCCGTCCTTGTTGCGACGGAAGTCCACCACACGGTAGTGATGCTTATGGCCACCACCCTTGTGTCGGGTGGTGATGTGACCATTGTTGTTGCGGCCCGAACGTTGATGCTGGGGCTCGAGCAAAGGTGCAAAACCTTCGCCCTTGTGCAAATGGTCGCGGGTGACCTTGACCACGGCACGTTGGCCGGGGCTGGTCGGTTTCATCTTGATCACGGCCATGATTAAGCAGCCTCCCCAGAGAGGTTGAGCTCTTGACCAGGCTGGAGCGTCACGTAAGCCTTGCGAACGTGATCGCGGCGGCCTACGGAGCGGCCAAATCGCTTGGTCTTGCCCTTGGTGTTCACAACGGAAACGGCTTTGACCTGCACATTGAAGAGCAGCTCTACCGCAGCTTTGATTTCTGGCTTGGTGGCGTCTTGCAGCACCTTGAAGGTGACTGCGTTGGTCTTCTCGGCCACCATGGTGGCTTTTTCAGAGACGATGGGTGACACCAGCACCTGCATCAGACGTCCTTCGTCAAAACGGGTGTTGCTCATGCGAACATCTCCTTGAGTTGATCGAGGGCCGCTTTGGTGACAAGCACCTTCTTGTAATAGACCAGCGAAACGGGGTCTGCGTAACGGGGCTCGACCACGAGCACGTTGGGCAGGTTGCGCGATGCTAGGTAGAGGTTGTCATCCACCTCTTCGGCAATCACCAGCACCGAGTCCAGGTTCATGGCCTTGAATTTGGCAGCCAGCAACTTGGTCTTGGGGGCGTCCACTTTCATGGAGTCCACCACAGCCAGGCGGCCTTCACGGACCAACTGGGAGAAGATGGCGGCCATGCCAGCACGGTACATCTTCTTGTTGATTTTTTGCGTGAAGTTTTCAGCGGGTGAATTCGGGAAGATGCGACCGCCTCCGCGCCACAAGGGCGAAGAGGTCATACCTGCGCGAGCGCGGCCCGTTCCTTTTTGGCGGAAGGGCTTCTTGGTGGAGTGCTTGACCTCAGCGCGGTCTTTTTGAGCGCGCGTGCCCTGGCGTGCGTTGGCCTGATAGGCCACGACGATCTGGTGCACCAGGTCTTCGTTGTAATCGCGACCAAACACGGTGTCGGGCACGTCCAGCTTGGACGCGGCCTGGCCTTGGTCATTGAGGAGTTCGACTTGCATCAGTTGCCTCCTTTGGCAGGCGCAACCTTGACCGAGGGACGCACGGTGACAAAACCACCGGCGGAGCCAGGAATGGCACCCTTGATCATGAGCAGTTGGCGCGATTCATCCACGCGGATGACATCCAGGTTTTGCGTGGTGACCGTGACATCACCCATGTGACCCGTCATTTTTTTACCGGGGAACACGCGACCAGGATCCTGCGCCATGGAAATGGAACCAGGCACATTGTGCGAACGGCTGTTACCGTGAGAAGCACGCTGTGAGCTGAAGTTGTGACGCTTGATGGTGCCAGCGAAGCCCTTGCCGATGGAGGTGCCTTGCACGTCCACCTTTTCGCCCACGGCGAACAGGGCAGCAGGGATCGTCGCACCGGCTGCGTATTGAGCAGCGATGTCAGCGGTCACGCGGAATTCTTGGGTGATTTCGCCGGATTGAACACCGGCCTTGGCCAAATGACCAGCCTCGGGCTTGGTCACCCGCGATGCACGGCGTTGACCATAGGTCACCTGCAAGGCGATGTAGCCATCGTTTTGATCGGTCTTGACCTGGGTCACTCGGTTGTTGGATACATCCACCACCGTGACAGGCACTGCATCGCCGTCATCGGTGAACAGACGCATCATGCCCACCTTGCGCCCAAGCAAACCCAAACGGTTGCTTTGACTCATTGTTGTTCTCCAAAACTCTCACCGGCGCCACTTCAATTGGCAACGCCGTTTGGTGTGTGAAAGAAGGTTAAAAATGCCCAGGCCCTGTGGACCTGGAACCGTGCATTGTACTCATAAATGAGCACCCCGCCCGGATTTGATCATTGGCGGGCCAAATGGTGAATCTGGCCTGCCAATGGGGCTGCATCACTGCAACTTGATTTCAACGTCCACACCGGCCGGCAAATCGAGCTTCATCAGGGCATCCACGGTTTTGTCGGTGGGGTCCACGATGTCCATCAAGCGCTGGTGGGTGCGGATTTCAAACTGGTCGCGACTGGATTTGTTCACGTGTGGTGAACGCAGGATGTCGAAGCGACGCATGCGGGTGGGCAAGGGCACGGGGCCACGGACGATGGCACCGGTGCGCTTGGCGGTATCGACGATTTCAGCAGCAGATTGGTCAATCAGCTTGTAATCGAAGGCCTTGAGGCGAATGCGGATTTTTTGCTTGGCGCTCATTCGCTTCACTCCAGGATCTTGGCAACGACGCCGGCGCCCACGGTACGGCCACCCTCGCGGATGGCAAAACGCAGACCCTCTTCCATGGCAATGGGCGCAATCAA
>RGCL01000091.1 GCA_009919175.1 Betaproteobacteria bacterium
TGTGCAGCGTCGCATCGTGCGCCGTGCGATTCGCCACGGCTACAAGCTCGGCCAAAAGACCCCGTTCTTCCACAAGCTCGTGCCCGACTTGGTGAAGTTGATGGGCGCGGCCTATCCCAACTTGCGCGACAACGCCGAGCGTGTGATGCAGGTGCTCAAGGCCGAAGAGGAGCGCTTTTACGAGACGCTGGAAAACGGCATGCACATCCTCGATGCGGCCTTGCAGGGCAACGCCAAGGTGCTGGCGGGCGATGTGGCCTTCAAGCTCCACGATACCTACGGATTCCCCTTGGATCTGACCAACGATGTGTGCCGCGAGCGCGGCGTCACCGTTGACGAAGCAGGCTTTCATGCCGCGATGGACAAGCAAAAGTCCCAGGCGCGAGCGGCGGGCAAGTTCAAGATGGACAAGGCGCTTGACTACACGGGCGCGGGCAACCAGTTTGTGGGCTATGAACAACTCACCAGCCACGCCAAGGTGGTGGCGCTTTATGTGGAGGGCACACCCGCACAGTCGCTCAAGGCCGGTCAGCAAGGCGTGGTGGTGCTCGACACCACGCCCTTTTATGCCGAGTCTGGCGGCCAGGTGGGCGACGAAGGCCTGATCCACAACGGGGGTGCCCAGTTCCAGGTGCTCGACACACAAAAGATCAAGGCCGACGTGTTTGGCCACCATGGCACGCTGCAAAGCGGCAGCCTCCAGGTGGGCGATGCCGTGCAAGCCCATGTGGACACGGCGCTGCGCGCGGCGACCGTGCGCAACCACAGTGCCACCCATTTGATGCACAAGGCTTTGCGTGAAGTGCTGGGCAGCCACGTTCAACAAAAGGGCTCGCTGGTGAATGCCGAGCGCACCCGTTTTGACTTTGCCCACAACGCGCCAGTGACCGACGCTGAAATCCGCCAGATCGAAACCAAGGTCAATGCCGAGATCCTCGCCAACGCCGCTGCCCAGGCGCGTGTAATGGACATTGAAAGCGCCCAGAAAACGGGCGCCATGATGCTCTTTGGCGAAAAGTATGGCGAGACCGTGCGCGTGCTCGACATTGGTTCCAGCCGCGAACTGTGCGGCGGCACCCACGTCAAGGCCACGGGTGACATCGGCCTGTTCAAGATCGTGAGTGAAAGCGGCGTGGCCGCTGGCGTGCGCCGCATTGAGGCGGTGACCGGTGACAACGCGCTGGCTTATTTGCAGTCGCTGGAAGACACCGTGGCCAAGGCCGCTGGGGTGCTCAAGGCGCCCGCTGCCGAACTCACCGCGCGCATTGCCCAGGTGCTCGATCAGGTCAAGGCGCTGGAAAAAGAACTCGCTGCGGCCAAGGGCAAGCTGGCCTCGGCGCAGGGTGACGAGTTGGTCAATCAGGCGGTGGACATCCAAGGCCTGAAGGTGTTGGCGGCACGCCTAGACGGAGCCGATGCCAAGTCCTTGCGCGAAACCGTGGACAAACTCAAAGACAAGCTCAAGTCAGCGGCAATTGTGTTGGCCACTGTCGATGGCGACAAGGTGCAAATTGCTGCTGGCGTCACAGCCGATGCCACCGCCCGCATCAAGGCAGGTGAGCTGGTGAGCCATGTCGCGGCTCAGGTGGGTGGCAAAGGCGGCGGCAAGCCCGACTTCGCCATGGCGGGCGGCACGCAGCCTGCTGGGCTGGATGCCGCCTTGCGCGGCGCATCGGCCTGGGTGGCCGAGCGGCTCACTTGAGCACGTCGCCCAGGCAGATGTACTTGATCTCCAGGTAGTCGTCCATGCCGTGGTGTGAACCTTCGCGGCCAAGGCCCGATTGCTTCACCCCACCAAAGGGCACGTGTTCGGTGGCGAGGATGCCCACGTTGACCCCCACCATGCCGTATTCCAGGGCTTCGCTCACGCGGAAGATGCGGCCCACATCGCGGCTGTAGAAGTAGCTGGCCAGACCATATTCGGTGTTGTTGGCCAGCGCCACGGCTTCTTCCTCGGTCTTGAACTTGAACACCGGCGCAAAGGGACCAAAGGTTTCTTCGCGCGCACAGGCCATGTCTGCCGAGGCATTGGCAATCACCGTGGGCTCGAAAAAGAGGCCCTGCATGCGCTTGCCTCCGGTGATGACTTGGCCGCCCTTGGCCACCGCATCGGCCACATGGCGCTCGACTTTTGCAACGGCGGCTTCCTCGATGAGGGGACCCTGGTTGACGCCGTCTTCAAAGCCGTTGCCCACCTTGGCGGTTTTGACCTTGGCGGCAAACTGGGTGACGAATTCGTCGTACACGCCCTCTTGCACATAAATGCGGTTGGAGCACACACAGGTCTGCCCCGCATTGCGGTACTTGCTGGCAAAGGCACCTTCCACAGCCGAGGCGATGTCGGCATCGTTGAACACGATGAAGGGTGCATTGCCACCGAGCTCGAGCGACATTTTTTTGACCGTGGGCGCTGACTGCGCCATGAGGATGCGACCCACTTCGGTGGAGCCGGTGAAGGAGAGGTGGCGCACCACGTCGCTCGCGCACAAGACCTTGCCCACGGCAATGCTGTTGTCGGTGTCGGCCACGATGACGTTGAGCACGCCAGCAGGGATGCCCGCGCGCAAGGCCAGCTCCGCCGCAGCCAGGGCGGTGAGCGGGGTGAGCTCGGCGGGTTTGATGATCACCGGGCAGCCTGCAGCCAAGGCTGGAGCGACTTTGCGGGTGATCATGGCCAGGGGAAAGTTCCAGGGGGTGATGGCAGCGCACACGCCAATGGGTTGCTTGAGCACCAGCAAGCGGCGGTTGTTGTCAAAGGTGGGCAGGGTCTCGCCATTGACGCGCTTGGCCTCTTCGGCAAACCACTCGACGAAGCTCGCGCCATAGGCCACCTCGCCACGGGCTTCAGCCATGGGCTTGCCCTGTTCGGCCGTCATGATGCGGGCGATGTCCTCCTGGTTGGCCATGAGCAGGTCATACCACTTGCGCAGGATGTTGGCGCGTGCCTTGGCCGTGGTGTTGCGCCAGCCCGCCCAGGCGGCATGGGCTGCGTCGATGGCGGCTTGGGCATGGGCTGGTCCGAGGTTGGCCACTTGGGTGAGGACTTGCCCCGTGGCGGGATCGCTCACCGCGAACTGGCCTTGTCCATCCACCCATTGGCCATTGATCAGGCCTTGGGTTTTGAGCAAGCTCGGGTCAGCGAGCAGCGAAAGGGGGGAAGTTTTCATGTCCATGTGAACCTCGTGAGTCAAAACATTGTTCAAACCAAATCAGTGTGCCTGCTTGTTCAAGTCCTGTCAGCCAAGGGGTTGACTGCGTCGCTCGAACACCAGATCCCATACCCCGTGCCCCAGGCGCAAACCCCGTTTTTCGAATTTGGTTTGCGGGCGGTAGTCCGGGCGCTGGGCAAAACCCTGGGGCGACATGCTGCGGTTGACCAGCAAGGGCTGCGCTTGCAGCACCGCCAGCATGTGCTGGGCATAGGGTTCCCAGTCGGTGGCAAAGTGCACGTAGCCGCCGGGCTTGAGCCGTTGGCAAACCTGGGCCAACCATTCGGGCTGAACCAGGCGTCGCTTGTGGTGACGTTTTTTGTGCCAGGGATCGGGGAAGAACAGGTGCAAGCCGTCCAGGCTGGCTTGGCCCAGCATGTGGTTCATGACCTCCACGGCGTCATGGGCCACGATGCGAATGTTGTGCAACTGCTGGGACTCGATGCGCATGAGCAAGGCGCCCACACCGGGCTCGTGCACCTCGCAGCAGAGGAAGCGGGTGTGTGGCAGCACCGAAGCGATGTGGGCGGTGGCTTCGCCCATGCCAAAGCCAATTTCCATCACACAGGGTGCGCCCTTGAGCGAGGCATCGAAGGCGGTATCCCAATCCAGCGGCTGGTGCGAGAAGGGCAGGGCATGCACCGGAGCCAGGGTTTGCAGCGCGCGCGCTTGGCCCAGGGTCGTGCGCCCCGCGCGGCGGACAAAGCTGCGGATGCGCCGGGGATGGCTCACCTCGTGCGCCGGATTCAATTCGGCAGACGGGCTGGGATGAAGGTGCGTTTGGGAGGGCATGAGCTGTGAATTCTAGGCAGTCTGCTGCGGGTCTCAGGCCTTGGCCAGCGGCGGCAGCACCCAACGATGACGCCAGGCTGCCACCCAGGCGGCCAGGGCATCGCCCAGGCTGGCACCTGACGCAGCCTCGGGCAGCGAGAGCACACGGGCTGCCGCATTGAGGGTCTGCACCGCATCGGCGGTGTCAATGGCTTGTGCACCAGTCTGTTTGGAGAGTTTGTGGCCATCCTCAGCCCACACCAGAGGACCATGCCAGTAAGCGGGGGTGCTCAGTCCCAAGGCGTCTTGCAGCACGATTTGCCGTGCCGTGTTGTCGGCCAGGTCTTCGCCACGCACCACATGGGTGATGCCCTGAGCAGCATCGTCGCAGACCACCGCGAGCTGATACGCCCACAGGCCATCGGAGCGCCGCACCACAAAGTCACCCACCTCCAGGTCCACCGCCTGGGTTTGCGCGCCCAGGCGACGGTCGACCCATGCAATGGGCTGGGCGGGCACCCGCAATCGCCAGGCCACCCCATCGGCCTGAATGTCGCCCCCACCAGGGCTGGGCAAGGCTGGCTTGGGGGTGATGGGGTGGAGGCGACACCAGCCCGGATAGGGTCTGGGACCCATGTGCTCGCTGCCCCAGTGCAACTCCAGTCGGCGGCGTGAGCAGGTGCAGGCATAGACACTGGCCTGTGCGTCAAGCTGGCCCAGCGCCTGAGCGTAGGCGGGCAGGCGTTGCGATTGATGCATCACCGCTTCATCCGACACCAGACCCAGGGCAGCGAGTTGTTGCAGCACCAGCTCAGCCATGCCGGGAGGACAGCGGGGCAGGTCCACGTCCTCGATGCGAATCAGCCATCGGCCATGGTGGGCGCGTGCATCCAGCCAACTGGCCAAGGCGGCCACGACAGATCCGGCATGCAGGGGACCGGTGGGAGAAGGCGCGAACCGACCCCGATACATCAGCAAAGCGATTCGGCCAATTGCAAGCCACTGAGAAAGGCATGCTCCACGCGATGCCCCAGGTGCCAGTCACCGCAGGTGCCCAGGTTCAGTGCGGCATCCCAGGTGAAGGGCTGACCCAGCGCCTGAGTGGTGAGCGCATGGCGCCAGCGGTGGGCTTGGGACCAATAGGGGCGGGCACGAATGCCAGTGAGCTCAGCAAACGCATGTTCGAGCTTGGTGAGCACCCGCGCGGGATCGTCTTCCAGGTGTTCCAGCGACCATTGCGGATTGGCATGCACTGTCCAGCGCTCGGTGCTGCTGCGACCCGGCTTGGACGATTCGCGCACCAGCCAGCTGATGCGGTGGTGGGTGCTTTGGGCGGCGTTCCAGTGCGGACCAAAGTTGGGAATTTGCGCCTGGCTGGCCTGGGGAAATGCCAGCATGGCTGCCCAGCACGGCTGCATCTGAACGCCCGCGAGGGACTCGTGCACCTGAG
>RGCL01000092.1 GCA_009919175.1 Betaproteobacteria bacterium
CAAAGTCAGCCAGCTGGATATTCTTGGCGTGTCGGACTGTGTCGACCACACGGATGACGGGCGGTGCCAGCTCTTCGGTGCCATCGGGCTTCTTGATGGTGACCGGAATGTCGGTTTTGACGCCGCCAAGTTGCTCCAGAAAATCAATGTGGAAATACGTTCGACGGAATTCGCCATCGGTGATGCTCTTCAAGCCCACGTCTTCCTGAAACTTGACGATCTCGCGAATGGCCTGGTCTTCCACCGTGCGCAACTGCTCGGCCGTGATCTGGCCTTTGGCTTTTTGTGCACGCGCCTCCAGCAGGTATTGGGGGCGAAGAAAGCTGCCGACATGGTCGTAGCGGGCGGGCAGGGTGGTCAAGGACATGGTGCTAACTCCGATCAATTTCAGCCAATGTTAGACCATTCGGGCCTGAGCCTCGTCTTGACCGGTGGCATCTGCCTTAAGATGCCATCCTTAGTTCCTGACGGCCGTTGATAAGGAGATCAAGCCATGAAAAAACGCACTGTATTGGGCGCCCTGGTGCTGCTCGGGGTATGGGTGGGCACCGGCGCCTGGGCGCAGGACAGCTTCAAGGTTGGGCTGATTTTGCCCATGACCGGCCCCTTTGCCTCGACGGGCAAACAAATCGAGGCGGCGGCACGTCTGTACATGGCGCAAAACGGAACTACTGTGGTCGGCAAGAAAGTGGAGTTGATCGTCAAGGACGATACCGCAGCCCCTGATGTGACCAAAAGATTGGCGCAGGAGTTGGTGGTGAATGAGAAGGTTCAGGTGTTGGCCGGTTTCGGCTTGACCCCACTGGCCTTGTCCACGGCTCCCATCGCCACCCAGTCCAAAACCCCGTTGGTGGTGATGGCGGCAGCCACTTCCAGCATCACCCAGGCTTCGCCCTACATCATCCGCACCAGCTTCACCTTGCCGCAGGCGGCCGTGGCCATGGGCGACTGGGCGCCGCGTAACGGCATCAAGAAAGTGGTGTCGCTCGTGAGTGACTATGGTCCCGGTATCGATGCCGAGAAGTTTTTCAAAGACCGATTCCTGTTCAACGGGGGGCAGGTGCTAGAAACCTTGCGCGTGCCCATGCGAAACCCGGACTTCGCACCTTTCCTTCAGAAAGTGCGCGACCTCAAACCCGATGCGCTCTATGTGTTTGTGCCCTCGGGTGCAGGCACGGCACTGATGAAGCAGTTCGTTGAGCGTGGGCTGGACAAGTCTGGCATTCGGCTGATCGGAACGGGAGATGTCACCGATGACGATATCCTCAACGGCATGGGCGATGTGGCCCTGGGGGTGGTGACCTCGCACCATTACTCGGCTTCACATGATTCGCCGATTAACAAGAAATTCGTCGACGCCTTCCAAAAAGCCAATGGCGGCTTGCGTCCAAACTTCATGGCCGTGGGGGGCTATGACGGCATGCGCGTCATCTACGAGGCCTTGCGCGCGACCAAGGGCCAGGGCGGCGGCGATGCCCTGCTGGCAGCCATGAAGGGCCAGATTTTCGAGAGCCCCCGCGGCCCCATGTTCATCGATGCGCAAACCCGCGATGTGGTGCACAACATTTACATTCGCAAGGTCGAGCGCGTGAATGGGCAACTCTTCAACAACGAGTTCGAATCCCTCAAGGATGTGAAGGACCCTGGCAAGTCTCGCTGATCGCGCGCGCGCATGCTGACCATTCTGTTTGATGGCCTCGCCTATGGCATGCTCTTGTTTGTGCTGGCCGTGGGCTTGGCAGTCACCTTGGGTCTGATGAATTTCATCAACCTGGCCCATGGCGCATTTGCCATGGCTGGGGGCTACCTGACTGTGGTGTTGATGCAGCGCTGGGGAGTGCCATTTCTGGCTTGTCTGCCCATCACGTTTGTCCTGGTGGGGGTGTTGGGGGCGGTGCTTGAGCGCACCCTGTACCGATCTGTGTACCGCAAGCCACACCTGGATCAAGTGCTGTTTTCCATCGGCCTGGCCTTCATGGCGGTGGCGGGTGTGGACTACGTCATGGGATCAAGCCAGCAAAATGTGCAGTTGCCCGATTGGCTGCGTGGCCGCACCGAGTGGGGCAGCGACCCCTGGGTGCTGGGCATGGGGCACTACCGGTTGTTCATCATGGGCGTGTGCGCGGCTCTTACCCTGGTGCTCCAGGGGATTCTCACCCACACCCGGTTTGGCAGTCGCTTGCGTGCAGCGGTGGATGACCCCTCAGTGGCCTCAGGCTTGGGAATCGATGTGAACCGGATTTTTTTGCTGACCTTTGCCGTGGGCTCAGGGCTGGCAGGGCTGGGTGGGGCACTGGGTGCCGAGTTGCTCTCTGTGGAACCCAACTTTCCCTTGAAGTACATGATTTATTTTCTGATTGTGGTGGCCGTGGGCGGGACCACCTCGATCACTGGGCCCTTGTGGGCGGCGCTGTTGCTAGGTGTGGCCGATGTGGCAGGCAAGTATTACGTGCCGAAGTTGGGCGGCTTCATCGTCTATGCGTTGATGCTCCTGATCTTGCTGTGGCGTCCCAGTGGCTTGTTTGCGCGAGGCAAGTCATGAGTGACTCAAACCGGCTGTCTCGGGCTCATCGTGCCGGGCTGGAGATGCTGTGCGCGGGTGGGATTTTGCTGCTGCCTTGGCTGATGCCGTCGCACGCCATGATGATCAATGAAATCGCCATCACGGCCCTTTTTGCACTCTCGCTAGACCTTATCCTGGGGTACACCGGTATTGTTTCATTGGGCCATGCCGCCTTTTTCGGATTTGGCGCTTACAGCGCTGCCCTGTTTGCCAAGCACGTGTGGCCCGACCCGGTGATGGGCCTGTTGTTTGCCATGGGGTTGTCCGCTTTATTGGGTTTGCTGTGCAGTGCGACGGTGCTGCGTGGAAGCGACCTCACCCGTCTGATGGTGACGCTGGGCGTGGCCATGATATTGCTGGAACTCGCCAACAAACTGGATGACCTGACGGGGGGCGCCGATGGCTTGCAAGGCGTGGTGATGGGACCGGTGCTGGGTCAATTCGAGTTTGATTTGCAAGGGCAAACCGCCGCCTGGTATTCATTGGGGGTGGGACTGATCGGGTTTGCTTGGGCAAGGCATTTGGTTGATTCGCCGCTCGGGGGTTCTTTGATGGCGATTCGCGACAACCGACTGCGAGCCATGGCAGTGGGCATTCCCGTGTCAAGCCGGGTGGTCACGGTTTATACCCTGGCGGCCGCCCTGGCGGGGGTGGCTGGGGGTCTGCTCGCTCAAACCACCGGATTTGCCTCGCTCGATGTATTTGCTTTTGAGCGATCCGCCGACGTCATGTTGATGTTGGTGATCGGCGGGGTAGGCTGGCTCTATGGCGGCGTCGTCGGTGCCATCGTGTTCAAGTTGCTGCAGGACCAGTTGTCGGCGGTCACACCGCAGTACTGGATGTTCTGGATTGGTCTGCTGTTGGTGGTGTTGGTCTTGGTGGGACGTGAGCGCTTGTTGCGTCCCGCTCGGTGGTGGAGGGGGGCACGTTGAATACACCCTCAACGCCCGCGCTACAGGCCCGTCAATTGGTCAAGCGGTTTGGCGGCATTCTGGCGACCCAGCAGGTCGATCTGATCCTGCCCCAGGGCGCACGCCATGCCCTCATCGGTCCCAATGGCGCGGGCAAGACCACGCTGATCCATTTGATGACGGGCATGTTGACCGCCGACGAGGGGCAGGTGTTGCTGGCGAGTGAGGACATCACCCACCTGTCACCCCACCACCGGGTGCAACGTGGGCTGGTGCGGACCTTTCAAATCAACCAACTGTTTGACAGCCTGACTCCCTGGCAGACCCTGCTCTTGGTGGCCAGCGAGCACCTGGGTCTGGGGAGACGCTGGTGGCAACCCTTGGGGCAGGATGCGCGTGCGGTGCAAACGGCCGAGCGAGTGGTTGAACAGTTTCATCTCGAGGATGTGTGCCATCGCCGCACCCGGGAACTGGCGTATGGCAAACGACGCTTGCTGGAAATGGCCATTGCACTGGCCTGTGAGCCGCGCGTGTTGCTGCTTGACGAACCCATGGCCGGTGTGCCGGCAGGCGAGCGCGAGGAGCTGCTCGCTACCATCGCGCGATTGCCAGACAGCGTGGCGATCTTGCTCATTGAGCACGACATGGATCTGGTGTTCAGCTTTGCCCGCAGCATGACGGTGCTGGTCAATGGGGCAGTGCTGACCGAAGGTACGCCGGCGCAGATTCGCCAGGATCCGCGGGTGCGTGAGGTGTATCTGGGTCATGGCCAGGAGGCTGCGCATGACTGAGTTGCTGCGTGTGGAAGGTTTGGTGGCGGGCTATGGTGAAGCGGTGGTGATCCAAGGGTTGTCACTGTCGGTTCGCGCTGGCCAGACCCTGGCCTTGCTGGGGCGCAATGGCACGGGCAAGACCACGCTGATCAATACCCTGGTGGGCACTACGCGCCGATTCGCCGGACAGATCTGGCTCGACGGCCAACCCATTGAAGGATGGCCCTCACATCGCCGGGTAACCGGTTTGACGAAGGGTGGGTTGGGTTGGGTGCCCCAGGAGCGAGGCGTTTTCAAATCCTTGACCGTGCATGAGAACCTGAGCGCGGTGGCCAGAGCGGTTCACGGGGTGCATGCCTGGACCCCCCAGCGGGTCTTCGCCCTGTTTCCTCGATTGGCCGAGCGCCGCGACAACCTGGGCTCACAGCTCTCAGGGGGCGAGCAACAGATGCTGGCGGTGGGACGGGCCCTCGTGGTGAATCCCTCTTTGCTGTTGCTGGATGAACCGCTGGAAGGTCTGGCTCCCATCATCGTGCAGGAGTTGCTGGCAGCGATTCGCCACATCACCCGCGAGGAGGGCTTATCAACTATCATCGTCGAGCAACATCCCGATCTGGTGCTGGCCATGTCAGACGAGGCCGTGGTGCTTGAGCGAGGTCAGATCGTTCACCGTGAACGTGCAAGTATCTTGCGTACCCAACCCGATTTGTTACAAAGGCTGATGGGTGTCGAATGATGAGCTCACCTGTTTACACCTTGCCGCTTCTGGGCTATTCCCGCCGGCGCTTCTTGTTGGGTCTCAGTGGCAGTGTCTG
Organism: Betaproteobacteria bacterium; assembly: GCA_009919175.1. Lineage (GTDB taxonomy): Bacteria > Pseudomonadota > Gammaproteobacteria > Burkholderiales > Burkholderiaceae_C > Limnohabitans. The sequence goes on from RGCL01000092.1 coordinate 5,063, forward strand.
TACCCCCGGTGTCTGGGCGCAAGCTACTGCGGGGTCTTCAACTTTCCCCACCAAGGCATTGCGTATCGTGGTGCCTTTTGGGGCTGGTGGCGTCGCGGATCTGACGGTGCGTACCGTGTCCAAGCGCA
>RGCL01000093.1 GCA_009919175.1 Betaproteobacteria bacterium
ACAGACCCGCGGGTCTGTTGTTTTTTTGTGTGCTTGGTTTTGTTCGGAAACGCGCAAGGTACCCCGGACTTCCAGACCGTGTCTCCCGTCGGTGCCTCGGGCATCGGCTTGACGCCCTCTTCTCGCCCCGTCGCCTGGGGGCAAATGGCCATGGGGTTTGACACCAGCCTGCCCGCCGCACGCCGCATCGGCTTGAGGGACGAAGGATTCAACTTCCTGATGTCGGTGGGGCTGATGCCCGGGGTCGAACTCAATGGGCGCCTGGCAACGCAGGATCTGAATTGCAACTTCTACTACGGCGTTTCCAGTAGCGGCGCCCCCTGTCGTGAGCCCACTTTTCGCGACGTCGCAGCCTCGCTCAAGGTAGGGCACAGTGTTTCCCTTGGGGAGAACTGGAAAGCCTCCGCATCCGTTGGAGCGACCGACTTTGGAGGAGCAGCCACCCTTAATCGTGCCGTGTACGGTGTCGCCGGCCTGAACCACCCGCGCGGAGAGCTGAACGTCGGCCTGGCTCAGGAACACAGCAGCTCAACCCCCTTGAATGGTCCCTTCGCCTCCTTCGCCTGGCGCCCCCACCCACTGTTGACGGTGTACACCGAACACATTGGGCGACAAGCTTGGGCTGGCGGCAAAGCCTTCATACCCCGGAGTTGGATCCCCTGGTCACAGGTTCGGCTTCATCTGGGCGTACACCACGCACTGACGGCCCAGAACCTCACGGCGATGACGACCTTCAACGCCGGCTTGACCCTGCAATTGGGCACGCTGCAGGACGCCAGCCCCAAGCGACCGATCACCCTTCCCGGCGTGGCACAGGAAGCCGCTCGCGCGGCGATGGCGCAAGCACAAGAACTGCTCTCCATACCCGTAGGGCTGGTATCGCGACAAGCGGGAGCACCAGTCGACCAAGGCAACACATCGCGTCTTGCGCCCGCAGGCCAACTGAGCTTTGGTGGGGCTACAACAGCGGTGGCGGCGCCAACCGCACAGCAGGCCGGGGGGCTGGCCAAAGCCTTGGCCTCAGAGGGGCTGGAGGACATCTACGTGGGCGCCACGCCCAACACACGGATCGTTCGATTTGAAAACACGGTCTACCGTTGGAATGATCTAGAGGCCGTAGGCAAAGCACTGGCCCAGCTGCTGCACCTGGCTGAGCCGGTGGCGTTTGAACCTCAGGTGCCGGTTGAACTGCAGCTGACGAAGTTGGGCATCGTGACGGCCCGTGTTGCTGGCACACCTGAGTGCCTGCGCCTTTGGCTGATGGGCGTCTCTTGCCCAGACGGCGCCCTTGTTCACCTGGATGTTGGATTGAAGGGCGGCTGGTGGAATGCGATCGACCCACAGTGGGTAGTGCAAGGCTCCTCACCTTCTCGGTTTCGCATTCAAGGACGCGTTACACCGGCGTTGGACTACCGGGTCGGGACCGAATACGGGTCGTTGGACGCCACAGTTGGCGCCAACTTGGTTGCACAGGTTTCACCCTGGCGTGGCGCTCACTTGGACGTAGCCCATCTGATACCGATGTACGACAGCGACGACTACCGCGCTGGCGCGTACTTCTCCGAGTTCCGGATCCTGCGCCGAACACACCGAATCCTGCTGCATCAGTCGGTGGATCTTGGGTCTTCTTTCACAGCTCGGGCTGCAGTGGGCCGTGTGGGCACGATCTTTGAAGGCGGGATGGGTGAGCTGCGCTGGCAGCCTGGGGATGGTCGCCATCGGATGGGCTACCAGTGGGCTCGTTTTGACAACACCCTTGGGGGACTGGGCAAACAGACCTCCATGGCCAACTACCGCTATTGGTTCAGCCCGCTGCAAACCGCAATCGAATTGAGCGCAGGGCAGTTCTGGAATACCGATCGGGGCTGGTCTGCAGCCGTTCGGCATTGGTTTGATGACGTTAGCGTCACCACCTACTACCGTGAGTCGAGGTTCGCGCCGCAAGCGGCTGCCCTTTCGCCTTACGGGACCCAGAATGTCAAGGCACTGGGCATTGAGTTCACGTTCCCGCTCACCCCGCGTCGGGAATGGTCCGGGGATCGCTGGCGGTTTGGATTCTCCGACCGCATGGGCTTGGGCTTGGAGACGGCAGTCAAGATGCCGGACAACACCAATTACCTCATCCCCTACCACGGTCGATTTCCCCCGGTCCCCATGTCACTCAACGGAGTTGCGTACAACTTCGACCGCATGTCACGGAGCTACCTTCAGGAAAATACGCACCTCATTCGTCGAGCCTACCGGAGGGCTGCTTCTGAGCTCGCCGCCACTGCTGGCGTGCAAGGGCGCTCAGCGGCAACACGCTTTGCACCATGATCTTCATCTCCATCGCAGCGTTCCATGAACCACTGCTGGCCCAGACGATAGCCGACGCATGCCACAAGGCTGAACGCCCAGATGAGCTCGTGTTTGGCGTGGTGGACCAGCACCCTCATAACCGCCGGGCAGAACTGCAGGCTTTGTATCCCAATCTCAAGCTCCGCTACGTGCACGTACACCCGGTGGATGCACGCGGCGTCTGTTGGGCTAGGGCCTTGTGTTTCTCCATGTACCGCGGAGAAACGTTTGTGCTGCAGATCGACTCGCACATGATTTTTGAGTTGTCATGGGACGGGCGTCTTCGCCAGCAACTCCACAGCCTCTTGGAGCTGTCGCCAAAGCCACTGGTCACCAACTATCCATGGGGATTCGAGATGAGGGGGAGAACCCCCGTGGTAGACCCCAACCGCACCCTGGGGGTAACGCTGATCCTCAAGCCGCATCCCGAGATCACCCTAAGCGATCGCAGCGCCACACTGCGCTTTGTCACAGATCAAGTCAAGACTGATCAACCTGTTAAGGCATGCCACATAGCTGCCGGCTTTTTCTTCACCCTGGGCCAGTTTGTCGAAGAGGTGCCGTACGACCCTCAACTGTATTTTCATGGCGAAGAACAGAGCCTTGCGCTTCGGGCGTACACGAGAGGCTGGGATCTGTTTCATCTTCAAGAAATTCCCCTGTACCACCTATACAAGCAAGCGGGAGGGGAGAGCGAGAGCGTGCATTGGCACAGCCGGTGGAGCGACTTGCGAGACATCAGCTATGCCGAAGCAACACGGCACGCCGATGAGCGTCTGATGGACCTGCTGTACGAACGGCGTGACCTCGGTGTTTACGGCTTAGGCCAGCAACGGACTTTGGACGATTACGCGCGCGAGTTTGGGATCGATTACCGCAGACGTTACCTGGGGGCAAGACCAGGTATGGAGCAAGTTGCTGGTACCACCATTGCCGCCCAGAACGGAACCGCATCAACGGTAGATGGCAGCGATCTGCCCGCAGCGCTTTCAGTCGTGGAGATTAACCCACACCACCCTCGACCCTTTGTGTTTACAGACGCCGCACGCTCAATCACGGCTTCATTGCAGGCCAGCGGCATCGCTGCCCGGCATGTTGTGAACCGAGTCCCACCCAAAGGAGGGCTAATCGTGTTGGGCTGGACACCCGGATGGCTATCCGCCCATGCACATCAACTCGACCCGGAACGAACCTTCATCTTCAATGCCGAGCAGTTAGGCAACACGGAATCGGCTGTGGTAACTGCAGACTATCTGCAGGCCTTGTCGAAGTGGCCCGTACTGGACTACCACGAGTCCAACGCCGATTTTCTTCGCAAGCAGTTCGGGCCCTCCGTTCGGGTCACCACCGTGCCCTTAATCCCTGGACCGGCTGTGCACTACCCGGTAGACACCCATCGACCAGACCCCGGCGAGGCGGCAGTAGACGTGCTGTTTTACGGCTCGCTTAACGAGCGGCGCGAACGGGTTTTGGATGCGATCCGGAAAAGCGGCTTAAGGCTTGAAGTGGTCAGTGGGAGCTTCGGACACGAATTGGCACCCGCCCTTCTGCGCTGCAAGCTGGTGCTTCATGTCCACTATTACCCATCAGCGCTTTTTCCCATGCTCAGGATGTTGCAACCGCTGGCCAGGGGGGTTCCCATCGTATGCGAGCGCTCGGTGTTTTCTCGTTGGAACGACTGGTCAGACTCCGGCATCGTCTTCGCGGAATACAGTTTGCTCGCTCAAGCTTGTCTGGATTTGGTCAACGACCCTGAGCGCGCCGCGCAGAGTGCGGCCCAGAGCAGTGCTTTTTCGCACACCCTCAAGATGGTCGGGGACTAGGGCATTTGTGTCGTGTAACAGCTTTAGGCTGGGGACGCCTGGTTGAAAACCCACTTGGCTTTGAACTCAAGCGCGGTCCACATTCCAGACTGGCCTAGTGCAGTTCCGTTTTTTGCGGTGTTCTGCGCGATGACTTGGTAGCATCTAGGCTTGGGGTGTTTTTTGAACCGTGCCTGCCTGGGCAATAAAGGCTGCTACAGACTTCACCATGCCGACTATCTATGGCCGTTTTGGCCCGGGACGCACCGAAACCATCGTCGGCACCACGCAGGACGATGACATCTACCCGCTGGGTGGAAACGACGTGGTGGACGGTGGCCGTGGAAGAGACACGGTCTATGTCGATGCGAAATCCACCGATTTCCGGATTTCGACGATCAATGGCGTCACCTACTTGGACGCCACCTCCGGCGCCTCAACCGGAGAGGGTGTCACCCTGCGCAACATCGAGTCCGTGGTGTTCAAGGACAAGCGGATCTCCCTGGAGATCAACGACCGCCTGATCGACCGCCCCTCGGCCGACATGCTGGACGGCGGTCCCGGTATCGACACCTTTGTCATGGCAGGTTCACGCGTCGATTACCTCATCACCGCTCGGTTTTATTGATCGGCGCGGTCCTGGGCAAGTCTTTGCTGCCGGCCAAAGAAGAATTGATGGGAACGGTGATCGGCCTGTTCGATCAGGGCTTTACCCTGCAGCAGCTGGCCGGTGCTTTGCTGCGCCTGCCGATTTGGGGCGGTGTGCTGACCCCCACCAACAGCAACGCGGACATCGCCCGCTACCTGCTGCGCACGGTGAACAAGGCTGAGCCAACAGACGCCGCAGTCGCCTCGGCAACCGCTGCCCTGAACGCGGAATCACCCACGCTGCAAGGCACCTGGTTGGCGGATCTCGCGGGCTCGGCTGCC
>RGCL01000094.1 GCA_009919175.1 Betaproteobacteria bacterium
GTGGGATTGATCTTGGGGGGAAGCAGTTTTTCAAGCCAGCTCATGAGCAGTCCTCTTGAAGGTGGGTGACATTATCTGTCCAGTGCGGTGCGGATGTCATGCATGAAGCTTTGCGCCACATCTGCACTTTGGCCAGCCGGCGCAGCCTCGATCAGCTGGATCAGGCGCGAGCCAATGACCACGGCATCGGCCACTTCGGAGATGGCACGCGCAGAGGCCGCGTCCCGGATGCCAAAGCCAACGCCCACAGGGATCTTCACGTGCTTGCGGATGCGCGGCAGCATGTGTTGAACTGATTCGGTGTTAAGGGCAGCAGAACCGGTCACGCCAGTGAGCGAGACGTAGTACACATAGCCCGAGGCCACGCGCGCCACATCGGCCATGCGCGCATCGGTGCTCGTGGGCGCGAGCAAAAAAATCAGGTCCATCTGGTGGGCTTTGAGTTGCTGAGCAAACTCATCGCATTCCTCTGGGGGGTAGTCCACCACCAGCACGCCGTCCACACCGCTTGCAGCGGCATCCCGCACAAAGGCACCATGACCATGAGCCAGGTCGTAGCGTTCCAAGGGGTTGGCATAGCCCATGAGCACCACAGGCGTGGTGGTGTTGGTCTTGCGAAAGGCAGCCACCACCTCCAGCACCTGCTTGAGACCCACGCCCTGGGCCAGAGCGAGCTCGCCGGCCTTTTGGATCACGGGGCCATCGGCCATGGGGTCACTGAAGGGAATGCCCAACTCGATGATGTCAGCTCCACCCTTGACCAGGCCATGCAGGATGCCCAGGGTGTCAGAAGGCTTGGGAAAGCCGCACATCACATAGGGGATGAGCGCACGACGATGCGCTTGCAGCAGTTGCGTCAAACACGGTGTGATGCGACTCATGCCCGGCCTCCCGTGGAAGTCGGCATGGAGACGCTGGCAAAGCCCTTGACCGATTGGTTCTGGCAACTCGGCCGGCAATAAAAATCGGCGTGACTCAAGTCGGCCACGGTACCAATGTCCTTGTCGCCGCGCCCAGAGAGGTTGACCAGCAAAGTCTGGTCAGGCCGCAGGGTAGGGGCAAGCTGCATGGCATAGGCAATCGCATGGCTGGATTCCAGAGCTGGGATGATGCCCTCGGTCCGACACAGATGATGAAAGGCTTTCAAGGCTTGGTCATCGGTCACGCCCACGTATTCGGCGCGGCCAATGTCCTTGAGCAAGGCATGCTCGGGACCCACGCCAGGGTAATCCAATCCCGCGCTGATGCTGTGGGTCTCGGTGATTTGGCCGTCCTCGTTTTGCAAAACGTAGGTGCGATTGCCATGCAGCACGCCGGGTTGACCACGTTGCAAAGAAGCCGAATGCTTGCCGCTGTCTAGGCCTTCACCGGCCGCCTCGACACCAATGAGGCGCACCGACTCATGCGCAATGTAGGGGTAAAAAATGCCCATGGCATTGCTGCCGCCGCCCACACAGGCGATGACCGCATCGGGTTGCTTGCCTTGATTCATCTCTGGCATTTGCACCAGACACTCTTGGCCAATCACGCTTTGAAAGTCGCGCACCATCATGGGGTAGGGGTGAGGACCTGCCACCGTGCCAATGATGTAGAAGGTGTTTTCCACGTTGGTGACCCAATCGCGCAAGGCCTCATTGAGGGCGTCTTTGAGCGTCTTGCTGCCACTGTCAACAGGTTTGACCGTTGCGCCGAGCAATTTCATGCGGTAGACGTTGGGGCTTTGGCGCTTGACATCTTCACTGCCCATGTAGACCACACACTCCAGGCCGTAGCGTGCACAGATGGTGGCTGTGGCCACGCCGTGCTGACCCGCCCCCGTCTCGGCAATCACGCGGGGTTTGCCCATGCGCTTGGCCAGCATGGCTTGGCCAATGGTGTTGTTGATCTTGTGCGCGCCCGTGTGGTTGAGGTCTTCGCGCTTGAGGTAGATCTGTGCGCCGCCCAGCTCCCGGCTGAGCCGCTCGGCGTGATAGATGGGGGAGGGCCGGCCCACGAAATGGGCGAGCTCGCGGTGGAACTCCGCCATGAAGGCCGGATCTTTGCGGTGGTGTTCGTAGGCGGCTTGCAATTCGTCGATTGCATGAGTGAGGGTTTCGCTCACAAAGCGACCCCCATACGGGCCAAAGTGGCCACGGACATCGGGTTGTTGGTAGTCAAGCATGGTGAAGTTCGGTCAGGTGGAGGAATGGGGCGTTGCCCCGGCTTCATCTAGGCTGTGCGCACAGCCATCACGAAATCGCGGATCTTGACGGGGTCCTTGATGCCCTTGGCGCTTTCCACGCCTGAGCTGACATCAACCGACAACGACAGACCACGGGTGCGCAACGCGCGCACGCCCTCGCCCACATTTGCAGGATCTAGCCCACCAGACAAAACGAGGTGAGCGTTGACGGAAGGAGGCAGTTGTGACCAATTGAATCGTTTGCCGCTTCCACCAAACCCCTGAGCCCAGGTGTCGAGCAAAAGCGCACTGGCTTGTTGATAGTCCAGGGCGCATTTTAGAAGGTCTGGCGCCGGGTGCTCGGCAGAGGGCAACTCGGGAAAACGGATGGCTTTGACCCAGCGGCGCTGGGCACTGTGTGCCATGGCCTGGCAGGTTTGAGCGGATTCATCGCCATGAAACTGAAGCACCGCACCGGGAACAAGTTGGGTGGCCAAAGCCACCTCATTCGCGCTGGGGTTCACAAAGAGCAAGACGGGCGTGATCCAGGCGGGCAGCCGGCACGCCAGGGCAGCGGCACGCTCTGGGCTGACTGCGCGGGGGCTGGGGGCATAGAGGACAAACCCCACGGCATGTACGCCTTGCTCCACGCAGGCATCAACGTCTTGTTCGCGCGTGAGGCCGCAAATCTTGATGGGAACACTGCTCATGAAGGCATTGTGCATCAAGGCCAGCTGTGGAGCCTCAATGCGGGAGGTGATCGCTGGCGGGATTGAGCGTGGGCAACCCCCATTTGGGGTCATACACCGGTCCAGCAAAGTAAAGGCCATCGGCGCTGAAAGTGGGGGCTGCGGCATCGCGGTCTTTGGCCTGGAGCACGTGTGCCATCCACTCAACCGGTTTGAGGCCTTGCCCCACCCAAATCAGGCAGCCCATGATGTTGCGGATCATGTGGTGCAAAAACGCATTGGCTTCAAACTCGAATCGCCAGTGGCTTCCCAGGGGGCTGGTTTGACGGCAACGCTCGATCTGGATGCGGTGCAGGGTTTTGATGGGTGTGGGTGACTGGCATTGCGCAGCCCTGAAGGAGCTGAAGTCGTGGGTGCCCAATAGCACCTGTGCGGCTTGTTGCATGGCCTGGGCCTCCAAGGGCTTGAAGACCCAGCCCACACGCCCATGCTCCAGGCTGGGGCGAACGGGCGACTCGAGCAACACATAAACATACCGCCTGGTCAGCGCACAGGCGCGTGCATGAAATTCGGGTGGGACTGCCTGCGCCCATTGCACGGCCACTTCAGGGGGCAGGTGGGCGTTGGTGCCGCGAACCCAGGAGACCAGGGGGCGGTCCAGCTCGGTGTCGAAATGGACCACTTGCATGAGGCCATGCACCCCAGCGTCGGTGCGGCCTGCACACAAGGTTCGCAAGGGGGTTTGCGCGAATTGCTCGAGCGCACGCTCGAGGATGTCTTGCACGCCTTTGCCATCGGGCTGGGATTGCCAGCCGTGATGGCCTTGGCCGCTGTAACTCAGGCCAAGGGCAATGCGTTGACTCAACTGTGCACTTGCAGCCAGTGATGGGCTGCTTCTTTGGCCATCTCATCGCCTTGTTCCAGCACTTCTTGTGCAAGAGCTCGGCTGGTGTGGAATTGACCCAGTTGCCACAGCTCATCGGCCAGCTTGAGGCGAACGATGTGTGGGTTCTCCTCCTCGTCGTTGCCAATGGACAAGGAGTCAGACGGGTGATCCAGGCTGGAGGCCGGCAGCGAAGGCGCAGAGAGCTCGCCCGCGTGTGAGGGGAAGCCAGACGGGGGCTCATCGCTGGCGAAGGCCGCTACTCGATGGTCAAAGGCAGGCGCATCGGGCATGGCGTTGGCTGAGTCTGCGCCCGAAGCGGGGGACGCACCAGCGGGCGGTGCCAATTCCAGGTTGAACTCGGGCGGCAAGCCCAAACCACGAGGTGAAGGAGCGGGTTCGTTGGCGCTATTGGCCTTGGAGACTTTGGCCAGGTTGGCACGACTGCGGGCTCGGGCTGCAAAGGCCAGCAACACCAGAATCACGCCAGCGCCGAGATAGTAGAGGCTGGGCTCCTTGGAGAGGGTGTCGAGCAAGGTCTCGTTGTTTTTGCTGGCAGGGCCTGTGACGCCATCGGTGGCCGCAGGTGCCGCAGAGGGTGTGGCCGTACCGCTGTCTTGTGAAGTCGGTGCATCGGCAGTGCCTGTGCCCGGACCTTTGGAGACCTGATCGGCGAGTTTGTTGAGCTCGTCAAGGTTCTTTTTGGCCTCGGCCAGCGATTTCTCGTCCTGGGCTTTTTTCTGCTGTGCGGCCTTTTGATCAGCGGCTGCCTGGTCGGCCTGATTGAGCTTGAGCTTGTCCTTCGGGGCTTCCTTGGGATCGTTCTGCTTGACCAGATCACCACTGGCAGATGACTTCGCGGCGTCCTGGTTCACCTTGCCCAATTTCTTGGACACACCAGCCTTGTAGGTCTCAAAGGCTTCCACCTGGACTTGCACTTGCTGTGTGGCTTGGGCCTTGCCGATTTGACGGGCTTCTTCTACATCGGGCATGGTGAGGGTCGCACCGGCTTTGAGGCGGTTGACGTTGCCTTCAACAAAGGCATCTGGGTTTTTGTTCAACAGCGCAATCAGCATCTGATTGAGGTTGACGGTGTTGTCGGCATAGGGCTGAACCAGTTGGCTGGCGGTGTCGCCCCGCTGGACTTCGATGCTCTTGCCATTGGCCGGCATCGCAGCAGGTGCAGGCTTGCTGCTGCCTTTTTTGCCTTGAACCG
>RGCL01000095.1 GCA_009919175.1 Betaproteobacteria bacterium
TTTGCATACGTATGCAAAACGATATTAATCGTGATCGCCCCACCTCAACAGAGTGATAACCCTCACCCTGTTGATTCAAATGCCGAGCTGGCGCGCTGCCAAATCTTTCATGATCTCTTCGGAGCCGCCGCCAATCATCATGACCTTGACCTCGCGGTAGATGCGCTCGGAGCGCGTGCCCCGCATGAAGCCCATGCCGCCCAAGATTTGCACCGCCTGATCCGCACAAAACTGCATGGCTTGCGTGGCCAGCACCTTGGCCATGCAAATGCGCGCCACCAACTGGGGCGCGGGGTCGTGGTGGTGATGCAGTCGCCAGGCCAGGTCGTAAATGAGGCTTTGGGCTGCAGCGATGCGGGCGTGCATGTCCATGAACTTGTGCCGGATCACCTGCCGTTCGCTGAGCAGGCTCCCGAACGTGGTGCGCTGCCGCGCCCAATCCACCGCCTCGTCCAGACAGAGCTGGGCAAACACGCAGGCTTGCGCGGCCATGCCCAGGCGCTCGCTGTTGAAGTTGTTCATGAACACCTTGAAGCCCTGGTTCTCCTGCCCAATCAGATGCTCAACCGGAACGCGCACGCCGTCAAAGCGCAGGTGTGCAGTGTCCGATGACCACCAGCCCATCTTGTCGAGCTTGGTGCGGGTGAGGCCTGGGCTGTGGCCTTCGATGAGCAAGGCTGAAATGCCCCCTGCCCCCTTTTGCAGAGGGTCGGTTCGCACCGCCACCGTGAAAAAGTCAGCGCGCATGCCCGAGGTGATGAAAATCTTTTCGCCCGTGACCACATAGTGATCGCCCTCGCGCACGGCCTTGCATTGCAAGGCGGCGACATCTGAGCCGCCCGACGGCTCGGTGACAGCGAGGGCTGAGATTTTTTCGCCCCGCAGCACCGGCGGGATGACCTTGGACTGCAGGGCGCTGCTGGCATGCGCCACCAGCGGGGGCAAGCCAATCGAGTGCGAGAGGAGCGCCGCCACCACGCCCCCTGCTCCGCAACGGGACATTTCTTCGGCTAGGATGATTTGGTGAAACACATCGCCAGGCACCCCGCCGTGCGCCTCGGGGTAGCCCAGCGCCATCACCCCCATTTGCGCGGCCTTGGTGTGCAGGCTTGTGGGGATTGCCTCGGCCTCTTCCCAGGCATGGACATGGGGCGTGATTTCTTTGGCGACGAATTGCCGCAAAGCCATGCGATAAGCCTCGTGCTCGGGCGAGAAATAGTGCGGTGCGGCGGCGTGTTCAAACATGGGGGCTCCATCAGCTTTGTGCGGTAGCGCACAGCAATGAGCATACCTTCGTACCCAATTCATCCACAGCCCTCTTTCTCCTCATCGAGATGCTGATAAAAATCATCGGCAATGAACGTCAGAGCCCGCTTTTATAAGTGAACACTGATTAGGATGGCCCATGAACCCCAAAAGCAATCACATCCTTGCGGCTTTGAGCGAGTCGATGTTCCAGCGCTTGCTGCCCAAGCTTGGGTTGGTGTCCCTCACCAAAAATCAGGTTTTGTATGAAGAAGGAGGCGGGCAACAAGGGGTTTACTTTCCCATCAACGCCACGCTTGCCCTGCAAAATCATGGGGCAGATGACTTCATCAACGATGTCGCGCTCGTGGGTCATCACAGCATGACCATGGCGGGCAAGTGCTGTAGCCTCGTGAGTTTTGATCGCACCATCGTGCGTCTGCCCGGTTTGGCTTATCGAATGGGCATCGAAGAATTTGTCGCCACGGTTCGTGAGGATGCGCCTACCCTGATGCAACTGCACGAACTGACCCAGCATCGCATGAAGCAGATGGCAAAAAATATCGCGTGCGCCAGCCACCACTCTGCGGAACAAAGGATTGCCCGGCTTTTGCTGGAATTAATGGACCTGACATCCCTGCATGACATTGATCTCACCCACCAGGAAGTCGCCGACAGCATCGGGGTCCGGCGCGAGTCGGTGAGCATCCACCTCAAAGAACTGGAGCGAGAACAGGCCATCGAAATTCATCGCGGGAAAATTTGCGAACTGGATCACCACCGGATTCATCATCACAGTTGCGGGTGTTACCAAGGGCTTGAAACTAACACCCCAAAAACACCGCACTGCTGGCCGTGCATTGATCCTCAACTCATCTGAACCACTGGTCTTCGGTTTTTTTCAGGGCGCTGCAACAGCCAGCTTGATCCAACTCACGATCTGATCGGCTGCAACCGCTGGGGTGGTCAGGTGATTGGCCGAGACCTCCAGGTACTGGCTCTTGGGGTTGGGCGGCAATTTGTCGAACACGTAGGCTCGCCCCTCACGGATCAGGTAATCCTTATCGCCAATGACCCACAACACCGGGATGTGCGCCGGGATCTTGCCCGCCGTCATCGCCATTTCTGCATCTGAGTCGGGCTCGAAATACGACAGGTAGTCACGCGGCGTCATCCAGACCACATTGCGCCGCCCCTGGTTGATGTCGGTCAGCGCTTGTTTTTTATCGCCGTTGCCGGCTTCCATCTCTTTGCGGGCGTACTCCACGCCCTCCTTCACGGCACACATCCTGATGGGCGAAAACGGAATGCAAAGGCTGTAGTAGTAAGGGATGTGGCCAGGCGCGAGCAAGGCAATCGCAGCGACGTCGGCTAGCGGCCTCGCTCAGATTCGCACACTAGATGTAGAGGTCAGTGCGATGTTTGCAGCAATCCCCGCAGAGAACCGCAAGATTGTCACCTTCCATGATGCATTTGGGTATTACGCGCGCGCGTACGACATCACAATCGTCGGCGTTGCCATTGCGTCGCCTGGCCAAGATCCAAGCGCCCGAGAGATCGCTGCACTCATTGATGCGATCCGCGCCTCTGGCGTAACGACCGTCTTCAGCGAGGTGCAATTCCCTTCGAAAGTCCTCACAAGCATCGCGGCGGAGACTGGCGCAACCGTGCTCGCAGATCTTTATTCTGACGCGCTTGGCAAAGCACCTGGCGACACCTATCTCGGTGCAATGCGCGCTAATGCAACAGCAATCGCCGCCTCCATGCAGCGATGAGAGGATCTCGCCATGAGTGAACGACCCAACGCTGTTGAGTTGATTGATGTAACTGCGGGTTACGGCAGTCGTTCAGCGATCAGCGGCGTCTCACTCACCCTTGCACCTGGTTCACTCACCGCAATCTTCGGCCCGAACGGTGGAGGGAAGTCGACCCTGCTGAAGTGCATCGCTGGGCTGATGCAGCCATGGAGCGGCAACGTGCAGGTACTTGGTGCAGCCGTTGGCGTACATGCGAAGCGTGCGGCGTATGTGCCACAGGCTGAGCAAGTTGATTGGAGCTTCCCCGTCTCCGTTGGCGAGGTCGTGATGATGGGGCGTACGCCCGCACTTGGGCCGCTTGGTCGACCTGGAGCTGCCGATCATGCAGCAGTTGCCGATGCACTCGCGCGTGTTGACATGGCAAATCTTGCGCAGCGCCAGATCGGTGAACTCTCCGGTGGTCAACGCCGCAGGGTCTTCTTGGCACGTGCGATCGCCGCAGATCCGGAGATCTATCTGCTTGACGAGCCTGTTACTGGCGTCGATCCCACGACGCAGGAGAAGATCATGAACATCCTCGACGCCGAGGCTGCCCGAGGCCGCACGGTTGTAGCCACGACGCACGATCTCGCTTGTGCCGCGCAGCGCTTCCATGATGTCGTCGCCCTTGCAGAGCGCATTGTTGCCCACGGCCCAGCGCAGCTCGTGCTCGATCAAGGGGTGCTCGAGAAGACGTATGGCGGACATCTCGTTCCGCTCGCCGGCGGCGGGGTTGTCCTCCTGGACGACCCTCACCACTCCCACGGCGCGCATGAGGGGCACGAATGAACCCGCTCGACTTTCTCCTTGCGCCGCTCGGCTACGACTTCTTTGTGCGCGCCCTGATCGCGAGTGCACTCGTTGGCGTTGCATGCGCGATCGTTGGCTCCTTCGTTGTGCTCAAGGGGATGAGCTTCATCGGTGATGCGGTCAGCCACGCCGCCTTCCCTGGCATCGTGATCGCCTACCTAGTTGGTGCGCCAATCATTTTCGGCGGTGCAATCGCTGCTATCGGTACCGCCCTTGGCATTGGCGCGATCGCGCGTCGCTCGGGTCTCCGATCAGATGCGATCATCGGCGTTCTCTTTGCCGGCATGTTCGCACTCGGCGTTGCGATCTTCTCTTCTATACCGAACTATGTTGGGGACCTCTTCCACTTCCTTTTCGGTGACGTGCTCGGAATTAGCGTGGGCGATCTGCAAGCCCTGATGCTGCTGGTGTTTGGCCTCCTTCTCGTTCTTCGACTCTTGTGGAAGGAGTTGCTTTTCAGCACGTTTGATCCACTCGGGGCTGGCGCTGCAGGACTTCCAGTGCGACGCCTCGATGACCTGCTGCTGATCCTCATTGCCGTCACGATTGTGATCAGCCTGCAGGCCGTAGGAATCGTTCTGGTGGTGGCGATGATCACGACACCTGCAGCAACCGCGCAACTCTTGGTTAAGCGATTCACCGCAATGATTCGAGTTGCGGCACTGATTGGCGTCTCAGCCGCGGTTGTTGGGTTGTATGTGAGCTACTCGCTCGACATCGCATCAGGTGCAGCTATCGTGATCTTGGAGACGCTGCTCTTCTTGCTCGCCCTCGCCTTTACCGCGATCCGATCCCGCATCTATGCCGTGCAGGGTGCTTCAAAAAACTAGGCGTTCGTTACCGAAGGCCCTCAAAGAGATCTGATTCAGGAAATTCTGGTGGAGCGGCAAGCCGGTGCGCGACGAGGCGATACTGTTCATAGGCACCGAGATCAATGTAATCCTGTTCACTCAACGCGAGCAGCGGGCCATCACTTTTGATCTGCGTTGCATGTGCCTGAATTGCACGGCGCTTAGCGCCAAGATGCTTCGTAATGTCGATGCGCGTGGTGATGAGTTCGTCGGGGCAGGCCATGGAGGCGCGCCACT
>RGCL01000096.1 GCA_009919175.1 Betaproteobacteria bacterium
TGGCAGTCAACCTCAACCCCAACACAGACCCGGATGGCACGGGGCCGCAGGCGCCGGTGGCGGCATCGCCTTACCAGTTCATTGCGGCCGATGTGGCGGGTGCCTCGGGCAACACGCCCGATGGCAAAGTCACCAGCATGGACGCGCTGGCGATCCTGAAGATGGCGGTGGGCATGCCTGTGTCGCAGGCGCCTGCGGCCGCTTGGGTGATGCTGCCCGAGACCAGTGTGCTGAGCGGCATCAACAAGGACAACGTGACCTGGGACAGTTCGACCTCGGTAACGGTGTCGGGGTCATCTGCCGCCCAAGTGAATTTCGTCGGCGTGCTCAGGGGCGATGTCAACGGCAGTTGGTCTGCACCTGCGGGCAGTGCCTTGGTCGAGTCGATCGACCCGACGTATTTTTCGAAGCTGGCGGCCACCCTGAGTGTGCCCGCCTCTCAATGGCAGGTGATTTGAGGGTCATGTGATCGGGCTTTAAGGCCCGTTGCATGGCATGAAAGTTTTTTTGTTGGCGTTTGAATAAGAGAATTGCAATGATCAAGAAATCCAAAGTGGGCGAGAAGAGCAAGAAGGCATTGAAGAAAGGTCGCCAGCTTGACCTGGCCCTGGACATGCCGTCAGTCGATTCGCCTACGGGTCAGGCCGAACGTTTGGCCGATGCGAGCCGATCATTGCCGGTTGACGCCAGCGAGGGAGCCAAGCCAGGCGCAGTCGCTGGCCAAGACGCAATCGCCGACAACCTGGCTGAACTGAGTCAGGCCAGCTACGCTGCCGCCTCGACCTCTACCCCCTTCGAACTCTCCGGTTCGTTGTGGGCGCAGGCTACCCCAGCGGTCACGGTGATGACCGATGCGGGTGTGGGTTCCAGCGCCGCCACCGGCGCTACTGGGGCCGCCGGCAGTGCGGCATCTGCGGCGGCTGAAGCCACGGCCGCTACGTCTGCAATCACTGGCACTGCTGCGGCCACTGCCGCGACCGTCCAGGCCGGGCTGATCGCTGCTGCTGCTGTGGGCGTGGGCATTGCTACAGACTTTTTCTCGGCTAATACCACGTCCACTTCGACGCCTGCCGTACCGCCCAAGGATGTGACGGCGAAAGTTGATCCGGTGGTTTCGTTGGTAACAGGGCCTCGCATCTATGTGGCAGGGGAAAAGATCACCTTCACGTTGACCTTTGATGAAAACGTCACTGTGACGGGGTCGCCTAGTCTTGCCATCAAAATCGGGGCTACCGTGGTGCAGGCCAATTATGTGACGGTCCCGGGTAGTGACCCCAAAATCCTGACCTTCGAATACACCGTGGGTGCGGATTTATTGGACACCGACGGCATCTCGCTCGACGCCAACGCCTTCAGTCTCAATGGGGGCAGTATCACCAATGCTTCGGGGCAAGCCCTGCACGTGCTTTCAGCGGCGGTGCGGGACGTGACCGATATTAAGGTTGACTCGCTGGCGCCCCAACTGATTTCGAACGGTTCGGCCATTGTGTGGGACGGCACGGCTAAAACTGTCGATCTGGTGTTTGATGAGGCGCTAAACGGTAATCGTTTGCCAAATGCAGCGAAATTTACCTTGTCTGCAGCACTTGCAGGTAATGAAATTGTCGGTGTGGCACTGTTAGATAGCCACACAGTTCGTCTCACCATGAAGAACGCGTGGCCCGATGGCGCCCCCGGCATCAAATACACCGCCCCTACAGATCCCAGCGATATCGCAGGCATACAAGACCTGTTCGGCAACTATGTTGGCGACTTCAAGAACGGTCTGGCCGCTGACGGGTACCTGAAAAACGCCAGTGTCTATGTAGACCTGAACAACAACGGCAAAGTCGACGCAACCGACTACTTTGCGGGCAAGACCGACTCCGCCGGTAACTTCTTCCTCAACAAGGGGGCGCCCGCTGGTGCCATCATCGTCCAGGGCGGTATCAACACCGACACGGGTGTGGCCAACACCCTGTCGCTGTCGGCCCCGGCGGACTCGTTCACCATTAACCCGCTCTCCACCCTGGTGCAGTCCCTGGTGGCCAGTGACACGAGTTCGGAGAGTGCCGAAGCAAAAGCGAAGGCAGCAGCAGCACTGGTGGTTAAAAATTTGGGGATTACGCTGGGTGCCAATGAAAGTCTTCTGGCCTACGACCCGATTGCCTCCAAGAATACGGGCGCTCAAAAAGCTGCTGCTCAAGTCGCCACCATCGCGGTGCTGGCCAACTCGGCCAGTGCAGGGGCCGGCAATGAGGTGATCAGCAATCTGGCGACCACCCTGGCCAACAACACCGGTGGCACCATCAAGCTGGAAGATGCCAGCGTCATCGGCAATGTGCTGGACAAATCCCTGACCGGGGTGGCATCGTCAGCCAGCCTGGCCGTCAAGAGTGCCATTGCCGATGCATCGGCCAGCATCGCGGTGGCCGTCGCAGCGGGGGGCGATGCCAAGACCGTCCTGGCTGCCATCTCGGCCGCTCAAAGTCAGGCGCTGGACAAGATCGCGCCGTTGGCTCCCCAGTTGTCTGCGACCAACCCCACCAAAGACAACACCCCCACCATCACCGTTGTGTTCAACACCACCAACACCGATGGCACGGCCGCCGTGCCGGGTGACACCGTGGTGTTGCGTGACGGATCGCTCCAGATCGGCGAGCCCATCAAGTTGACCGCTGCGCACATCAAAGCAGGGAAATTGGAGATTGGTGTCCAGGACGAGTTGAGCGAAGGGCCTCATCAACTGACGGCGGTATTGCTGGATCAGGCGGGCAATGTGAGCAGCAACGCAAAGACGCTCAGCCTGGTGATCGACACCACCGCCCCCCCGACCCCCAGCGTGTCGACCGTGGCGGTTGACGATGTGATCAACCTGCAGGAATCAACCGCCGGTGTGGTGGTCTCGGGAACCGCGGAACCCGACAGCGTGGTGACGGTGACCTGGCCTGGCAAGGTGGGATCTGTGGTCAAGACGGCAACGGCGGTTGGCGGCCTGTGGTCGGTGAAGTTTGCCGGCAGTGACCTGCCGTCCGACAGTGGCAACGTCATTCAAGGTGACGTCGAGTTGAGCGTCACGGCCCGGGATGCGGCTGGCAACGTCAGCACGGCCACAACCCACAGCATTCAGGTGGACACCGAGGGTCCTGCTGCAAAGCCCACCATTGAAGCGGTGACCAGTAACGCGCCCGGCTCGAGCCCAGCGGTCAAAGCCAATGACACGACCAAGGACAACACCCCCACCTTGTCGGGAACCGTTAAAGATCTGGGCGATGGCGAGACGATTCAGATTTTCGACGGCACGGTGTTGCTAGGCGAAGCCGTCCTCGATCAGGACAGCACGGCCTGGAGCTTCACCCCGACCGCACTGACCAATGCCAAGCACAGCATGACGGCGGTGGTGGTGGATGCCGCCGGCAACACAGGCACCGCCAGTGCGGCCTATGCGTTTGCGGTGGATGCCACCGTGCCCACCGCCACGGTGGCGCTGTCCTTGCCGTCCTCGGTGGGCAAACTCAATGCGAATGGGGTGACGACGCTGGCAGCCCCCACGGATCTGAAAGTGGTTGCCACCGTGAGTGGAACGCTGGGTCCATTGGATGTCATCAAGTTTTATGACGGCTTGACGCTGATTGAACCGACGGCTGTTGACAAAGGCACTTACACGTTCAGCGCAAAATCGCTGCCGGATGGTGCGCACACCCTGCGTGCGGTGGTGGAGGCCAGCGGCGGCAACCAGGGCGTGATGGGCAAGCCCTTGACCTTCATTGTGGACAATTTCGGGCCCAATGCCCCGAGCGTGAACGCCATCGCCATCGACAACCAGGTCAACCTGGCCGAAAAAACGGCAGGCATCACGCTTAGCGGGACCGCAGAGCCGGGGGGCACCGTCACGCTGAACTGGGAAAAGGAAACCGTGACTGCGGTGGCCGGGGCAGGGGGGCAATGGTCCACCACCGTTGCTGCCAGCAAGGTGCCCGCCGATGGACTCACAAGCTTGACCGCTTATGTCACCGACCTGGCTGGCAACCAGAGCAAGGACACCACGGTGTCCAACATCCTGGTCGATACCCAGATCACCAAGCCGGTCATCACCAGCCCATGGATCGACAGCGCCATCAACATCGCTGCGTTGAACGCCAAGGGCGGACTGACGCTCACCGGAACGGCCGATAAGGGCGCCCTCATCACCCTCTCCATGGGCAAGAGTGATGCGCTCACCATCATGGGGACGGTTCCGGCCAACAGCGACGGTCAGTGGTCTTTTTCATTGTCCGGCAATGACCTGAAGTCGCTCGGACAAGGGAAGGACAAGATTTTCAGCCTCGAGGCGCGTGACCCGGTGGGCAACACCGCCGTCGTCACCAAGACGGTGACGGTGGATACCCTGGCGCCCTTGATGACGGCGTTTTCCTTCGCCGACAGTTCCGACTCGGGCGTGAAGGGCGACGGCCTGTCCAACATTGACAAACCCACCCTGCAATTCACGGCAGAGCAGGGGGCCAAGCTTTACATTGATGTGGGTAAAGGCTACGGTGTTGATGTGGGGGACGCCCAAGGAGCCAAGGTGGCCAATGCCACCGGCAGTCTTCAAACCCTGACGCTGACCGACGCGGTGACCAATGGCATCACTGAAATCAAACTCAAGGCGGTGGATGCTGCGGGCAACGTCACCATTCGAAGCGGCAGCTACAATTTTGACGGCACGGCACCGACCATCGTTAGTGTCGCTGTTGATGAAAGTAAGACTGTTGGTCGGCAGAATGACTATCTGAATGCAGGGGACAAACTGTATCTCAAGGTCATAGCATCCGAACCCCTGGTGCTGAAGAATTCGCCGCAACTGAACAT
>RGCL01000097.1 GCA_009919175.1 Betaproteobacteria bacterium
TACCGTGGCGTCGTCAAAGTTCAGGGTGTCGGTGGATGCAAGAACCTGATAGTTCTGTACGCTTGACCATTGGAATGTCGCCATACTGTCCACCTCTATTGATTGATGAAATCAACAAATCACACACACACGAAACACGCCAGGCGCGAAGCCTGAAGATGCACTTCCCATGATGATAATTTTTAAATAGGCCGTTGTGATGCTTCGGCTAGATAAAACCCGCAATTAAAAGACGTCGAGTAATCAAATGGTGTCGGTTTTTCCAGCCGCCCATCCCTGAAAAATATGAAAAAATGTAAACCCCAGTAAAGCACGCAAAGTGCACACTTTAAGATTAATAAACCTCGAGGCAGTAGGGCGCCAGCCCGAGGCAATGACTTGACATCAGCGTTCCCGCATCGCCTCGCTGAATGTCTTGATCACGGGCTTGGTCAGGTACTTGAGCACGGTGTTGGATCCAGTCTTGATTTCTGCGGTGGCCGTCATGCCGGGCTGCAACTCGATGGCCTCGTTCGGCCGGGCGCTGAATTGCCGGGTCACGATCTTGACCTGGGCCCGGTAATACGGTTGCTCGTTGGGCTTGAGTTCCTCGTTCAGAGTGTCCGGGCTCAGGTAGTCCAGGGTTCCGCTCAAGGTGCCATAAATCGTGTAGTCGTAAGCGTCGATCTTGACCGTGACCGGCAGGCCAGGCCGCAGGTAGCCCACGTCCTGGGGACGGATGCGAACCTCCACGATCAAGTCGTCTTCGGCGGGAACCAGTTCCAGAATTTCTTCCCCCGGCTTGAGGGTAGCGCCCACGGTGGTGATGCGAATCGACTTGACCAGGCCCGCCATGGGAGCACGCAGTTCGGTCCGGTCCAAGGCATCGCGTCGCGCCTTCATGGTTTGCGTGATGCTGGCCAGTTCGCTCTCGGCCTGTGTCAGCTCGGCTTGGGTGTCTTGAAAATACTTGTTGCGGCGGGTCGTGATTTGCGCCTGCAACTCTGCCACCTGGCGTCGAAGCCTGAGCACATCGGCCAAACTGGTGTCGCCGGCAGCCAGCAAGGGTTCATTCATCTTCAGTTCTTGCTGGGCCAGGTCCAACGAACGGTTGAGCGACTCGATGTCCTCGCGCAGTGCTTTGCGGCGCTTCTGGTACAACTCAGTCTGCGCCGTCACCATCAGGGGCATGCCTTTGACTTCTTTTGAGAACACCAGCGGCTTGTCCAGCATCTCGGCATTCAAGCGAGCGATTTGCGCCTTGAGTGACATCACCTTGGCACGGGTCTCTTCGTAGTTAGCCTCCGATCGGGTCGGATCCAGCACAGCCAGCAACTGTCCTTTTTTGACCATTTGACCCGGTTTGATCAGGAGTCGCTCCAGCACGCCGCCGTCATACGATTGAACGACCTGACTTCGGCTACTGGAGATCACCTGCCCCACCCCACGCGTGATGCGATCGAGTTCGGCAAAATAAGCCCACAGAACGAACAGCGCAAAGATGCCAATGGACAACAACAGCACGACACGAGACTGGCCGTAATGCTCAACGTCTTGGCTTGGTGGTTTTCCTGTACTCATCAACAACTCTCGGATCAAGCAGCCGGCGCGCCAGGAGCAACAGCCTCCTGCGCTGTCACGGGGGCAGGTTTTTGCATCAATTTGGCAAGCACGGCGTCACGGGGACCATCTAGCACCACTTTGCCCCGGTCCATCAACACCACCCGATTGACGTGTCGCATCAAGAGATTTTTATGGGTCACCATGAACAGCACCCCCTGGGGATTGACTGACCCCATCAAGGCCTGGATGCACTGCTCCTCGACCGGGCCATCCAACGAAGAGGTCGGCTCGTCCAGCAACACGATATTGCCGCACGACAACAGCAAGCGAGTGAGCGTGACCAGTTGGCGCTGACCACCGGACAGGCCCATGCCACCCTCTGAGATAAACAGATTAAGGCCACGGGGATGGGCGGAAATCACCTTGTCGAGCCCTGTTTTGCGGGCGGCGTCCAGGATGACCTCATCACCGGGGTCTTGCGGCAAACCCAGAATCAGGTTGTCACGCAGGGTGCCGTTGAACAGCCGGGCATCTTGGGGCAGGTAACTGATGTGACGTCGAACAAAGTCAGGTGACAGGTGCGACATGTCAACCCCATCGAGAAAAGCGCGACCTGTCGTTGGCTTGTACAACCCAGCCAGAATCTTGAGCAGCGTTGACTTGCCCGAGCCGATGTTGCCGATGACGGCAACCCGGTCACCAGGCTTGAATTGCAAGCTGGGCACCTCAAGGGCGTCCTGGTTGGGCTCGTAGGCAAAGTGCACCTGTTCGAGTCGCAGGTGACACGCGCAGGATTCCGGCTCGATCGGCCGTTGACCCGGCTCCGTCTCGCCATCGATCGGTGAGCGCATGATGGCCTCCAGACCTTTCAGGGCCGACTTGGAATGCTGCCACTGCACCAGCAGGCTCGCGATCTGCGAGAAAGGGCCCAATGCCCGACCGCTGATGATGGAGCACGCAATCAGTCCGCCCATGGTGAGGTTGCCACTCACGATCCCGAATACGCCCGTGGCGATCATGCCCACATAAGAGACTTGCTGGATGAGTTGAGTCAAATTGGTGGACAACCCCGACATGGATTTCATGTCGAGTTCGTTGTCGGCCAATTTCAAGGTCAACGCATGCCAGCGATGACGGAACGTGCGTTCGGCCGCCTGCGCTTTGATCGTCTCGATGCCGTCGATGGACTCGATCAGCAAGCCGTTTTTGTAATTCGACTCTGCCACATTGGTGGCCGACATGCGCTCGAAGGGCTTGGTGAACATCAATCCCGTTCCTACCGAGACAGGTATCAGGATTAAAGGTACCAACGCCACCGGACCGGCGATCATGGCAATCACGCCCACGAACATGAACGCAAAGGGTATGTCGGCCAGCACGAACAGGGTGGTTGAGGTCAGGAAGGTGCGAACCGATTCATACATGCGAATCTGCGCGGCAAAGGTGCCGATTGATCGGGGTCGTGCATCCATTCGAATGGCCAGCGCACGGCCAAAAAAATGGTCAGACAATTCCATGTCAATGTATTTGCAAGCACGGTCCACCATGCGGGCGCGCACTTGCTTCATGACCAGTTCCAGCACAATCGCGCCCATTACCCCGATGGTCAGTACCCACAGGGTATCGAAGCCGCTGTTGGGAATCACACGGTCGTACACCGTCATGCTGTACATGGCCGTGCCCAGTCCAATCAGGTTGAGCACGAAGGTACCCAACCCCGCCTCGGTGAAGACGCGACGGCGTTTGAAGATGGCGGCACGGAACAAGGCCAGTGACTGGGTGGGAGCAATATCCTTTGATGGGTCTGACATGGTTTGTAACAGTTCTCTCTTTACCGGACTGGCCCGTCACTCAGGCCGTAGGCTCTGAGGTGCAATCGCCATGCGGATTGACCCATCATGGTTTTGGCATCGAGCACCTGCAAGCGTGCCTGCATAGCCTCGCGCACCGCATTCAACACTTCGAGCCAACTCTTTCGTCCTGCCACAAACTGGCGGGCGTAGGATTCGGCCACTTCTTTACTCGACAAGCTGATTTGACCGACCACGGCCGATTGATCTCTGCCTGCCGTATAGCTGGCCATCTCCATGGTGAGGTTTTGACGCAATTCCAACTCGGCGTTGCGAATCGCTTGCTCGGACGCCTCTTTGCGGCCAACGGCTGCACCGATGGAAGACATGCTGGACAACCCGGCTCCCGGTTGTGCCGACACCTGAATCCAGGAACGCTGCGAAGGATAGCCAAGGTTTTCCGTGTAATTCTTCTCTAGAACCACGCTCACCGTGGGCAGGATTTGACTGCGCTTTAAGCGAATGTCAGCGTCTGCCGCATCACGTTCGGCCATCAATCGGGCCACCAACGGATCTCGGGACAGGGCCAGGGTCTCCCACTCAGGCTGTGGCTTGGGAAAGGTATCCATGGACAAGGCGCCGTCCATCGCCACCAGCCGGTCATATTGGTCCCCCCCCAACTGCCTGAGCTGGCCTCGAGCCACCGCCAGCGTGGATTCAGCCTGGGCCAAATCGCTCATAACCTGACCCAGACGGGCGATGGCCAACGCCAAGTCGGTGGAACTGCTCACGCCCTCCTGAACCCGGTTATCAATTTGCTGTTTGAGACGGCGATGCGCGTCCAGCGCCTCGTTGACGATTTCAATGCGATGGCGACTTCGCTGCCAATCAAACCAAGCTCCAACCAATTTAATGGCTATGTCCTGGGTTACCTGTTCGTAGTAAGACTGGCTCGCCACACGACGGTTGCTGGCGGCCTCGATGCCGGCTTCAATTCGTCCACCGGCATACAGTGGTTGCTCCACCAACAATCGATTGATACTGGTTGAACTGACGCTTCCTTGAGGGACCAGGCGCTGAAACGTAGGGCTTGGAAATCTCTGCCATTTAGCAGCCATTTCATCTTGTCCCGATGCTTCCGCACCACGTGCAGCGGACAAGGTCATCGGGTGGGTATTAACGGCGGACTGAATGGAACGCTTAAATTCTTCGGCAAGGCCCTCTTGCGCTTGTATCGTGCCATGGCAGAGTGATACGA
>RGCL01000098.1 GCA_009919175.1 Betaproteobacteria bacterium
CGCACACAAAATGCACGCGTCTCCGTGCCTTGGCAAATCAGGTCGTCGCCGCGACGCACCTGGTGGTTGTGGATGAAGACCTTGTTGCGCCACTCGGTGACGCTGGTGTGGATCTGCAGGGTCTGGCCGTAGGTGGCGGTCTTGAGGAATTGGGTGTGGATTTCCAGCAAGGGCGTGCCAATGATGCCGCGCGTCTTGACCAGTTCGCGCCAGGGGGGCACGCCGCACTTCATGAAGAAGTTGAGCGACGAGGTGTCCATCCAGCGGCTGAAGTTGGGAAAGAACACGATGCCCGCCGGGTCGCAATCCCCAAAGGTCACCTCGACTTCATGGACAACGGTTTTGGTCATGGTTCTTAGGCCGTGGTGGGCAAGACCGTGCCGGGCTGTGTGCCCTCGTGCAAGGCCTGGACGATGGCGTCGCGGTGCTTGAGCACGGCGCGCTGGTTGATGGAACCCTTGTCGGTGACTTCGCCTTTGTCGAGCGAGGGCGGATCGGCCAACACACACAGGCGCGCGACGCGATTGGCACTGCCCGTGGCCGATTGGGCCAAGGTGTTGATCACCTGCTGAAAGTGCGCCAGCACGGGGGCTGCGGTCACCACCTCGCTCATGGGCGCGTCAGGGGATAAGCCGCTCAGGCTGCGCAGGGCGGGCGTGGGAAAAAGCATGGCGCCTACCTCTTTGCGGTTGAGGCCGGTGATCACCACGTCCTGCACATAGGGCGCAGACGCCGCGATGATATTGCTGCGCATGGGGCCAACGCTCACGAACGTGCCCGTGGCCAGCTTGAAGTCCTCGGCGATGCGCCCGTCGAACTTCAGACCCAGGTGCATGTTGTTCGGGTCGATCCAGAGCACCGCATCGCCGGTCTTGAAGAAGCCTTCCTCGTCGAAGGACTCGGCGGTTTCCTCGGGCATGCGCCAGTAGCCGGGCGTGACATTGGGGCCGCGATAGCGCACCTCGGTCTTGTCGCCAATGGGCACGAGCTTGAGCTCCATGCCCGGCGTGGGCACGCCCAGATCGCCAGCGCGCACATTCGGGTTGGTGACAAAAATGCCAAAGGGGCTGGACTCGGTCATGCCCAGACCTGTGGTCATGACAATGCGCTCGCCGATTTCGCGTTCCTGGCTTTCGTAGAGGCTGTCCCAAATCGGCTGTGCCAAGGCTGCACCGGCGTAAAAAAACATTTGCACGCGGGAGAGCAGATTGCGACGCAAGGCGTCGTCGGTCTTCATGGCGTTGGCAATGGCTTCAAACCCGGTGGGCACGTTGAAATACACCGTGGGCGCGATCTCGCGCAGGTTGCGCAGCGTCTCGCCCACCAATGCGGGCGTGGGCTTGCCGTCATCGATGTAGAGCGTGCCACCGTGAAAGACCACCATGCCAAAGTTGTGGTTGCCACCAAAGGTGTGGTTCCAGGGCAGCCAGTCGATGAGCACCAAGGGCTTTTTGGTCAGCACGGGCATGGACAAGGCCATTTGCTGCTGGTTGGCCGTCAGCATGCCGTGGGTGTTGATCACGGCCTTGGGCAACTTGGTCGACCCGCTGGTGAACAGGAACTTGGCGATGGTGTCGCGCGTGATGGCTGCACGGGCTGCGTCCACGCCTGGGGTCACGGGCGTGTCACACAGGGCAGCGAACGCAGTGTGGGCGCGACCGGGCACGTCGCCCTCGCACAGCACCACCTCGCAATCGGCAGGCACAGTGGCCGCAATGGCCTTGGCATAGCGGGCGTCGCTGGCAAACACCAGGCCGGGCGTGCACAAGCGCATGATGTGGTGCAGCTTGTCGTAGTCCTGGCTCACCAGCGAGTAGGGCGGGGAGGCGGGCACATAGGCCACGCCTGCGATGAGCGCGCCCAGGGCCATGAGCGCATGCTCGAGGCTGTTTTCACTCAGGATGACCACGGGGCGCTCGGCGCTCAAGCCCCGGTCGATGAAGGCCTGGGCAATGGCGCGGGCCTTGCCCCAGGCCTGGGCATAGGTGAGGTGCTGCCAGTCGCCACGCGCCTGACCCGCCTGGGCGGGCGCAGCGCGGCGTGCCATGAAGGTTTGATCGGGTTGGACCTGGACCCAATGCGCCATGCGCTCGACCAGGCTCACGGGGGGCTCGGGCAGTGCGTTTTCTGCCTTCACATAACAAACCCCATGGGCTGCTTCGCGCCGCTCAATGCGGGTGACGCCAAATTCAAGGTGACGAAATTGGGGGCTGGACACGGACACCTCCTGGGGCTTTGCGCTGGCCTGGGTCAGTCGGACTTTTGCACCTTGCCGGCGCGGCCTTCGAGGAAATCTCGAACCCGTTGCTTGGCTTCAGGGGCGCTTTGGGCAATCGACGCGATCAGGGACTCGGTGAAAAAGCCATGGTCTGACGGTTGGTCGGCAATGCGCGGCAAGGCATGCATGAGCGCGTAATTGGTCAGGGGGGCATTGGTGGCAATGCGCTGCGCCAGGGCCATGGCTTTGTCAAAGGCCTGACCCTCGTCCACCAAGTACTGGGCAAAGCCCAGGCGTTCGCCGTCGACCGCGTTGTAGACCCGGCCGGTGAGCATCATGTCGCTCATGCGAGCCGTGCCCACCAGGCGCGGGATGCGCACCGAGCCACCGCCGCCCACAAAAATCCCACGCGAGCCTTCGGGCAAGGCGTAGAAGGTGGTGGCATCGGCCACCCGGATGTGACAGGCGCTGGCCAGTTCCAACCCGCCGCCCACCACCGCGCCGTGCAAGGCGGCGACCACGGGCACACGCCCCTGTTCGACTTCATTCAAGGCCTTGTGCCACATGCGCGAGTGGTGCAAGCCCTCGACGGCATCGCGTTCGCGGATTTCGCTCAAATCCAGGCCGGCACAAAAATGCTCACCAGCACCGTCGATCACGACAGCGCCCGTGGTGGCGGGCAATTGGAGGAAGGCTTCCTGGATGGCCAACACCAAGCGGTCGCTCAGGGCATTGCGCTTGCTCGGGCGGTTCAGGCGCACGACCGTCACGGCACCCTGATGTTCAACTTGGAGTTCGGCTTGGGACATGAAAGACCTCAAAAAAGTAGACCGAATTATGGTTATGGGCAATAATCAAAACAAGCGCGAGCCCCTGCCATTTCACTGGGGTTTTCACCAATGAGGAGACACCCATGGACCACGCCCATCTCAAAGCCATCGACATCCACACCCATGCCGAAGTGAGTTGCTGGAACCCCTTTGATGCCTATGGTGAAGAGTACGACCGCGCCGCCGACAAATACTTTGGCTCAGACCGTCGCCCCACCATTGCCGAGACCGTGGCCTATTACCGCGAGCGACAGATTGGCCTGGTGATGTTCACCGTCGACAGCGAAGCCCAGCTGGGGCGCCGCCGCATCCCCAACGAGGAGATCGCCGCCGCCGCCAAAGAAAACAGCGACATGATGATGGCCTTTGCCTCCATCGACCCGCACAAGGGCAAGATGGGCGCGCGCGAGGCCGAGCGGCTCATCGAGCAAGAGGGCATCAAGGGCTTCAAGTTCCACCCCACCGTTCAGGGCTTTCATCCCTACGACAAGATGGCCTGGCCCATTTACGAGGTGGTCAACCACTACAAGATGCCAGCGATTTTTCACACCGGCCACAGCGGCATTGGCTCGGGCATGCGTTGCGGCGGCGGCTTGCGCCTGCAGTACAGCAACCCCATGCTGCTCGAAGACGTGGCGATTGACTTCCCCGACATGCAAATCGTCATGGCGCACCCCAGCTGGCCCTGGCAGGACGAGGCCTTGTCGGTGGCCATGCACAAGCCCAATGTGTGGATCGATTTGTCGGGCTGGAGCCCCAAGTACTTTCCCAAGCAACTCATCCAGTACGCCAACACCCTGCTCAAAGACCGGGTGCTGTTTGGCTCCGATTACCCGCTCATCACCCCCGAGCGCTGGATGAAGGACTTCGAGGTGGCGGGCTTCAGGGAAGAAGTGATGCCCGGTATTCTCAAAGGCAACGCGGTGAGGTTGTTGGGTTTGACTTGAAGTCGCCCATGGGGGGTTGATTTTGTATACACTTTGACCCGGTCGCAGCGGCGCGGGTCATCGGTAGGGACCCTGGACGCGATCACCGGCCTTCACAGCGCCCGCCGTGGTGAAGGATCCCCCAGCCTGGGGTGAGCGGGTTTTGGCCCAAGGCCACATGCCCGCGAGATGGAGGCGACATGGAAGCGTATTTGCTGGACTGGGCCAATCTGTTGTTGCGATGGGTGCATGTGATCACCGCCATTGCCTGGATTGGCTCCTCTTTTTACTTTGTGTTTCTCGACAACAACCTGCAGCGACCCACCTCGCCCGACTTGCTCGAAAAAGGGGTGGACGGCGCCATGTGGGCGGTGCATGGCGGCGGGTTTTACAACCCGCAAAAGTACATGGTGGCACCCAAGAAGATCCACACCAAGCTGCATTGGTTCTACTGGGAAAGCTATTCCACCTGGCTCACGGGGTTTGCGCTCTTTACCGTGTTGTATTTGTGGAATGCGGGCACCTTCCTGGTCGACAAGTCCCTCATGGATTGGTCCCCCTTTGCCGCGGGTTGCGCGGCCGTGGG
>RGCL01000099.1 GCA_009919175.1 Betaproteobacteria bacterium
CTGGTTTCGGGATCGACTTACAACCTGACCGGAACCTTGTCTGCCGCCTTGTCCGCTGGGCAGACTGTGCGGGTTTCATACGATGGCGGGACCACCTGGTCCACACTCGTCACACCAGAGGTCAACGGCACCACCCTGAACATGACTGGCAAAACGCTCGGTGCCTCGGGACAGGTATTGGCCAAGGTGGTCGATGCCCAGGGCAAATTCGGCTTGGGGTTCAACAAGGACTTCATCGCCCCCTCGGTGAGCAGCGTGACCGATGATGTGATCGGCACCGCCAATGCGAGCACCACCAATGTGACTTACGCCTACACCTTCAGCGAGTCGGTGACTGGCTTGTCGACCAGCAGTTTTACGCCCACCAACGGCACGGTCACCAGTGTGAGCGGCAGTGGTAAAAACTGGACAGTGAATGTGTCGCCCAACAGTGGCATCGCCAGTGGCACGATCGGACTGACCCTGAATGCCGGCGCGGTGACGGATGCTGCGGGCAATGCCAACGCGTCCAGCACCCAGAACTCGCAGGCCATCGACACCGTGTCCCCAACCCTGCAGTCCACGCAGTTGGCGGGCAATCTGATGACCCTGACCTTCTCGGAGTCGCTCGATAGCGGGCACCTGCCGTCTGCGACCCAATTCAGCGTCCAACTCAACGGCACCTCGGTGGCGGTCAACAGCCTGTCGGTCAATGGCAACCAGTTGATCCTGACCCTGGCCTCCTCGGTCACGGCCTCCAGCGGCTCGGTCACCTATACCGACCCCACCAGCGGAGATGATCTCACTGCGGTGCAGGATACGAGCGGCAATGATGCGAGTGGATTCACCAGCGGCTTCGGCTCGTCGACTCCGTCCGGCTCCGCCTCCCCGCTGGAGTTGAAATGGGTCTCCACGACAGGTACCGGTGCCACCACCTCCACCTTTGAAGTCTGGACGAAGGCCGGCTACAAAGTTGGCAGTGCTGATCTGGGCTTTTCGCTGGACCCCACCAAGGCCAGCTTTGCCGTGGTGGATGGGTCCTCCCCGTCGACCAGTGATTTCATCATTGCCAACAATGCGGGCAATCCCACCATGGTGGCCTACATCAGCCTCAATGCACCGTCCGGACCGGTGAAGCTGTTCAGCTTCAACACCTCGACGCTGACGTCCTCCGGGACGGTTTACGACCTGTCCATGCAAAATCTTTCCATGGGTTTTGAGGACGGTGCCCACACCAATGGATCGCAAACGCCGGCCATCGGTCGCTTCATTGTGGGAGGCACGGGCAGCGACGTGTTGAACCTGTCGCTGATCACGAGCGGAACCGGCCCCGAGCCCACCACGCTCATTGGCGGCACCGCGAGCGACACCGGTGTGGATGTGGCGAAGATCGATATTGCGGCGGTTGCGGCTTCCTTCACCGGTGCGTTGACCGTGGCCGTGGACTCATCCACGGTCTGGCACATCAAGGACAGTTCCGCCACGCCCAAGCTCATCGCCGATGTGCTGGTGAAGTCGGTCGCCCCGGGCAGTGCCTATGACCTGGTGTTCCACAAGCCGGGCTCCACAGACACCGTGACCGAGTCCCTCATCAATGTGGAGCAACTCAAGTTTTTCAACGGCAACACTTTCATCGGGGGCTGGAAACTGTCCGACCACTCCGTGCTGACAGCGTGAATGAACTTTTTGTTCATTCACCAAAACTTTCCCGGGCAGTTCCGGCACGTGGCCTGGGCATTGGCGCAGGACCCGGCGCACCAGGTGGTGGCGATGGGCGAGGACGGCAATCTGCGCAAACTGCCGCCCCTGCACGCGCGCATACAGACCTTGGCCTATCCCGCGCCGCCAGCGGTACAGGCGCAGACGCATCCCTACCTGCGCGACTTTGAACGCCATGTGCGTCGCGGCCAGCAAGTGGCCAGGCTGTGTCTGGCCTTGCGCGAGCGCGGCTTTCGTCCTGATGTCGTGCTGGTGCATCCGGGCTGGGGTGAAGGGCTGTTCGTGCGGGACATTTTTCCTGAGGCCAGACACATCCATTACCTGGAGTACTTCTACCAGGGCCGTGGCGGCGACATCGATTTCGATCCCGAGTTTCCACAGACGCTCGATGACCAGGCGCGCGTGCGCATCAAGAACAGCACCCAACTCCCGGGCCTGGTCGATTGCGACGTGGGCGTGAGCCCCACTCAGTGGCAGTGTTCACGCTACCCCCCGATGGTCCGGGCCAACATCAAGGTGCTTCATGAGGGCATCGATACCGATGCCATTGCACCCAATGCCTCGGCCACCTTCGAGTCCCAGGGCTTGCGATTTCGCGCCGGGGACGAAGTAGTCACGTATGTGGCGCGCAACCTGGAGCCCTACCGCGGGTTTCATGTCTTGATGCGAAGCCTGCCGGAAATCCAGCGTCGCTGTCCTCGTGCCCACACCGTGATTGTGGGTGGCGATGATGTCAGCTACGGCAGCCGGCCGACTCAAGCCGCCACGTACCGTGAGCTCTACCGGCGCGAGCTGGGCGACACCGTCGATTGGGATCGGGTTCATTTCACGGGGCGCATTCCCTACCGCGACTTTTTGTCCCTCATGCAGGTGTCGGCCTGTCATGTGTACCTCACCTATCCCTTTGTGCTGTCGTGGTCGATGCTCGAGGCCCTCTCGGCCGGAGCCCTGGTGGTGGCGTCCGACACGGAGCCAGTGCGGGAAGTGGTGGAGCATGGCGTCAACGGCTGGCTGGTGAATTTCCATGACACCCAGGCCCTGGCCGATCGGGTGGCCGATGTGTTGCGTAACCCTGCTGCCTGCACGGCTATTCGACGCGCAGCCCGTGACACCGTTCGCCAACGTTTTGATTTGCGCCGGATTTGTCTACCCCAGTGGCTGCAACTGTTGACCAGCGTTTCCCCCAGCCAAACCCGCGAAGCGCCAACGGAAGTCCCTTAATTTTCACAATTTGACAACAGAAATCCCGATTATTAATTCAAAAGAATTCATATGGTGGATCGATATCCTCCAATTTAGGGAACAATTCTCTGCAAGTCATCCATATTGGGATAAGCTAGAGTATCAAGATTTTTAAATCCGGTATAAGCATGCAGAACTCGAGCAGAGGCGATACATCCAAGAAGTTTGGCAACAAAAAACAACAAAAACATCTAGCGTCCGGCAAACACCGACGTGTCCAAGCTGAAGCTCATGAGGTGGAGCGCGATACCGACGCTCCACCACGTGACGATTTCCGTCTAGCCAGGCAACTGGATTTGTTCAAGACGGACCCTGTTCAAGATGCAGTCGCCAGCTCGACCCCCGTCACTGACATCCATGACACCACGCCACTCAGTGCGACGGTCGAACATGAGAGTCTTGACGGACTTCAACTCAGCCAATCCACCGTCCCCGACTCTTCGTCGTGGGTGAAGTTTCCTGCCCCCGGTAGCAAAGCAGTGGCGACTGAGGCGGCTGCAACCTCGGCTGCGCCTGCCGCCCCAGCAAGCGCCTCGGCGGGCGAAGCTGCGTCCGCCACCTCCGCCGGCGCAACCGGCGCAGGGGCCGCCGCGGCGACGGCATCCATCACATCTCCCTTCATGGGCCTGCTGGCCGGACTGGGCGGCATTGCCGCGGTGGCTGCTGTATCCAAATCCAGTTCCAGTTCACCCACACCTCCAAAAGCCGTCTCGGGTTCGGTAGCTGACGGTTACATCAGCGGTGCCGAGGTCTGGGTAGACGTGAACAAGAGCGGCAAGGTGGATCAGGGCGATATCAAGGTTGGCATTACCAACGGAAGCGGCAAGTTTTCTGGCACGATTGACCAGGCCTACGCGTCTTACAACCTGCTGGTGGTGGGCGGCATAGATACCTCGACGCAGTTGGCTTTCAAAGGCATCCTGAAGGCCCCCGCCAATTACTCGGTGGTGAACCCACTCACCACCCTGGTGAGCTACTTGAAAGACGCTGGCGTGGCCGACCCGGAAGCCAAGGTGCTCAGCGCCCTGGGCTTGACCACGGCGATGCAATCGGCGGGTGCGTCATTGGCGAGCTATGACCCGCTGGCGGTCCTCAACGACGGCGCCTCAGCCAATGCTGTCGTCGCTGCCAAGGTGCAGGCGGCGGCGCTGCAAGTGGCCAACGTGATCGTGACTGGCTCTGCAGCCGTGGTGGGCGCGAGCAGCAACGCTGGCGCCGCCGACAAGATTGACGATGCGGCCGGGGCGGTGATGACAGCCTTTGCTGATGCCATCAAAACAGGGGCGAGCTTTGACCTGACCGATGGCAGCAAGATCACGACCTTGCTCTCCAGCAGTACCCTCAAAACCGCCGCCGCGTCGGCAGGCTTGACCTTGGACAACACCAAGCTGACCTCCAAGGCCACGGCCGCAGGTCTGGCACTGGACGCGGTCAACACGGTGATTGGCGACGCGGTGGCCAACTCGACCTCTGCCAATGCGGTAGACAACCTGAGCAAAGCGGTTCAGGCCCAGTATGTGGCGCAGAACATCCCGGGTGACGCCTCAACTTCGTTGATGTCCAACTTGTTGTCCAGCTCCGAATCGACCAACTATGTGCAGAACAACTACAACAGTGTT
>RGCL01000100.1 GCA_009919175.1 Betaproteobacteria bacterium
CTCAGCACCTTGCCCGATGAAGCCACGGTGTGGTCGTGGCTGGAAGCCGTGTGCGACCCAGAAATCCCGGTGGTGAATTTGCGCGAGATGGGCATTGTTCGTGAGGTCCAGGTCTTGCCTGAGGCCATCCGGGTTGTGATCACGCCCACCTACAGCGGTTGCCCCGCCATGGGGCAGATGCAGGATGATGTGCAAGCCGTCCTGCGCGCACAGGGGGTGCCCTGCGAGGTGGTGGTGAGCCTCTCGCCCGCCTGGACCACCGACTGGATGACGGATGCAGCACGCGAGAAGTTGCGCGCCTATGGCATTGCCCCGCCCGAGCGTTGCCAACATCCCCAGCCTGGCCTTGGCCGCGAGGCCGTGTTGCGCTTTGTGCGCGAGGCCACCGCCAGCGTGGCCGTGCCCTGCCCGCGTTGCGGCTCCGTGCACACCGTCGAGACCTCGGCCTTTGGCTCCACCGCCTGCAAATCCCTGCACCGCTGCCTGGATTGCCGGGAACCCTTTGATCACTTCAAAGCCATTTGATGAAAGCCCACTGCCATGAGCACCCCCAAGTTCCATGAATTGCTGGTCAAGCGCATCAGCCCCGAGGCGGCGGGTGCCGTGGCCGTGACCTTGGCTGTGCCGTCTGAGTTGCGCGAGCGATTCGATTTCAAGCCAGGGCAATTCCTGACGCTGCGCACCCGGCTTCATGACCAGGAGGTCAGGCGCAACTACTCCATCAGCAGCTCGCATGGGCGCTACCTTCGCGAGGGCGAACTGGAAATCGGCATTCGCCCCGTGGCCGGTGGGTTGTTCTCGAACTGGGCCGCCCAGCACCTCAAGGCGGGCGATCACCTGCAAGTCATGCCACCCGAGGGGCGCTTCACCGTGCATCGCCCCCGTGCGGTGCACCGGGTGGGCTTTGCTGCTGGCTCGGGCATCACGCCCATCCTGTCCATCATTGCCACCACGCTGGAAGACCAACCCCAGACCAAGTTCACGCTGGTGCTGGGCAACCAGCGCATGAACACCGTCATGTACAACGAAGCCCTGCAAGACCTCAAAGACCGTTTTGCCGATCGCTTCACCATGATTCATGTGCTCTCCCGTCAGGCGCAGGAAGTGGATTTGCTGCAAGGCCGCATCGATGGCGACAAGGTCAAAGCCATTGTGCAGGCCTTGTTGCCCGTGGCCAGCATGGACGAGGTGTTCATTTGTGGCCCAGAAGGCATGATCGAATCCACCGAGGCCGCGCTCAAGGCCTTGGGCGTGCCCGAGCAACACCTGCACACCGAGCGGTTTGCCACAGCGGCACGGCCAGCTGGCGCGCAGGCTGCATCGGCAGCCACGGACGCGTCAACGGGTGCCGTCCCCAGCGATCAGGTGGCCTTGCGCATCATCGTGGATGGCAAAGCCCACGACCTGGGCTTGCCGGCCACGAGCTCGGTGCTTGATGCGGCCTTGCAAGCCGGCCTGGACCTCCCCTATTCGTGCAAGGGCGGCGTGTGTTGCACCTGCCGGGGCAAGTTGCTCGAAGGGCAAGTGAGCATGGAGCGCAACTTCACCTTGCAGGACGATGAGGTCGCCAAAGGCTATGTGCTGACCTGCCAAGCCAGGGCGCTCACGCCCCGCGTGGTGGTGAGCTTCGACGAGCGCTGAGCCAGCCCCCCATCATTTGAGGGGCATGATCGCCAGCGCGGCCTGGCTCAGTCCATGAGGCTGGGCAAGATCAGCGTGATGGCCGGGAAGGCCATGAGGATGCACAGGCGAACCACATCGGCCATGACAAAGGGCCAGACCCCTTTGAAGATGGTCGAGAGCTTGACCTGCGGCAACAGCGAACTCACCACGAAAAGACTCATGCCCACGGGCGGTGAAATCATGCCGATCTCGACGATGGTGACGATGAGGATGCCAAACCAGACCGGGTCAAAACCCAAGCCCATGATGACTGGGAAAAAGACCGGGATGGTGAGCAAGACCATGGAGAGTTCTTCCATGATCAACCCCAAAGCGAGGTAAATGACCATCATCATGGCCACCACCATGATGGGGTGAGGGCTGAACTGGATGACGAATTCCTTGAGGTCACCCGGCATGGTGGTGAAGTTCACAAAACTGCTGAAGATCATCGCGCCAATGAGGATGGCAAAGAGCATGGCGGTGGTTCGCGCGCTCTCGGCAAGGATGTCAAAGAGGGACCGCCAGGTGAGCGTGCCGCGCAGCAAGGCAAAGAGGAAAGCCCCCATGGCCCCGACCCCAGCGCCTTCGGTGGCCGTGAAAAAGCCACCGTAAATGCCGCCAATCACCACCAGGAAGAGCACCAGCACGCCCCACACGCCCCTGAGGGCTTGGAGGCGCTCGGACCAGGTTGATGGCTCGGCAGGTGGGCCGGCATCCGGATCTCGCCAGGTCACGTACACCACGGCCATGCACAGGCAAGCGATGGCCACAATGCCCGGCAGGATGCCCGCAATGAACAATTTGCCAATGTCGGTCTCGGTGATGATGCCGTAGATCACCATCACCGTGGAGGGCGGAATCAGAATGCCCAGGGTGCCGCCAGATGCGATGGCACCGGTGGAGAGACTTTCCTTGTAACGGTGACGCGTCATCTCGGGGTGAGCCACCCGGGTCATGGTGGCTGCCGTGGCCAGCGCCGAGCCGCAAATGGCACCAAAGCCGCCTGAGGCAATGATGGTGGCCATGGCCAGCCCGCCCTTGCGATGACCGACGAAGGAATTGGCAGCACGGAACAGCTCCGTGGCCATGCCCGCGCGGGAAACGAAGTTGCCCATGAGCACAAACAGGGGCACGACCGATAACACGTAATGAAATCCAGTTTCAAAAATGACCTGACTGGTGCTGGCAATGGCAGGGTTGATGCCGCGCATCAAGGCCAGACCGGCAAAGCCGGTGAAACCCATGGCCAAGGCCAGGGGAATGCGCATCAAGGCCAGGAGGAAGACCGCAGCGAACGCGATGGCAGACTCAATCATGTTGGGCCTCCTGGTGCTCCACCATGGCATGGGATGGACCATCGGGTTTGAACAGCGCGAGGATGAGGTGGATCACCGCAGCCAAAGCCAGGCTGGCCGCCATGAACTGGGCTACCGGGGCAATGGGCACGCGGAAATGCTCGGTGACATCGCCGTAGTCGGCAAAGCGGCTGGCGCGAATCATCATGATGTGAGCGGTGAGCAAGAAGGTGGCCGCGCTGAGCAAGTGCACCAGCCGCCTCTGCCAGCGCTTGACGGTGTCCGAGGTGTAGGCGTCCAGGGTGTCAAACACCACATGTTCACCCCGCCAGGACACCAGCGGGAGGACCGAAAAAATCACCATCACCATGAGGATTTCAGTGAGTTCGAGGCCACCCGCCAGGGGGCGATCGAATTTGCGGCCGATCACATCAACCACGGTCACACACATGAGAGAAAACAATGCCAAGGCCGCGACCAGGCCACAACACCATTTGAGCAATCGATCCAGAACGTTCTGCATGAGGTCAACAGGGGCATGTGAAACAACACGCCGGGTGGATAGCCCGGCGTGGAAGGGGAATCAGGCCTAGGCAGGCCTCACTTGACCTTGGCGATTTCCGCGCGGAACTCGGACAAAACCTTGGCGGGATCCTTCAAGCCCTTGGCTTCGACTTGCTTGGCCCAGTTGGCTTCCAGGGCCGCTTGCTTGTCCCTGATGACCTGCACAAAGGCAGCAGGTGCCACGACGCGCTGCACGCCCTGGGCTTTCTGAGCACCGTTGCGAGACTGGGCATCCACCTTGTCCCAGCCTTCACCAAAGATGCGCGCGGCCACTTCGCCGGAGATCTTGTCGACCACGGCCTTGTCCTGGGCATTGAGGGCTTTGTACTTGTCGGGGTTCATCATGAACACAAAGCTGGTGTTGTAGAGGCCACCGGGGAAGGTGGTGGCGTGCTTGATCATGGTGAGCTTGAAGGATTCCACCGATTCGTCGGGGAACAGGGTGCCGTCCATCACGCCGGTGGACAAGAGTTCATAGGATGCCGGTGCAGGCTTGAGCGAGGTGTTCCAGCCCAGCGACTTGGTCAATTCGTTGATGTTGCCGCCACCAATGCGCCACTTGAGGCTGGCCGCATCGTCAGCCGAGAGCACCGGCTTTTTGCTGTTGAAAATGATGCCAGGGCCGTGGGTGAAGACCGCCAGCACATGGACGCCCCGGTGCTCGCCCAGGGGAGCAAAGTACTTGCTGTACATGCGCTGGTAAGCCACAGAGGTGGCCAGTGCACTGTCGCCCAGGAAGGGGAACTCGGCCACCTGCGTGAAGACAAAGCGACCCGGCGTGTAGCCGTCCACCGTGTAGGAGATGTCGGCCAGGCCATCGCGCACGGCATCAAAGGTACCGGGTGCGGCAGTCACACCTTTGGGCAAGATGTTGCAGTTCATGCTGCCCTTGCTCTCGGCCTCCAGGCGCTTGCACC